>NZ_JABXFD010000212.1 GCF_013372625.1 Actinomadura sp. BRA 177
GATGGGTATAAGAGACAGGGTGTTGGCAGTGGGTGAAAGTTGGAGTCACGCCACGTCGTCGCATGGCGATGTTGGCCTGCCCGCGCGACCCCTTCTTGTCAGTTGGGGGTTGCCAGGGTTAGGGGGAGGATTGTTTTGGCGCCTGACTGTTTTAGGAGGCGGGTGGCTACTGTCATGGTCCAGCCGGTTTCCAGTCGGTCGTCTACCAGGAGGACGGGGCCCGGGTTGTCGGCGAGGGCGGTGGTCAGGTCGTCGGGGACGGTCAGGGTGTGCCAGACGGAGCGGAGGCGCTGGGCGCTGTTGTGGCGGCGCGGGACGGGGTCGCCGACAGGGGTCAGTTCGCCCAGGTAGGTCAGGCGGCCGATCTCGGCTATGCGCCGGCCGAAGGTCGTGACCAGGCGGGGGCGGGAGCGGGAGCCGATCGTGACGACGCCGGTGGGGCGGGCGGGCCAGTCCCAGGCGGCGAGGACCTTGACGACGGCGTCCACCAGGTCGGCGGGGACGTCGGTGTCGGGGGCGGCGAACAGGTCGCGGGGGCGGTTGCCCCAGCCGATGTCGGTGAGGCGGCCGAGGGCCCGGCCCGTCTCGGCCTGGAGGTCGGGTTTGATCCGGCCGGAGACGCCGAGGTCGTCCTTGACGCCCGTGGGCCACATTCGGCGGGGGGCGATGTCGACGCCGGGGCGATGCAGGCGGTCGCGGGCGCGGGTCGTGCTCTCCTGGGTGACATCGGCGGGCCAGTGGCGGCCCGTGCAGTTGTCGCAGCGGCCGCAGGGGGCGGCGGCAGGATCGTCCAACTGGTGGCGTAGGTACTCCTCGCGGCAGGATTGAGTTGCGATGTAGTCGAGCATCGCCTGCTGTTCGCGGCGGCGTTCGGCGGTGACGCGCTCGTAGCGTTCGCGGTCGTAGGTCCAGGGGTCGCCGGTGGACGTCCAGCCGCCCTTGACGCGGCGGGCCGCGCCGTCCACGTCGAGGACCTTGAGCATCATTTCGAGGCGGGCCCGGCCCAGGTCGACCATGGGTTCGAGGGCGCCGGTGGAGAGCGGGCGGTCGGCTGTTCCGAGGACCTCCAGGGTGGTGCGGACGGTTTGCTCTGGGGGGAAGGCGAGGCTCGCGAAGTAGGCCCAGATGTCGCGGTCTTCGCGGCCCGGCAGCAGGATGACCTCGGCGCGGTCGACGCCGCGGCCGGCGCGTCCGATCTGCTGGTAGTAGGCGACGGGCGACTGCGGGGCGCCGACGTGGACGATGAAGCCGAGGTCGGATTTGTCGAAGCCCATGCCGAGGGCGCTGGTGGCGACGAGGGCCTTGAGCTTGTTGTCCTGGAGGTCCTGCTCGGCTTGGAGGCGTTCGGCCTGCTCGGTCTGGCCGGAGTAGGCGGCGACCTCGTGGCCCCGGTCGCGCAGGTGGCCGGTGATCTCGTGGGCGGCGGCGACGGTGAGGGTGTAGATGATGCCGGAGCCCGGCAGGTCGGCGAGGTGCTCCTCCAGCCAGGCGATGCGCTGCTCGGCGGTGGGGAGCGTGACGACGGCGAGGTGCAGCGACTCGCGTTCGAGCGGGCCGCGCAGGACGAGGGCGTCGTCACCGGCGAGCTGCTCGGCGACGTCCTGGGTGACGCGGGCGTTGGCGGTCGCGGTGGTGGCGAGCACCGGGATGCCGGGCGGGAGTTCGGCGAGCAGGGTGCGCAGCCGCCGGTAGTCGGGCCGGAAGTCGTGGCCCCAGTCGGAGATGCAGTGGGCCTCGTCGACGACGACCAGCCCGGCGCCGGCGGCGAGCTTGGGCAGGACGAGGTCGCGGAAGTCGGGGTTGTTGAGCCGTTCGGGGCTCACCAGCAGGACGTCCACCGCGCCCTGCTCGACCTCGGCGAAGATCTGGTCCCAGTCGCCGGTGTTGGACGAGTTGATCGTGCGGGCGTGGATGCCGGCCCGGTCGGCGGCCTCGATCTGGTTGCGCATCAGCGCCAGCAGCGGCGAGACGATCACGGTGGGGCCGGCGCCGCGCTCGCGGAGCAGCCGGGTCGCCACGAAGTAGACGGCGGACTTGCCCCAGCCGGTGCGCTGCACGACCAGGGCCCGGCGCCGCTCGACGACGAGCGCGCGGATCGCCGTCCACTGGTCGTCGCGGAGCCGGGCGTGGTCGCCGGCGAGGGCGCGCAGGCACCGCTCGGCATCGTCCCGGAGCTGCTCTGGAGTGCTCATGCGTCCTTGGTACCAGCGCCGCGGAAGGCCCCGCACCAGAATCGCGTTCTGTGGATAAGCCAGGTGGGGAGCCGCGGAGTTGGAGCGCGCGGGCCCTGGGTAGCCTGCCTTCAAGATCGATGACAAGGCGGGGAGGGGCACGAGCAGGCGAATGCGCGCGGCCGAACGCTTGCGGCGGACATGGCAGGTCCTGATGGACGGGTCTCCCCCGGAACCGCCCGAAGAGGAACCCAGCGAGATCGTCGACCCTCGGGCGGTCGATCTCGTGCTGCGCGTAGGCGAACTGCTGCTGGCCAGCGGCGAGACCACTGAGCGCGTCAACGAGGCGATGCTCAGCCTGGCCGTCGCGTATGAGCTTCCCCGCTGTGAAGTACAGGTCACGCTGACGAGCCTTCTGGTCTCGGCCCATCCCGGTAAGGGCGCGCCACCCATGACGGGGACGCGGGCCATCCGCCGCCGTACCCCGGCCTACTGGCGGCTTACCGCGCTGCACCAGCTCGTCCAGGACGCGTCCATCGGCATGCTGGAGCTGGACGAGGCCCACAAGCGGCTCAGGGACATCAAAACGGGCCGCGCACCGTATCCGGCTTGGCTCCTGGCCGTGTCGCTGGGGCTCATCGCCGCATCGGGCAGTGTGCTGTCCGGTGGTGGACCGCTCGTGGCGACCACCGCGTTCATCGCGACGCTGCTCGGCGACCGTACCGCCGCCGCCCTGGCGCGGCGCGGTATCGCGGAGTTCTTCCAGCTGACGGTGGCCGCCGCGATCGGTGCCGGTGCCGCGGCCCTGGTCGTGGCCATCGGCGACCCGGGACACGCCTCCACCATCGTCACCGGGGCGATCCTGGCGCTGCTGCCGGGACGTCCGCTGGTCGCCAGCATCCAGGACGGCATCACCGGCGACCTGGTGAGCGCCGGGGCCCGGGTGCTGGAGGTCTTCTTCATGATCGCGGCGATCGTCGCGGGGCTCGGCGCGGTCGTCTACTTCGCGGTCAGCATGGGCGTGCCCATCGACGTCAAGCATCTGCCCACACCGGCGGCGGAGCTGAGACCTGTCGCGGTCATAGCCGCCGCAGCGATCTCGGTGACATTCGCGGTTTCCCTCGCCGCGCCTAAGGACGTCCTTGTGGCCGCGGCCCTGGGCGGGGCGTTGATCTGGGTGCTGTACGTCCTCGTGCGCGGGTGGAACGTTCCGCCTGTGCTCGCTGCGGCAGTGGCGGCCACCATCGTCGGTACTGCGGCGAACTGGCTGGCCCGAAGACACCAGCAGCCCGTGATGCCGTACGTCGTCCCTGCCATCGGTCCGCTTCTGCCCGGGACGGCGCTCTACCGGGGCATGGTCGAACTCAACACCGGCTCACCGAACACGGGCGTACTGAGCCTTATTGGGGCGGTTTCCGTGGCGCTCGCGTTGGGCGCCGGCGTGAACCTCGGTGGCGAACTCGTCCGGGCGTTCCAGCGGGTCGGTCTCGGCGCGTCCGGACGGTGGGCCCGTCCGGCGGCCCGCCGCACGCGCGGCTTCTGACATCCCCGCATTTTGTCGGTGGCGGAGGTTACGTTCGCGGCATGTACCGACAGGGAGACATCCTGATCCTGCCCGTGCCGGA
This sequence comes from Actinomadura sp. BRA 177, assembly GCF_013372625.1. Classification (GTDB taxonomy): domain Bacteria; phylum Actinomycetota; class Actinomycetes; order Streptosporangiales; family Streptosporangiaceae; genus Spirillospora. Next base: position 3,797 of record NZ_JABXFD010000212.1, read on the forward strand.
CGAGGCGGTCCCGCAGGCCGTCCGCGACCTGCCGCCGTCCCCGCGCGACGGCCGCGGCCGCATGGTGCTGGCGCTCGGGGAGGCCACCGGGCACGCGCACGCGCTGGCCGCGCCCGGCTCGCTGCTGCGCGTCCCCGATCCGCTCGCCCCGGACCATCTGCACCTGCCGTCCGGCGGGCGGCTGGTGCACGAGGAGCACGCGGCGATCACGCTCCCCAAGGGGTGGTACCGGGTGATCCGCCAGCGCGAGTACGTGCCCGGCGCCGTCCGCGTCGTGGCCGACTGAGGGGATCGGGATGCTCACCGGAACGGTACGCGAGACCCATTACGTGGTCGGCGACTGGCAGTCGGCGGCATTCGGCACCGGTCCCGCCGACCGCGCCCGGGCCGAGGCCGGCGTGGCCGCCGCCTACGCCGCCGCAGGCTTGGACGCCCCCGAACGGTACATATGGGTGCCCTCCCCCGCGCGCGGCGCCGTCGCGGCGGCCGTCCTGGCGGGGCACGGCGAGGCCTTGCAGACGGCCGGCCTGGACGACCTGCTCGAACAGGCCCGGGCCGACCTGGGTGAGGGAGCCGCGGGCGGGAGCGTCCTCGCGGACGTGCGGACCCGGCCCTGGGAGGCTGAACGTGCGGCGGCCTGCTCCGAACAGGGGCCGGAGCAGTGGCCGCGCACGTGGGCCGACACCGGGGGCCTGCTCTGGAACCAGGTCCAGTCGCTGGTTACGCGGGTTCGCGCCGCCACCGGGGAGCAGGCCCATGCCCGCTCGCGCGCGGAAGGGAACCCGCTGCCGGCACAGGAACGGGTCGCGTCCCTGCTGCGTGCAGCCGCGCTCGACGCCGTCCTGGGCCAGCACGACGCGCCGTGGCTTGCGCTGTTCGAGTCGCTCGGACGGCTGGACGGCCCGCTCGCCGGCCTCGCGGAGGTCGCCCGCTCGGCCGGCTGGTGGTGGCCCTACGAGCGGCTGGTGATCCTGTCCGAACGTCCCAGCGAACTGCATCGGGACGAGCCGGGACGGCTGCACCGGGGCGATGGGCCCGCCCTCGCCTATCCGGACGGTTTCGCCTTGCACGCCTGGCGCGGCATGCCGATCCCGCGCGATTTCGTGTCTTCGCTGACCGACCTGACACCGGACCGCATCTCGTCCGAGGAGAACGCCGAACTACGCCGGGTGATGCTGGAGATCTTCGGATACGACCGCTACCTGGCCGAAACGGGCGCCCGTCCCCTGCACCGGGACGAGACGGGCGTCCTGTGGTCGATCGACCTGCCCGGCGACGAATCCGTGGTCATGGTCGAAGTGGTCAATTCCACGCCCGAACCCGACGGGACGCATCGCACCTACTATCTGCGCGTCCCGCCCGGCACCCGCACAGCGCGCGCGGGCGTCGCCTGGACGTTCGGTGTGGACGAGGCCGACTACCACCCCGAAAAACAGACCTGAGCCTGCGGGTGTCCCTTGGTCGCACTTCCCCAGTCACCAAGGGACGCCCGCTGTCACGGCGCGGCGGCCTGCGCCCAGGTGACCTTGCCTTCGGCGGTGGAGCGCCACCCCCACGAGTTGGAGAGCGCGCCGACGAGCAGGAGGCCCCGGCCGTCCTCCGCCTGTAAGTCGAGGATGGGCGCGGACGGTCCCTGCGGATTGTCGTCCCACACCTCCACCATCACGGTCTTGTCATCGGGCAGGTAGAGGACGAGCGTGATGGAGTTCGCGTGCCGGATCGCGTTCGTGACGAGCTCGCTGGTGATCAGCTCCAGGTCACCGTGGACGTCCCGACGGTTCCACCCCTCCAGCGCCGCCCGGACCGTGTCGCGGGCAGCGCGCACCGCGCCCTCCACTGGCTCCAGCGCGAGGACGAAATGGGGCCGATGTCGGTGGTCCACGGCACCGCCTAAGTTCGCCGGCTAACGCAAGCATGCGCCCTCAGCGCCCGTCCTGCACGGCGTCCGGCCCGACTGCCCGGTCCGACTCCCGCCGCCCGCCCCGCCGAAATCCCGTCACCTGCCGCATCACGAAACCCGGCCGGCTGACCACCCTCGGTCACGCCCCTGCCGCGCCCCCAACTCCGATAGCTCTCGCTGCGGTTAGGGCGGAGAAGGTTGGGATTCGTTCTAGGACGCCGTTGGTGAAGGTGTTGTAGAGGGCCAAGGGCTCCAGGTGGACGTAGCCGATGTGGCAGTCGCACGTGTTCAGGGGGCACGGGCGCGGGGTCAGGGCGTCACGGAACGTGCCGTCGTAGAGGTTGCCCAGGATGGACGGGACGAAGTGGCAGCGGCGTACTGTGCCGTCGCCGTCCACGGACACCACTGTCTCACCGGTCTTGCACGGGAGTCCGCGGCTGGCGTGGGGGCGGCGGCTGAGGGGGAAGAGCGGGTCGATCTCGGTCCAGGCGGCGGCTTCGGCGTCGTCGTAGACGCGTCCTTCGGCGGCGTTGACCCACAGGTACGTGCCTGCGGGCAGGTCGGCGCGGAGGCGGCGGGCGGCGTCGAGGTGGTCGGGCTGGCCGACGATCCCGACGCTGAATCGGACGCCGCGTGTCGCCAGGTCGCGGCATTTGCCCAGGAACCGTTCGTACGGGACCTGGCCGGGGTGGTACGTCGCCCACAGCGCGAGCCGTGTGAGGTCGGCGTCGGCCGTCCAGGAGACGCGGTGGCTGAGGTTGGTCTGGATCGCGACCCGTTCGACGTGCGGAAGGTGGCTCAGGGTGGTGAGGGCTTGCCTGTACCAGGAGCGCACCAGCCCTTCGCCCCATGGGGTGAACAGTACGGAGATCGGATGCTCGCAGGCCGCGACCCAGTCTGTGAAGCGTTGGAGCGCGGCGCGGTCGGCGCGGAGTTGGGTCGGTGTATCGCGGCGCTTGGCGAAGGGGCAGTACGGGCAGTCGTAGTCGCAGCTCGCCAATGGTCCTCGGTAGAGGATCGTGAGGTGGTCCATCAACGCGCCTCGTAGGAGTCCATGAGGGACTGGGCGCGGGACGAGAAGAGGGCGGGTCCGATGGCGTCGGAGTAGGCGAGGCCCTCCGGAGTCAGGCGGAGGATTGTGTCGGACGCTTCCAGCCAGTCACGAGCCTCGAATGGTGCGAGGGCGGTGGTGAAGTCGTCAAGTGGGTCTGTTCCAAAGCGCGCGCTGTAGGTGTTCCGGTCGAGGCCTGTTGTCTGAAGAAGTGATTGGAGTAGGTGGCGGCGGCGTTGTTCGTCTTCCTCCAAGGCGAAGCCCACCCGGGCGGTCGTGAGGTCGGTTTCGTTCACGTAGGAGTCGATGATGGAGCGCACCTGGCTTGCGCCGACCGCGTACTCGAACGAGTAGTGCAAGCGGGATGTGTAGGAACGGGCTCCGCAGCCCAGGCCGACCATGCCGTCGGTCTGGCAGCAGTACTCCGTGCCGTTGGCGGTGTCTCCGGGTAGGCGGAACATCCGCATCGACACCTGTTCGTAGCCTTCGGCCAGAAGGTGGTCACGGCCGATTCTGTAGAGGGTGAGGCGCTGGTCGTCCCAGTCTTGGGTACGGCGTCCCAGGCCGGTCAGCGGACGGACGTAGAGGGGATACAGGTAGATCTCCTCTGGGCGCCACGTGAGGGCGGCGTCCAGGGAGTGCAGCCATGTCGCGGGCGTCTGGCCGTCGATGCCGTAGATGAGGTCGATGTTGAGGGTCGGGAAGCCCATGGCCCGGATGCGGTCTAGCGCGGCCTCCACTTCGGCGCGTTTCTGTGGACGGACGGCCGCGCGAGCCTCGTCGTCCAGAAAGCTCTGCACGCCGATGGATATCCGGGTCGTTCCGCGTTCGGCGAGGACGGTCAGCCGGTCGGTGGTGGCGGTGGCCGGCGATGTCTCCACGCCGAGCGGAATCGAGCCGAAGCCCTGGAACCGTCCGGCAATGTCGCACAGTCGTTCCAGTTCGGACGCGGTGAGGTAGGTCGGTGTGCCGCCGCCGAAGGCCGCCGTGGCGAAGACGGGAGCGTCCAGGGCGTCCAGTACGGCGGTCGCCTGCCGGTCGAGCGCGTCCAGGTAGGCACTGGTCAGTTCTTCGGGCGCGCCAGTGCGGGTGAAGAGGTTGCAGAAACCGCAACGCATCTCGCAGAAGGGGACGTGGAGGTAGAGGAAGAGCGAATCAATCGACTCCCCCGCCCATACGTCGCGCAGCGAAGGCGCAGGGTTCAACGGACGGTAGGCGGTCTTGTGCGGGTACGCGTACACGTATCCCTGGTAAGGCTTCACGGCAGGATGAACTCCCCGTACGGAACGGTCCAGACGACCTCGTGGCCGATGCGGTGCCCGGTGTGGCCGTCCTCGCCGTAGGCCGTCCCATGGTCGGAACAGACGATGACGAAGCACGGACGGCGCATCAGCGCGAACAGTCGGCCGATGTGGGCGTCGATATGGCGGAGGGCTGCGGCGTGACTGGCGCGCGTGTCCCCGTCCGCCTTCGTGGCACCGGGCAGGTAGAACCAGTTGGGCTGGTGCAGGGACGCGACGTTCAACAGCAGGAACAGGCGCCGGTCGTCGGGCAGCCGTCCCAGGATCTCTGCGACGCGGTCGATCTGGTTGGGCAGCGCCTCGGGGTCGGTGACGCCGAACTCACGTTCCCAGTGGCTTTCGGCGAACAGTGACGGCAGCGCCGACCCGAGTGGCGTCAGCTTGTTGAAGAACCCCACGCCGCCCACGCAGACGGTGTGGTACCCGGCGGCGGCAAGTCCGGACGGCAGGTCGGCGGCATCGAACGTCCATGTATGGGACGCGGTCGTCTCGCTTCCCGGGAACGCTCCGGCAAAGAGACGTGGGTGCGGCCCAGGGGACGCGGGCGTCGGCATGAACCCGGCCAGCATCGCGGCATGCGCCGCATAGGTGAAGCTGCCCGGCGTGTGGCGGCGCTCCCAGCGGCCCCCTGGCAGCAACCCGGCGAGCGTAGGCGTCTCCCCGGACGCGGCCATTTCGGCGGCCACGTCGTAGCGCAGCGTGTCGAGCGTTACCAGCAGCAGATCGTGACTGCCCACGACGGTGTTCATGTCGCGTCCCGTCACGCCGTAGCCCCCGCCGTCGGCTGCTGAAGTAGGGCGACCTGGGCCGCGTACGTGTCGAGTCCCTCGGCAGCCCCTCCTGGCAGGCCGGTCAGCCCTGGGAGCAAATCACCGAATGCGTTCACCTCGCAGACGGAGAACCGCCTCAAGCCCGCCCCTACGAGCAGGTCGACGCCGACCATTGGGCTGCCGGGAAAACAGGATGCGGCCCGCGCGCACACGTCGAGCGCTCGCCGCCACCCGTCCTCACCAAGCGCGCGCTGCACGGCCCCAAGGTCTCCCCTGGCACCGCCCAGATGCAGGTTGGTCATGGGTGTGCGGCTCGTCCGGACGACCGCGTGCGTGGGTTCGCCACCGATGACGACGACCCGCAGGTCGAAGACGCGGCCGTCGAGCGTGGCCTTGGGCAGCCACCGCTCCACGTGCAGGCCGTCCGGCGCGAGCATGTCGATCAGCGCCGCGACCTCCTCCTCGGTCCCGTAGGAGCGCACGCGCAGCGAGTTGACCAACCGGTCCCCCGCCATGAACGCCGAGGTCACAGCCCTTACTCGGCCCGGCGCGGTCTGCAGGGCGACCACGCCGGACGCGGACGAGCCGTGCGCGGGCTTGACGAACACCCGCCGCTCCCCTGCCTCGTCCATCCGGGATCGAAGCGCCGCATAGCCGTCGATGTCCGGCAGCGCGGCCGGGACCGGGACGCCGGCGGCCTGCAGACGCGCATGCGTCAGCCGCTTGTCGAACATGACCGCGATCTCCTCGACATCGCCGAGAACCCGCGCCCCGGCCGAGGCCGCCGAGCCCGACAGCCGCCGCAGCGCCGTCGTGAACGTCCGATACCAGGGCGCACCGCCGCCCACGCGGGACGGTTCGCCAGGGCCGCGCAGCAGCGCGTCGGCCTCGCGGTCCTCGCCCGGCGAATCGATGCGCACAACGTCACCCGCACGCACGTCCAGGGGGACGCCACGCAGCACGTCCGTCCATGGAACGAGACGCGGTTCGGGCAGCCCGGCGGACCGGCACGCCGCCGCGAACAGCGCGGGACGCCGGTCACCGGGCGTCCCCACCACGACAAGGCTCATTCGGCGACCGCGATGTAGGAGCAGCTGATGTCGAATTCGAGCCGGCGCCACTCGGGCTTCAGCCATTCGGGCCGGCCCTGCGGATCGTCCAGATTCACCCGGACGCCCGGCAAAGCCTCCCGCACCCGCGTACCCATCTCCTCGGTCAGGTAGTGGTGGTGCAGGTCGAGCTCGGCGAGGTGGCCGAGCGGACGGCCGGACAGCAGCGCCTCCGCGCCCGCGTCGGTGAGCGTGCCGAGGGCGAGGCTCAGCGACTCCAGCCGTGCGACGACGGGCGCGTCCGCCACGGCCTCGGCGATCCGGTCGTGGGCGGCGGCCTCCACCAGCCGTCCCACCGGGTCGAACTCCTCGCAGTCGAACCCCCAGAAGCCGATGACGAGATGCGTGACCCGCGTCGTGTCGACCTCCCGGAGGAAGCGGTCGAAGTTCTCGGGGACCTCGGCTCCCCACACGCCGTTGTCGTGGACGCGGTGGTAGATCCCCCACGCCGCCTCGTCCGGGGCGGGGAGCGGCCCGTCCGGCTCCCCGTCGAAGGTGTGGACGGGGAGGTCGGCGAACGTCGAGAGCCGTTCCTGGATCATTCCGATACCGCGATGTAGTGCCAGTCGCCGTCCGGCTTCTCCTGCTCGTCCAGGTCGACCTCGACGCCGGGCAGCGCCGCCTTCACCCGCGCCACCATCGCGTCCGACAGGAAGTGGTGGTGCAGGTCGAGTTTGCGCAGGTGGGTGAGCGGCTGCCCGGCGAGCAGCGCCTCGGCGCCCTGGTCGGTGAGGATGCCCATCGCCAGGCTGAGCGACTCCAGCCGCGCCACCACGGGCGCGCCCGCGACCGCCGCCGCGATCTCGTCCTGGATCTCGCTGTCCTCCAGGCCGAGGTGGCGCAGCGCGGGCAGCCGCTCGCCGCCGAGGAACGGCGCGAGGTCGGCGACCGTCGCGTCGCCGCCGTAGTTGTCCTCGCCCAGCCACAGGTCGAGGTGCTCCAGGTTCGGCAGTTCGCTCGCCCCCACGGACCGGACGACCCGCGCCGGCAGCCCGCCCGACTCGAACCGCAGCACCGTGAGCCGCTCGCTCTTGACCGGATCGAGGACGAGGCCCTGCGAACCCCGCACCTCGAACCGCTCCAGGCCCGGGAACGCGGCGAACAGCGGCGTGATGTCGGAGTGCTCGATCCAGGAGATCTCCGACTCCTCGCCGGTGATGTCGCCGAGGAACAGCGCCCTGAGCTTGGGGAACGACGCGGCGGCCGCGGTGAGCAGCCCCACCGGGTCGCCGGCGCCGCTGTCGTACTCCGCGCCCCAGTAGCCGATGATCAGCGCCGTGACCTCGGCGGTGTCGACGGTCCGCAGGAACCGGGCGAAGACGTCGGCGAAGTCCTCCTCGTCGAAGGACGTCCCGACGAACCAGGCGGCCTCGCCCGCCGGCGGGAAGTCCTCACCGGCGGCCGGGTCGCCGCCCTCCCCGGACGGCCGGGTGTCCTCGTTGAACGTGGCCACCGGCAGGCCGACATATTCCTCAAGGTGCTGATAAACGCCCATGGGTCCCCTTCGCGAGTTCGTCGGCACATGTCCTATCAGGACGGACGGACAAACCGCGCCGGTTTCCCTCCGGAGGGCGTCCGGCATGTCAGGACGCGATCAGCACGGACCCCTTGTACTCGTCCTCGACGAACTTCTTCACCTCCGGCCCCTGCAGCAGCTGGACGAGCTTCCGCACGCGCGGGTCGTCCTTGTTCTCCGGCAGCGTGACGATGCCGTTGGCGTACGGGTTGCCCTCGGCCTTCTCGGCGGCGAGCGCGTCCTTGTTCGGCGCCAGCCCGGCCTCGATGGCGTAGTTGCCGTTGATGACCGACAGGTCCACGTCGTCCAGCGACCTCGGCAGTTGTGCCGCCTTGACCGGCTTGAACGTCAGCCCCTTCGGGTTGCCCGCGATGTCCCGCTCGGTCGCGGTGACCGGCGCGTCCGGCTTCAGGGTGAGCAGGCCGTTGGCGGCGAGCAGCTTCAGCGCGCGCCCCTCGTTGGCCGGGTCGTTCGGGACCGCGACCTCCGCGCCCCGCGGGACGTCCTGAAGGCTCTTCACCTTCTTCGAGTAGACGCCGAGCGGCTCCAGGTGGACGGGCGCGACGAACGTCAGCTTCGTCCCGGACTGCTTCTCGAACTCCTCCATGAACGGCACGTGCTGGAAGTAGTTGGCCGTGACCTGCTTCTCCTTCAGCGCCGTGTTCGGCTGCTGGTAGTCGCTGAACGTCACGATGTCGATCTCGAGCCCGGCCTGCGCGGCCAGATTGTCCTTGACGTAGGCCAGGATGTCGCCATGCGGGACGGGGTTGACCGCGACCTTCAGCGGGGCGTCCGGATCGTCCGACGCCTCCGACGAGCCGCAGGCGGTCAGGCCCACGAGGAGACCGACGGAGGCCAGCGCGACAGTGATCTTGCGAAGCACGACAAGTGCCTTTCTGTGGGTTACCGATGGGTCAGGCGGCGGGCGACGAGGTCCCCCGCGGCCTGGATGAGCAGGACGAGGACGACGAGCAGCGCGACGGTGGCGACCATGACCCTGGTCTCGAACCGCTCGTAGCCGTAGACGACGGCGAGGTTGCCGAGCCCGCCGCCGCCGACCGTCCCCGCCATGGCCGTGTAGCCGATCAGCGCGATGACGGTGACGGTCAGCCCGGACACCAGGCCCGGCCGCGCCTCGCGCAGCATGACCTTGCCGACGATCTCCCGGCGGGTGGCGCCGATCGCGTCCGCCGCGGCGACCACGCCCGGGTCGACCTCGCGCAGCGAGATCTCGACGAGCCGCGCGTAGAACGGGATGGCGCCGATCGTCAGCGGGACGATCGCGGCGGCGTTGCCGATGCTGGTGCCGACGACCACCCGGGTGAACGGGATGATCGCCACCATCAGGATCAGAAACGGCAGCGAACGGCCGATGTCGACGACGACGCCGAGCGCCCGGTTCACCGGCGGCGCGGGCAGCAGCCCGCCCCGCTCGGTGACCACCAGCAGCACGCCGAGCGGCAGCCCGAGGACGACGGTGAACAGCGTGGCCACACCGGTCATGTAGAGGGTGTCCACGGTGGCCGGCCACAGCAGCGGGGCGACTTCGTCCCAGGTCATCGCGCATCCTCCCGGCTCGCGGCGTCGGCGGGGTTCGTCTCGGTGGGGTTGGCTGTGGCGGCGGGGGTTCTGACGTCGACGGTCAGGCCGGAGTCGCGGAGGAAGGCCAGCTGCGCGGCGTTGGTGTCGGGGTCGCCGGGGAGTTCGAGCTGGAGGCGGCCGACGCGCTCGCCGGCGACCGTCTCCACGGCGCCGCCGAGGATGTTCACGTCCAGCGAGTACTTGCGGGCGAGCGCCGACACGAACGGCTCGTCGGTGGCGCCGCCGGTGAAGGTGACCTCGATGAGGGTCGTTCCGGCGCGGGGTTCGGCGGGCGGCAGCGGGAACAGGTCCCGCGCCAGCTCCGAGCCGGGGCGCGCGAGCAGGCGCGTCACCGGGCCCGACTCGGTGAGGCGGCCGTCCCGCATGACCGCGGCCGAGTCGCAGATGCGCTTCACCACGTCCATCTCGTGGGTGATCAGCAGGATCGTGAGGCCGAGCCGCCGGTTGAGGTCGCGCAGCAGCTCCAGGATCGACGCGGTCGTCTCCGGGTCGAGCGCGGACGTCGCCTCGTCCGACAGGAGCACCTTCGGACGTCCGGCGAGGGCGCGGGCGATGCCGACGCGCTGCTTCTGCCCGCCCGAGATCTGCGCCGGATATACCCGGGCGTGCTCGGCGAGTCCCACCAGCTCCAGCAGTTCGGCGACGCGCCGCGCCCGCTCGGCGCGCGGGACGCCCATGACCTCCAGCGGGAACGCGACGTTCCCGGCGACCGTCCGGCTGCCGAGCAGGCCGAAGTGCTGGTGGATCATGCCGATGCCCTGGCGCACCCGGCGCAGGCCCCCGCCGCGCAGCGCGAGCAGGTCCTGCCCATCGACCACAACGCGGCCCTCGTCGGGACGTTCCAGCAGGTTGACGCAACGCAGCAGGGTGCTCTTGCCGGCGCCGCTGCGCCCGAGCACGCCGAAGACCTCACCCTCGGCGACGGTCAGATCCACCCCGTCGACGGGCGACCACCTCTCGGCCGCGGTCGCGGTAGCTTTTTCGAAGTTTTTCGATCTGAATCACAGGAAATATCCCAGGCAGGCAGGGGGCGCCGGACGAGCGGCAACGGTCAGGACGACGGCATGCGGCGCGATGCGCGCCGGGGCTCAGGAGACGCCGGGCGGAAAGGGAGCGTGGCCCAGCAGATGGCGTTCGAAAGGCATGTGCGACTCGGGGACGTCGTGGACGGCTCGCTTCGGGGCGCGAGGCTCAGGCAGCAGGGGCCCTCAGCGGTCACACATTCGCCGGCAACACGTACGCCGCATGGCCCGCGCCATCGGCGGGCGGTGCTCACGGCACAGACGTACGGAGGACATGTCAGCAGTTAACCGGCTTCACGCCAGTGACTGCAACTCCGCCCAGTGTGATGTCAATCGCCGTGAGCCGCACCACGCCGGGTTTCATGCGGGCGTCCATGCCGCGCGGCGCAGGGCGAAGTGGCGTCGCCGGTTCCCTTGGCTTACGTTTCGTCGCGGTAGTCGACGTAGGTGGTGCCGGAGCCGCTGTGGACGGAGATCGACCGGGACGAGTGAGGGTCTATGACGGCCTGGTTCAGGTGGGTGGAGCCCGACCCCGTCCCGGCGTGGACGGCGTAGCGCGACCCCGGCGGCACGATGATCTTCGCCGTCCCCGACCCTGTCGACGCCTCGACGATGTCCGGTGGCTCGGCGTAGCGGAGGTCGAGGGAGCCGGACGACACCCGCGCCCGCGTGTCCGGCGACCGCAGCCCTGTCGCGGTGATCGCGCCGGACCGGGCCCGCAGCCGCAGCCGCCCGCGCGCGTCGGCGACGCCGATCCCACCCGTGCCGGTGCGCAGATCGAGGTCGCCGGCCAGCCCCCGGATGTTGATCTCTCCGGATCCGGACACCGCCGAGACGCGCGTTCCCGCCGGTACCTGGACGTCGATGTCGGCGCCGCAGTCGCCGCCGAGCACGTCCGTCCCCGGGCAGCGGAACGTGACGATCAGGACATCGCCGGTCAGCGACTCGGTGACGTCGGGCTTGCTCAGCCCCCACCGGAGGTCCTTGTAGACGCGCGCCTCGCCGTCCTGTCCGGGGCCGACCGAGACGTCGGCGCCGTCCAGGTCGAGCCGCAGTTCCTTGATCGCGTGGTGGTAGGGCGTGACGGACGACGCGGTCTGCCGGAGAGCCCGTCCGGACGCCTTCAGCAGGGCGGGCGTCACGACGACCAGCGCGGTCACGACCGCCAGCGCGATCCAGACGCCTCGCCGCCGGGGCCGGTCTGGGGCAGCGGCGGTCATGTCTCGCCGTCCAGGAACCGGAGCACGGCGAGGACGCGGCGGTGGTCGCCCTCGGCGTTCGGCAGGTCGAGCTTGGCGAAGATGTTGTTGATGTGCTTGGCCACCGCGCTCTCGCTCACCACCAGCGCCGCGGCGATCCCGGCGTTGGAGCGGCCCTCCGCCATCAGCGCCAGGACCTCCCGCTCGCGCGGGGTGAGCCGGTCGAGCGGGCCGCGGTGCCGGCGCAGCAGGAGCTGCGAGACGACCTCGGGGTCCAGCGCGGTGCCGCCGGACGCGACGCGGCGCAGCGCGTCCAGGAAGACCGAGACGTCCGCGACGCGGTCCTTGAGCAGGTAGCCGATGCCGCTGGTGCCGGCCGAGAGCAGGTCGGCCGCGTACCGCTCCTCGACGTACTGCGACAGCAGCAGGACGGCGATCTCGGGTGCCTCCAGCCGCATGACCAGCGCCGCGCGGACGCCCTCGTCGGCGAAACCGGGCGGCATCCGGACGTCCACGATCGCCGCGTCGGGCCGGTGCTCGCGCACGGCGGCGAGCAGCCCCTCCGCCTCGCCGACGGCCGCCGCGACCTCGAATCCGGAGGTCTCCAGCAGCTTGATCAGCCCGGCCCGCAGCAGCACCGAGTCCTCGGCGATCACAACGCGCACGGCAGCTCCACGGTGACGGTCGTCGGGCCCCCGGCGGGGCTGGTGATCCGGAACGTACCGTCCACGGACCGGACGCGGCGCGCGAGCCCGGTCAGCCCCGTCCCGCCGGACGGGTCGGCGCCGCCCACGCCGTCGTCGCGGACGGTCACGCGCAGCGCGTCACCGCGACGGACGACCGCGATGTCCACCTCGTCCGCTTTCGCATGTCGCACCACGTTGGTCAGCGCCTCGGACACCACGAAGTACGCGACGGCCTCGACGGTGGACGAAGCACGCGGTTCTACCTCGACCGTGAGCCGGACGGGCAGCGGCACCCGGGCGGCGACGCCGGACAGCGCGGCGTCCAGGCCGCGGTCCTCCAGCACGGCCGGGTGCAGGCCGCGGACCAGCGTGCGCAGTTCCGCCAGCGCCTCCTTGGCCTCCTCGTGCGCCTCGACGATCACCTGCATGGCCTCGTCCGGGACGCCGGTGAGCGTCTCGCGGGCCAGCCCGAGGTTCAGCGCGAGGGAGACGAGCCGCTGCTGCGCCCCGTCGTGCAGGTCGCGTTCGATGCGGCGGCGCTCGATGTCGGCGGCGTCCACCACGCTGGCGCGCTTCTCGGCCAGATCCTCGACACGCCGCTCCAACTCCTTCGCGCGGTCGGGGCCGAGCAGCGCGGCGGCGGCACAGGCGTCCAGCGCGCGGACACCCGCCGCCGCCCACGGCGCCGCCACCAGGAGCAGGACGCCTACCACGGTGAGCGCGGCGACATGTGCTGGACCGCCGATCGGAGCCCCGGCCGGCAGCGCCCACACATATAACCCGGAGGCGGCGAGGACGGCCCCGGCCGCCCACATCATGATCACGATCAGGCCGCCGATCGCGAGGAGCGGCCCCACGACCAGGTGGTACTGGAGCACGCGCCACAGGTCGGGCGAGCGGAGGTTGCGGAGCGGATCCCACGGACGACCGTCGTCGAGGTCCGGCATGCGTAAAATGTCCAGGCCGAGCATGGCCCAGCACCGCTCCCGCTGCCAGGACGTCAGCGGACGCAGCGCGAGCAGCAGCAGGACGATCGACGCGCCGGCCAGGACGAGGACCGGCGTCACGTCCACCGGCGTCCAGACCGTCCAGGACGCGCCCAAGATCAGCCACCCCGCCGCCTGCAGCGGCACACCGGAGGCCACGAACACGGTGTCGCGCCACGCCGCGGCCGACCACGGCGGGTGGGCCACGGCGATGGATGCCATGAAGCAACCGTATTGGCGCAGTTCGTCCGGCACCATGAATCTGGCCGGAGGTCCGAGGGTGAACCTGGTGCCACCCCGAGTCGGATAGCGACACTACTGACCTCGCTGGGAGCCGCGGCGAAGCTTGATCATGCATCCGGAGAGCGGATGCGCACCAGTCACCTTCCGCAGGAGCCCTCATGGTCACCACCGCCGTCCGACCGCGACCGCCCTCCGTGCGCCGCCGCGCCGCACGAACGGCAGGGGCGTCGTCCGAAGCGTTCGTTGCGGTGCTTTCGCGAGAGAAAGACATCGCCCGGCGGTACTTGGAGTGCCGGGGTCCGTTCGGCCCTCGCGGGAGCCTGGTCTCCGCCGCGCGGCGGGCGACCGAGAGGCGGTGGGTCGGGTGGGGGCTGGTCGCCGGCGCGGCGGCGCTGGTGCCGTGGATGTGGGTGCTCACCGCCACGATGCCGTCCACGACCACGGTGTCGAACTGGTCGGCGGCCTGGGTGGGACTGGACGCGATGGAGGCCGCCGCCCTCCTCGGGACGGGCGCGCTGCTCCTCCGCCGCGACCCCAGGTACGGGCTGTGCGCCGCCGTCGCGGGAACCCTCCTGGCGGTGGACGCGTGGTTCGACGTGATGACCGCCACGCCCGGCCCCGCCCGGACGTCGGCGATCATGGTCGCGGCCGGGCTGGAACTGCCGCTGGCGGCGCTCTGCGCGGCCCTTGCCGCGCGGTCGTTCACGCAGCGTGGAGCCATGATCGACGTTCCGGTGAACGGTGATCGGCAAAGCGTGGAAGGGAGTGCGGCAGATGGGTGAAACCAGACGAGCCGGACCTCTAGAGTGAGTGCCACGTGAGGGCCCTCTCGCGAGAGGGCCCTTTGTCCTGCCTGCACGATCCAGAGGTCCCGATCATGAACGACCACGAGGTGCACGAGGAGTGCATGAGGCTCCTCCGGGACGGCCTGCCCGTCCCCGCCCCCGCCGCCTTCGACGCTGGACGGGACTTCCTTCCGCTCGGGCTCGACATGGACGGCGACGTCGCCGTTGTCACGTTCCTGCACCAGTGGAGCGACGCGTCGGCGTTCATCGAGGGCTGGACGTTCCATCGCCGCGACGGCGAGTGGCGGGAGCTGGGCGGCGCCGGCGGATCGGCGCCCGCCGACCCCCTGATGCGCCGCTCGTCCGGGGAGATGGGGCGCCACCTGCTGAAGTACGGGTCGGGCCGGACCGTCCGCAACTCCAACCGGCTGCTGCCGTGGGGCGCCAAGTTCGTGCACGAGGCGCGGCTGCGGGTCTCGGTCGAGGTGGCTCGGGTCAGGGTCGGCAACCGGATCCTGGACGTCCCCGAGCACGGGCACGTCGTCGTGGTGTGGGGCGCGCGCCGCGGCCCGGTCGTGGAGGCCCTCGCCGCCGACGGCTCCGTGCTGGACGCCATGGACCTCGACCGTCCGGCCGTACCGGCACGTCCGCAGAGCTGATCAGCGGCAAGACCACGCGGCGCAACCGGGCGCGCTCGGCCTCGATTTCGGCGCGTTTGTGGGCCTGCCACCGCGCCACCGCCTGACACGCTTTTCCTGGCGGCTCTCCGGGCATGCCTTTAAGCATGGCCCTCACACCCGACTACGACTCGGGCCCGGAGCGCTTCCGTCTCGCCGGCAGAGTCACCAGGAAGTACCTGATCGGGGCGCGGAGCCTGCACGACCATGTCGCCTCGAAGCTGCTGAACGCCGGCGCGTCCCTCGTCCTGGACATCGGCTGCGGGGAGGGCGCCCTCAGCGCCGCCCTCCCCGCAGCCGATGTCCAGGACGAGGGA
>NZ_JABXFD010000299.1 GCF_013372625.1 Actinomadura sp. BRA 177
AGATGTGTATAAGAGAAGGCGATCGGGGTGCCCGGCCAGGTGACCGCCTCGGCGTCCGGCTGGTCGGGCGGGTCGAGGACGAGCGCGGGCGTCACCAGTTCGAGGCCGGCGACGACCTCGTAGGTGTCCTCGAGCAGCGCGAGCCGGAACTCGTCGGGGTCGACGCCCGGTGGAACGTTCCCATGGCGTGGGGACGCGAGCACCGCGGCGAAGCGGGTGGCGGCTCCGGGCACCGTCACCCGGCGACCTCGTGCGGGTACTCGCCGCCGGGGTGCAGCCCGTCGCCGTGGTGCATGCCGTCCTCGGCCTCGGGCGCGTCCGCCTCAAGCGGCAGGTGCGCGGCGGCGGCGACGCCCTCCAGGTAGCCGCGGGCGCGGTCGGCCTTCGGGTAGGCGCCGACCAGCTCCCAGAAGTCGGCGCCGTGCCCGGGGATGAGCAGGTGCGCCAGCTCGTGGACGAGGACGTAGTCGACCACCCAGCCGGGCATGCCGCGCAACCGGGTGGACAGCCGGATCGTGCCGTCGTCCGGGGTGCAGGACCCCCAGCGGCTGCGCTGGTTGGCGACCCAGCGGACGCTGACCGGGTCGGCGCGGCCGTCCAGGTAGCGGCGGGACAGCTCGCGGGCGCGCGACTGGAGGTCGGCGTCGGTGGGCCGCCTGCGGCGTTCCCGCTCCTCGAGCCGTTCCAGAATGGTCGCGATCCACTGTTCCTCTTCGGCCTTGCTGAGCCTGGACGGAACCATCACCACCACCTTGTCGCCGTCACGGTAGGCGGACACGGTTCGCCTGCGTCTGGCGCTCCGGCGAACCTCAACGTTAGGGGGCACGCCTGAACCGTACTCGAAAATTTGCCTCCGCCAAAGGGGGTGTTTGACGTTACCGCAGGTCAGGCCCTATGTTTTGACCATCCCTCGGGGCCGGTGAAATCTCCGCCGGAGGTTTACTCGCCGGTGAATTGCGGGCTGCGCTTGTCCCGCTGTGCCGCCAGTCCTTCGATCATGTCGCGGGACGACATCGTGACCGGCTGCGCGAGCGACTCCCAGCGCAGCGCCGATTCCATGTCGGCATGGCCGCCGCCCGCCAGGGCGACCTTGGTGAGCCGGGTCGCGATCGGCGCCTGCGCGGCGACCTTCGCGGCGATATCGAGCGTTTGGTCCAGTACGTCCGGTCGCGGGAAGGCCTGGTTGACGAGCCCGTGCGCCGCCGCTTCGGCGCCGGTGAGGACGCGTCCGGCGAGCAGCATCTCGCGGGCCAGGGGGAGGCCGGCGACCTCGGGGAACAGCCAGGTCGCGGCCATGCCGGGGTGCAGCCCGAGCGCGGTGAACGGGGCGAGCAGCTTGGCGTCGCCGGCCGCGTAGCGCAGGTCGCAGGCGAGGGCGAGGCACAGCCCGGCGCCGACGGCGTGCCCGTTGACGGCGGCGATCGTCGGCACCTCCAGGCCGCGGATCAGCAGCCACGTCCGGTAGAACTCCAGCATCCGGTCGCGCAGCGGCGGGACGGCGACGGCGTTGGTGTCGGCCAGCCAGGAGAGGTTGCCACCCGAACTGAACGCGCTGCCGACGCCCGTGACCACGACGCAGCGCAGGCCGCCGTCGGCGCGCAGGCCGTCGATCGCCGTCTTCCAGGCGGCGGTCATCTCGTCCGACATCGCGTTGCGGCGGCCGGGGTCGTTCAGCGTGAGGACGGCGACCCCGTCGGGACGGCGTTCGACCAGCAGCACATCGGACATGCCCCGCACGCTACCGAACCCCGCTCGGCCTACGCGCCCCGCACCCTGCCGAACCGCGCTCTGCCCGTGCTCTCGTCCCCGCAACACGTCCCGCACGCTACCGAATGTCGCTCGGCTTCCGCGTCCCGCACTCGGGCGCGCCGCCGTGAGAAAGCGCACACTTACCACGTCATCGCAGGTCACAAGGGTGGGCCGGTTTCGGCATCGGCGATACTTGGTGGTGGTTGTGGCGTGAACGACACCCGATCACCGACAATGTACGGCGTGAGCGATCTTCCCCGCCGCGCGGTGACGCGGTCAGCAAAGCTGGCGTCCCTCCCCATCGGCTTCGCGGGGCGCACCGCGCTCGGCGTCGGGAAGCGGACCTTCGGCAAGCCCGCCGAGGCCGTCGCGATGGAGATCCAGACGCGGACCGCCGAGCAGCTGTTCAAGGTGCTCGGCGAGCTCAAGGGCGGGGCGATGAAGCTCGGCCAGATGCTGTCGATCTTCGAGGCGGCACTGCCGCCGGAGATCGCCGGCCCGTACCGGGCCACGCTGACCAAGCTGCAGGAGGCCGCTCCCCCGCTGCCGGTGTCGACCGTCCACGGCGTCCTGGAGGAGTTCCTCGGCGAGGACTGGCGCGACTACTTCGAGTCGTTCGACGACAAGCCGGCCGCCGCCGCGTCCATCGGGCAGGTGCACCGGGCCGTCTGGCACGACGGCCGCGCGGTCGCGGTGAAGGTGCAGTATCCGGGCGCCGGCAAGGCACTGATCAGCGACTTCAACCAGCTCGCCCGGCTCGGCCGGCTGTTCGGCGTGCTGATGCCGGGGCTGGACGTCAAGTCGATGCTCGCCGAACTCAAGGAGCGGGTGGTCGAGGAGCTCGACTACACGATCGAGGCCGAGTCCCAGTCGCTGTTCCGCGCGGCGTACCTGGACGATCCCGACTTCTACGTCCCCGAGGTCATCGCGCAGTCCGGCAACATCCTGATCACCGAGTGGATGGACGGCACCCTCCTCTCGAAGATCATCAGCGACGGCGACCAGGACACCCGGAACCACGCGGCGCTGCTGTACTGCCGGTTCCTGCTGTCCGGGCCGAAGCGATGCGGGATGCTGCACGGCGACCCGCACCCGGGCAACTTCCGCCTGCTGGAGGACGGCCGGCTCGGCGTCCTCGACTTCGGCGCCGTGGACCGCATCCCCGGCGGCTTCCAGAAACGGCTCGGGCTGCTGCTGCGCATCGGCACGATGGCCGACATCGACGAGATCGAGGACGCCCTGCGCCGCGAGGACTTCATCCGGGAGGGCGTGGAGGTCGACGCCGAGTCGCTGCAGGCGTTCCTCGCCCCGGTCACCGAGCCGTTCGTCACCGAGACGTTCAAGTTCAACCGGGAGTGGCTGCGCGACATGGCCGCCCGGGTCACGGACCTGCGTCCGTCCAACGTCGTCAGGCAGCTGAACCTGCCGCCCGAGTACGTGATCATCCACCGGGTGCTGTCGGCGGGCACCGGCGTGCTGTGCCAGCTGGACTGCGAGATCCCGGCCCGCGCCGAGTCCCTGAAGTGGGTGCCCGGCTTCGCCGACGACGAGGACGGCAGTGTTGACTGCGGCGCCCTTAGCGTCAGGCCCTAGAGGGCCTTCCTTCGGCGGGCGCCGCGCGCGATCGCTGCATCGCTCCGACTCGCCCAGAGGCTCGCTGCGCGATCAGGTTCTCGCAAGCTCGAACCTGCCTTCGGACGCGATCGCAGCGGCCGGGGTCGTTGACGGCTGAGCCGGATGGCTGATGGAGGTGCGAACTGTCCGACGGGCCCGCGCACTGATGATGTGCGCGGGCACCGTTCTTCACGCGTCCGGTATGCAGCACCGAACGGTCGGTCAGTCCCGGTACGCGACCCGCGCCGTTGGGGCGAGGAGGACGCGGCGCACGCGGGACGCCCTCGTCTGGGCTTCGCGCCGTGCCCGCCGGAGGGCCCGCACGCGGGCGGCCAGCTCGTCGGGCACGGTCACGGGTATTCGTTCTCGGGCGAGGTCCTGGCTGAGCATCGTCATCTCGTTCTCCCCGGCGGCCCGGAGGCGCGGTCCCCGCGTGGGAACCACGCCTCCGGGGTCGATTCGGCCGATCATGGCGGGCAGCACTGCCTCACACCGTCACTTCGTCCGGCCGCGGGTGCTTGCGCGGGCGGCCGCGCGGCCGCTTGCGCGGCACGATCACGCCGCGGACGAAGAGCTCGCCGCCCCAGACGCCCCAGGGCTCCTTGCGCTCGAGCGCGCCGGCGAGGCACTCCTTGCGGAGCGGGCACTCCAGGCACAGGGCCTTGGCGAGCTCGACGTCGGCGGGAGCCTCGGCGAAGAACAGCTCCGGGTCGGTCCGGCACGGAAGCGTGAGGTCCTCCTCGCTGATCGCGAGGGCCCCCTGCATCACAGTCACCCTTGTTCCTCTCGTTGGATCTCAACGTGGTGTTTCGGTGGGTTGTCCGGGCAAAGAAGAAGGCCGCGGATCCGGTGTCTGGATCCGCGGCCTGGGGGCTTGCCGGTTGTCTTGCTAGACCGGTCGCCTCCAGGGGGACGGACCCGACACGCCACCCTTGACGGTGGCGCCCATGTGGGCCGTGGCCGGAGCCGGGACGTTCGTGTCCTCGATGAGGTGTTCGGAGACACTCCGCCCCTGGTCGTCCTGGATCAGCTGCTCGAATCGCAGGCCGCGCGCATCCGCGCGCCGCCACTCGCGCAGCCGCCCGCCGAGCGCCTGGAGATAGGCGCCGGGCATGGAGCCGCGGGAGGTCGAGACGCCGTGCACCGAGACACAGGGCATGGAGGCGCCAGGGACGGCAGCGGTCCAGGAGGACGCGGATTTGATCAACGTGTTGCTCACCGGGCTGCACACCACCTCTCTGGCTCCTCGGGCCGGGGGCCGGCGGATCAAGATCCACACGGTCGGCCGGTTGATTGCTCGCGACGAGCGTACGGGGATCTCGCCGAATCAAGCAAGATATTTTTGACCTGCGGTTTTGTGGGTGACTTCACCCTTTTCCCAGCGAACCCGCCCCGCCTCGCCAGCGTCGAAGCTCACGGGAGGCCTCGCTCAGCGCCTCGGCTCGTCCGAGACCCGCACGAGACCCTCCTGCATGACGGAGACGACCAGTTCCCCCGACCGGGTGAACACCTGGCCGCGCGCGAGGCCGCGGGCGCCGCCGGCGAACGGCGTGTCCTGGTAGTACAGCAGCCAGTCGTCGGCGCGGAACGGCCGGTGGAACCACATGGCGTGGTCGAGGCTGGCGCCCATCGTCCGCTTGTCGCCCCAGGCCAGGCCGTGGTTGAGCAGGACGGTGTCGAGCAGCGTCATGTCCGAGGCGTAGGTCATCAGGCAGACGTGCAGCAGCGGGTCGTCCGGCAGGTCGCCGTCCACTTTCAGCCACACCTTCGACTCGGGGGTGGCGAGCGACGGGTCCTTGGCCGCCTCCCACGTCAGCGGCGTCGCGTGCCGGATGTCGAACGGGCGCCGCGTGACGAACTCGCGCGCACCGACCTCGCCGAACACCGGCGTGAGGCGCTCCAGGCCGTCCGGCAGCGTCTCCGGCGCGGGCGCGTCCGGCATCGCGGCCTGGTGGAACGGGCCGTCCTCGGCGATCTGGAACGACGCCGACAGCGTGAAGATCGCCTTGCCGTGCTGGACGGCCATGACCCGCCGCGTCGTGAACGACCGCCCGTCCCGCACCCGGTCGACCGTGTAGACGATGGGGACGAGCGGGTCGCCGGGCCGGATGAAGTAGGCGTGCAGCGAGTGCACGGGCCGGTTCGCGGGGACGGTGCGCCCGGCGGCGACGAGCGCCTGCCCGGCCACCTGACCTCCGAAGACGCGCTGCCGCCGCTCCTCGGGGCTGCGGCCGCGGAAGATGTCGTTCTCGATCTGTTCGAGGTCGAGCAGGTCCAGCAGACCCTTCAGCGATTCCTTCACGCCGGCCAGTCTTCCGTATCGCCCGAAGTGACCGCGATCTCACCCCACGGACACCAGCCCTCCGCCCACCCCCACGTGATCCGAATCTCACGCGGGCCTCTACAGACGAGCGAGGTTCCCCAGTCGTCAGCATCCGCAGAGCGCGAGAACGGCGCCGCAGCAGCGGCCGGGCTTGACCGTCACCACTACCAAACTGCGGTCAGATGCACACGGCGTCAGTAACCGCAGAGTGTGAGGACGGCATCGCCGCAGCGGACGGGCTTGGCCTCCCTACTCCGAGGCCGTGGTCGAATGTGCGCGGTGTCAGTAGCCGCAGAGGGTTAGGACGGCTTCACCGTAGCGGTCTAGTTTGACCTTTCCTACTCCTGGGATTCGGGCCAGGTCTTCCAGGGACTCGGGGTTGTGTTCGGCGATCGCCTGGAGGGTGGCGTCCGTGAAGACGACGTAGGCGGGGATCTTCTGGTCGGCGGAGACCTCTGCGCGCCATTCCTTCAGGGCGAGGAGGAGTTCCTCGTTCAGTTCGGAGGGGCAGTCTTCGCAGCGGCCTAGCTTGCGTTCGACGGCGGCGGTCAGCGGGCGGCCGCATACACGGCAGGGCTGCGGGCCCTTGGCGGGGCGCCGTTTCGTGCGGTCGGCGCGGGGCGGCGTGTGAGTGGTGGTCTTGCCGGTCAGGCCGTCCAGGAAGCGGGACGGGCGGCGGCTGTGCGCCCCGCCGGGCGAGCGTGACAGCGCCCACGAGAGCGCCAGGTGGACGCGTGCCCGCGTCACCCCCACGTACAGCAGGCGGCGTTCCTCCTCGATCTGCGCGGGCGTCTTGGCGTAGATGATCGGGAGCGTGCCCTCGGCCAGCCCGACGAGGAACACCGCGTCCCACTCCAGGCCCTTGGCCGCGTGCAGCGAGGCCAGTGTCACGCCTTCCAGGGGCGGCGCGTGCTGGGCGGCGGCGCGCTCCTCCAGTTCGGCGACGAAATCGGGGAGCCCGGCCTTCGGGTTGTCGGCGGCCATGTCCTCGGCGAGCTGGGCGAGTGCGGCGAGCGACTCCCAGCGCGCGCGGGCGGCGCCGGCGCCCTCGGGCGGCTGGTCGGAGAACCCGGCCCCGGACAGGACGTGCCGGACGGTCAATATCAGCCCCGTCCCGTCGGTTTCGGCGTCGCCGCCCGCCCGCGCCGCGCCGCGCAGCCGGACCACCGCCTCGCGCACCTCGGGCCGCTCGAAGAACCGCTCCGCGCCCCGCAGCACGTACGGGACGCCCGCCGCCGCCAGCGCCGACTCGTACGTCTCGGACTGCGCGTTGATCCGGAACAGGATCGCGATCTCCCGCGCGGGGACGCCCTCGTCGATCAGCTTGCGGGCCTGCCGCGCGGCGTCGTCGGCCTCGGCGACCTCGTCGTCGTACTCGTTGAACACCGGCTCGGGGCCGTTCTCCCGCTGGGCGGTCAGCTCCAGCTTGTGCCGCGCGCCCTTCGCCTGCCCGATCACCCCGTTCGCCAGCCGGACGACCTGTGGCGTCGACCGGTAGTCGCGGACGAGCTTGACGATCTTCGCGTCCGGATGCTCGCGGGTGAAGTCGAGCAGGTGGGACGGGGACGCGCCGGTGAACGAGTAGATCGTCTGGTTCGGGTCGCCGACGACGCAGAGGTCGTCGCGGTCGCCGAGCCAGGTGTCGAGCAGCATCTTCTGCAGCGGGTTGACGTCCTGGAACTCGTCCACCACGAAGTACCGGTACTGCTCGCGGACCTGGTTCGCGACCTCCCGGTGCTCGGTGAGGACGGCGGCGGTCAGCTCCAGCATCCCCTCGAAGTCGAGCAGGTTGCGTTCACGCCTGAGCTGCTCGTACATCGCGTAGACGCGCGCGACGTCCACGATCTCGGCGGGCGCCTTCCGGTCGGCCTTGACAACGGCGGCCGGGTAGTCCTCGGGACGGTGCTGGGTGACCTTCGCCCATTCGATCTCGCTCGCGAGGTCGCGCAGCTCCGTCCGCGCGAACGACAGCCGGCACGCCCGCGCCGCGTCCGCGACGAGCCCGATCTTGGAGTCGATGATCTTGGGTGGTTCGCCGCCGACGACGCGCGGCCAGAAGTAGGTGAGCTGCCGCAGCGCCGCCGCGTGGAACGTCCGGGCCTGGACGCCGGGCGCGCCGAGTTGCCGCAGCCGGCTGCGCAGCTCCCCCGCCGCCCGCGTGGTGAACGTCACGGCGAGCACCCGCTGCGGCGTGACGACCCCGGTCAGCGTCGCGTAGGCGATCCGATGCGTGATGGCCCTGGTCTTGCCCGTCCCGGCGCCCGCGAGCACGCACACCGGCCCCTTCACCGCCTCGGCGACCGCCCGCTGTTCGGGGTCGAGTCCCTCCAGCACCGACTCAGCCAACATGCCCCCATACTCGCAGCCCGTCCCACCTGCCTCAGCCGATCCGCCACCTGTGGACAACGAAGGAATGCGCGGGGCGCGTCTACTGTTCTGCGGTAGGCACGGATTCGTCCGAACGAACGAGGGAGACGACGAAGCGATGGCGACGCCTTCGACCGCCCATGACCCGAGCGGTCAGCTCACCATGTACACGACCACCTGGTGCGGGTTCTGCCGCCGGCTGAAGAGCCAGCTCGCCCGGGACGGCATCGAGATGGTCGAGGTGGACATCGAGCGCGACCCGGCGGCCGCCGACTTCGTCATGAGCGTCAACGGCGGAAATCAGACTGTCCCGACCGTTCTGTTCCCCGACGGCACGGCCGTGACCAACCCGAGCGCCAAGGACGTCAAGCGCCGCCTCGCGGAAATCGCGAAGACCGCCTGATCCAGCCACGAAGAAGGCCCGCCGACCACGACCGGCGGGCCTTCTCACGTCACGCGTCAGGACGGCCGCCGTTGGTTGAGATCGCGAAGACGCTCAGGCCCTTGCGGAGAAGGCCCGGCGACCACAATCGGCGGGCCTTTTCTCATCCCCGCGCGTGCGGGGAGCAGTGGTACGGCGGCGAACTCCCCGAAATGCCCGCCGGGTGATTCCCCCGTGCGCGGGGAGCAGGCTGCCTTCTGTATCTGTCAGAAGTCTTGCATTCGCGGGAGGTCTCCGCCGTACCAGCGCATGATTAGTTGGGCGGCTATGGACAGGGGGCCCGGGGCGACGATTTCGCCGGTGTCTATGGCCGTGCGGAGTTCTTCGCGGGTGTACCAGGCGGCGTCCAGGATTTCTTCCGGGTCGGGGTTCAGGGGGACGTCGCCGTCCGCCCGCGCGGTGAAGCCGAGCATGAGGCTCTGCGGCAGCGGCCACGGCTGGCTGCCGAGGTAGTGGACGTCCCGGACGGCCAGCCCGACCTCTTCCTTCACCTCTCGCGCGACGGCCTGTTCGAGGGATTCGCCCGGTTCGACGAAGCCGGCGAGGATCGAGCGGCGGTCGGCGGGCCACTGCGGGCCGCGGGCGAGCAGGATGCGGTCCGCGTCGTCCGTCACCAGCATGATCACGGCGGGGTCGACGCGGGGGAAGTGCTGGGAGACGTCCTCGGGGCAGACGCGCACGTGACCGGCGGACGTCACCCGCGTCTCGGTGCCGCAGCGCGGGCAGTACCGGTTGGTGTTGTGCCAGTGCTCCAGCGCGACGGCGTGGGTGAGCAGGCCGGAGTCGCGGTCGCCGAGGAGGGCGCCGACGCGGCGGAGCCCGGCGGACTCGGTCCCCTCGATGGCGGGCGGCGGGCCGGACACGCCGAAGTAGACGGTGCCGTCGTCGTCCGCGCCGAGGAGCCAGCGTTCACCGGACGGCGCCTGGTCCGGTGGGACGAGGACGAGGGCGGCGCTGGGCTCGTACGTCACGAGCGACCGTCCGTCCTGGATGACGAGGACGCGCGTCTTCGGATCGTTCCAGGCGGTGTCCAGCCAGGCGTCGTCGGTGCGGTTCAGCGCGACCCGGTCGAGCGTTCCGCGCGCGAGCGCGAGCCATTCGAGGCTTTCTGTCACAAGTGCTCCTTCCCGGTGTGTCAGCGCAGCGCGGCGGCGAGTTCTTCCCACAGGTACGCGGCGGCCTCGGCGCCCTTGAGCAGCAGCGGGATCTCGACCTTCTCGTTGGGGGCGTGGATGCGGTCGCCGTTCAGCCCGACCGCGACGAAGATCAGCGGCGCGTCCAGGATGTCGGCGAGGTCGGCTTCGGGGCCGCTGCCGCCCTCGCGGGTGAACAGCACCTCGGTGCCGAACGCCCGCTCCATGGCGCGGCGCGCGGCGGCGACGCCGGGCGAGTCGATGGGCGAGAAGCACGGCCGGACGCCGCCGCCGGGGATGCGGACCTCGGCTTCCACGCCCGGCAGGGTGTGCTCGGCGACCCATGTTTTGAACGATTCCTGGACCTTGCCGGGGTCCTGGCCGGCGACGAGCCGGAACGAGATTTTGGCGTGCGCGTCGCGCGGGACGATCGTCTTGCCGCCCGGCCCGGTGTGCCCGCCCCACATGCCGTTGATCTCGGCGGTCGGGCGCGCCCAGATGCGTTCGAGGGTCGTGTAGCCCTTCTCGCCGTGCGCGGCACGGCTGTCGCCGGCGGTGCGGAGCCACTCGTCCTCGTCGAACGGGAGGCGCGCGAACAGCTCGCGCTCCTCGTCCGTCAGCGGGACGACGTCGTCGTAGAAGCCGGGCAGTGTGACGCGTCCCTCGGCGTCGTGCAGGGCGGCGAGCAACGTCGCCATCGCGTGCAGCGGGTTCGGGACGGCGCCGCCGAACGAGCCCGAGTGCAGGTCGCTGGACGGTCCGTGCAGCGTGACCTCGGCTTCGGTGAGCCCGCGCATACCGGTGCACATGGACGGGACGTCCGCCGCCCACATCGTCGTGTCGCTGATGACGACGGCGTCGCAGGCGAGGCGGTCGCGGTGGGTGCGGAGCAGTTCGGCGAAGTGCACCGACCCCGACTCCTCTTCGCCCTCCACCAGCAGTTTGATGGTCACGGGCGGGGCCTGCCGCCCGGACGCGGCGAGCAGCGCGCGGATGCCGAGCGTGTGGAAGAAGACCTGGCCCTTGTCGTCGGACGTGCCGCGCCCGATGAGCCGGTCGCCCTTCTCCAGGGGCTCGAACGGGGCGGTGTCCCACTCCTCCAGCGGCTCGACCGGCTGGACGTCGTGGTGGCCGTAGACGACGACGGCCGGCGCGTCCGGGTCGTCGGCGGGCCATTCGGCGTAGACGGCGGGCAGCCCGTCCGTCTCCCACGTCTCGACGGTCGGGAAACCCTGTTTGCGCAGGTGGGCGGCGAGCCAGTCGGCGGATTCGCGCACGTCGGCGGCGTGTGCCGGGTCTCCGGAGATGGACGGGATCGCCAGCCACTCCTTGAGATCGGCGACGAAACGGTCCCGTTCGGCCTGGATGTACCCGACTACGTCGTTCACCCGCATGCCCCTTCGCATGTGTGTTGTGTCGTACCGTTGCACCGGCTCCGCGCGGCCGTCACCGCCCGTGAGCTTACATCGGTGTAAACGACGTGTTAGGGGAAGCAGCTTTGATCCTCATCGATCCGCCGCTGTGGCCCGCGCGCGGTCGTGTCTGGTCGCACATGGTGAGCGACGTCTCGTACGACGAACTGCATGTGTTCGCCGCGGAACTGGGGATGCCGCCCAGGGCGTTCGAACGCGACCACTACGACGTCCCGTCCGAGTTGTATGAGGCGGCGGTGCTGCAGGGGGCTCAGGCGGTCGGTTGCCAGGAGTTGCTCTTGCGGCTCACCAAGGCGGGTCTGCGTCGACGTAAGGCGTACCACCCGCGCGTCATGCGCTGAGCAGCATCAGCTCTGTCCGGACGTTGTTGCGCGCGCGTTCCTCGAAGCGTTCGCGTGCGGCGGGTGTGTGGAAGAGCTTGAGGAGCGCCAGTAGACCGTTGAGCACTTCGGCCCGCCCGGCATTGAAGAACTCGTCGGGGACGAACGCGTACTCCTCTCGGACGGCGGCGGCGTAGACGGCGTACGTGTCGGGGTCCGCGCCGAGGATGGCGAGGTCCGCGTCGCACAGGACCTGGCCGTTGCGGTCGCCTTCGTCCGGTGCGTGCGTGGCGGTCAACTCCACCAGCCGGACGACCTCTTGGACGTCGTCGGACGCGAGGTCGGTGTCGGCGAGCATGCGGGCGGCGAGACGGGCGCTGCGCTCCTCGTTGTCGGCCCGCTCGGGGTCGTAGACGGCGTCGTGGAACCAGGCGGCGAGCCGGACGACGTCGGGGTCGGCGGCGTGCGCGGCCAGTTCGTCCACAAGGTCGAGGACGGCGGTCAGGTGCGCCCGGGTGTGGTAGCGGCGGTGCGGCTCGCCGTAGCGCTCGTCCAGCTCCGTCCCGATATGCCGGGTGTGAGGCCCCGCCAGCGCGACCCACCGGTCGACAAGATCCATGGCCCCATCCTGACGGACGGCCGCACGGGCCGGGACACGCGGTGCCGCCGTTCTTGCGTGCGCGGTGCCGCCCCGCCACTATGGTGATCACTGCGAGTTAGGCAAGGCTTACCTCACACTGCGCGGGCCGGCAAGGCCCGAGCTGGAAAGGCCGATCGTGGCCGCCTCTGTCCACCTGGTCGCCGGGAAGGCGACCGACTCGGTGACGTACGGGTTCCTGCCCGCCGCCGCGCGCCTGGGCCTCGGCGTGACGCTGCTCACCGACCGTCCCGCCGCCTACCGGTCCGGGCCGCACGCGTACGGCGGGCCGGTCGTCGAGTGCGACGTCTCCGACTTCCGGGACATCATCGCCCACGTCGGCGATGCGCCCTCCGCCATCTTCTCCAACAGCGACTTCCTGCAGGCGCCCGCCGCGCTGGCGGCCGCGTATTTCGGTCTTCCGGCCAAGGACTGGCGGGCGGCGACCCGCGCGAAGAACAAGGCCCTGATGCGCCGTCATCTCGCGTCCATCGACCCGGTTTTCTCCGCGGACGCACGCGAGGTGCCGGTCGATGCGCCGTATCCGCTCGTCCTGAAGCCGCGTGAGGGTGTGGCCAGCGAGGACGTGTTCTTGGTGCGGGACGGTGTGGAACTGGCCACCCGCGTCGGCGAGATCGCCGCTCGACGGGACGACCCGCTGGTGGCCGAGGAGTACCTGCCAGGGCACCTTCACACGTTGGAGACGCTCGGCGATGGGCGGGAGCTACGCGTGCTGGGCTCGTTCCGTACGACCCTCTCGCCGCCGCCGTTCTTCGTGGAGGAGCGCCTTGAGTGGACGGAACCGCCGCCAGAGACGCCGCAGGTTCTGCGTCAGTTGGAGGAGCTGGGCATCGGGTTCGGTGCATGCCATACCGAGTTCGTCGTCCATGAGGGCCGCGCGCGCATCATCGAGGTGAACTACCGGTTGATCGGCGACCACTGTGACTTCCTCTTGGCCGACCTACTGGGCATCCCGCTTTTTGAGCAGATTCTGCAGGTTCATCTAGGGGAACCGTTGCCGGGCCGGCGGGTGCCACGTCCGCGGCACGCCATCGCTGAGCCGGTCATCGCCGACCGCTCCGGCACGCTCACCTCGGCGCCCGGCCCACTCCGGGTGGAGGACGGCCCAGTGCAACTCTCCTACCGTCCACAGCGCACGGTAGGAGACTCGGTCGCGGTCACTCGCACCAACCGCGACTACCTGGGCACGGTGCGTGCGATAGGTCCCGGCCCGGACGAGGTCAACGCCGCCCTTGAACGCTTCCGCGCGTCCCA
Source organism: Actinomadura sp. BRA 177 (assembly GCF_013372625.1). GTDB lineage: Bacteria > Actinomycetota > Actinomycetes > Streptosporangiales > Streptosporangiaceae > Spirillospora. The sequence continues at coordinate 13,294 of NZ_JABXFD010000299.1, forward strand.
CGACTGGACGATCACGTGACCGCCGATACCGAGGCGCCGTTGGCCGCCCGTGTTCTGGACGTGTTGCTGCGCGAGGACTACGGGGGCATACGCCGCTTCGTCCGAGACAGTTCGTTAGAACTACCGGGCCGATCCGTGCGCCTGCTGCAAGCGCGTCCCGTCTTCCTTGCCGAACTCGTCGTGGACCCTGGGCAGGACCTCAAACTGAGTGACGTCTTCCAAGTCGTCCGCACGGTGGCCGATCCGCGCGACGACACGGTGGCCTTCGAGCGGGAATGCCTGGACGCGCTGGCGGCCGTCAAGCTCCACGACGACGCACGCCCGGCCGTGCACCGGCGGCTGGCGCGCATCCCGGACGAGCTGCGGACCGGCCCAGGGACGTTCTACGAGACGCTGGCGGCCTACAACGACCATCCGGTGCACCCGACAGGGCGGGGCCGCGCCGGGCTGTCCATGGCGGATCTGAGCCGCTACGCGCCCGAATTCGCGCCATCGTTTCCGCTGCGGTGGGCTTCGGTGCGTGCCCCGGTGCTGACCGGCACGTTGCCGGAGTGGTGGCCGGTGCCGTCCGATGTGGGGCTGAGTTCGGCCGATGCACTGTTCCCCGTCCATCCGCTGGCGGCCCGGCAGGTGCAGGAGCACCCCGGCGCGACGCTGGCCCCTGAACCTTTTCTGCGGGTCGGCCCGACGCTGTCCATGCGCACCGTGGCGGTGCTGGGCACGCCGCTCGTCCACCTGAAGATGCCGCTGCCGACCAGCACCCTTGGCCTCCGGAATCGGCGCACCATCATGCCCGGCACTCTCCCGGACGGCGCGCTGGTCGAACGCATCCTGCGCCAGGTACTCCTGCATGAACCTGCACTTCCCGTCCTTCTCGCCGATGAGCAGACCTTCGGCCACGCCAATGACCCACTCCTCGCCTACCTGGTACGGCGTTTCCCACCGGAAACGGCGCGCGCGCACATCGTCCCGGTCGCGGCCTTACTGGCGGAGGCTCCCGGCGGGGGCTACGTCATCGAACGCTGGGACCTCGAAGACCTCTTCGGCACCTACCTGTCGGCACTGTTCGCGTGGAACGTCACGCTGTTCCGCTATGGCATCGCGCTAGAGGCGCACCAGCAGAACGTCGCCCTCGTCCTGGACGACACTTCCCCGTCCCGTCTCCTCATCAAGGACAACGACGGCGCGCTGATCGACCCGTCGCGGCTCAGGGACCGGGTTGCCCCGTCCCCAGCCACGGATCCACGCGACCTCATCGACCGCCGCATGACGACCGACGATCCCGACGCACTCGCCCGCGTGTTCGTCACCATCACGCTGCACCTGTGCGCCGGTGCGCTCGCCGCCGGCCTGGCGGAGCGCGGTCTGCTCCCCTGGCGCACCGGGCTCACGATGATCCGCGAGCGGCTCGACGGCGCGCTCGGCCCGGACGACGCGTTCCTGCGCTCGCGCACCCTCGACGCCGACACGCTGCCGGGCAAGGCCATGGTCACCGCCGGAACCCTCGTCGACAAGGCCAGGACCGGCGCGGCCGACATCAACAAGCACTACGGCCCGCCAGGGCCCAACTACCTACGGGACGCGACGTGCTGCTGACTGAGCTCTCACACCTGACCGGATCGGCGGGCGACGCCACCGCGACCGCGCTGCTCAACTGCCTGATCCGGGAGATCTGCGCGCCCGAGCAGCAGGTATGGCCGGACGGTGCGCACCTCGTCGCCCGCCTGCCGCGCGCGGGCGTCGTGCTGCGGACGGGCCTGGCCCGCCCCCCGGTCGGCCCCACCTACCGCCTGGCGCCGCCCTACGAGGAGCGACGCGAGGACGAGTGGATCCCGGCCTCCTGGGACAGGCTGGCGAACCTGGTCGCGGGCGAACTGGAACTCGCGACCGGCCGGCCCAACCCCGAGTTCCTCACCCAGGTGGACGACAGCCACACGGCCTTGGCCGCCATCCTTGCCGCACGAGGCGAACCCTCAGACGACCGGTACATCGCCTCAGAACAGGCCCTTGTGGCGGGACACCGTTTTCACCCGTCCCCGAAGTCCCGCCAGGGGGCACCCGGCGACTGGGTCCAGTACGCACCCGAGACCAGGGCTCGTTTCCGCCCGCACTGGCTGGCCGTCCCCGAGGAGTTCATCGCTGAGGAAGGGGAGCCGGACGCGTTCACGGCCCTGTCGTCCTACGGCCCCACTGCCCCGCCAGGCCGGAGACTGCTTCCCGTCCATCCGTGGCAGTTCTCCCTGCTCGCGGACAACGCCGTCCTACAGAAGGCCCTAGCCGACGGCCTCCTGCTCGACCTCGGCCCGTCCGACATGGAGGCGATACCGACCTCCTCCGTCCGGACGGCTTACCTGCCGGACGCGGACGTCTTCTGCAAATTCAGCCTGGACGTACGCATCACCAACTGCGTGCGCAAGAACGCCTGGTACGAGCTGACCGGGGCGACAGCCCTCAACGAGCTACTGCCGCCCATCTTCGAGAGGTTGAACTCGACGCTCCTCTCAGAGCCCGCCTACCGCAGCGTCACGCTCCCTGACCGCCGCCTCTACGAGGGCCTGGGGGTGATCCTGCGCGAGGGCATCAAATCCCTCCCCGGCACACCGCTCCTAGCGGGCGCCCTAACAGACCCCTACAACACGCTCCTTGCGGACCTGCCCGCCCTCTCAACCCCGGAAAGCGCCCGTGCCTGGTGGGACGCCTACGTAGCCCGAGTGGCACCGCCCGTTCTTCGCGCCTACCTGGAGCACGGCATCGTCCTGGAGCCGCACCTCCAGAACGTCCTCATCTGCGTCGACCCCAACGGCATGCCCATCCACGCCGCCTTCCGTGACCTGGAGGGCACCAAACTGACCGCCGGCCGCTGGAACCTGACCCATCTCCCACCTCGCGTGACCGAAAGTCTCACCTATGCGCCCGACCGAGGCTGGAACCGCGTCGTCTACTGCCTCCTGGTCAACCACCTCACCGAAATCGCCGCCGCCGTAGCCGACCTGCACCCACACCTGGAGCGAACGCTCTGGCAGGACGCGAGGAAGCACTTCGCCGTCCACGACCACCACTCCCAAGTCAGGGCTCTTCTGGCCGGCGTCCCATTGCCCGCCAAGGCGAACCTGCGCACTCGCTGGTCCCGGGTGGCCGACCGAGGCGCCACCTACGTCCCCACCCCGAACCCGCTAGCCGCACCCAAACCGCTATGAACGAACTCGCCCTGAACCTCGACACGTATCCGGCCTACATCTACGACCTGCCGGGCCTGGAAAACCACGTCAGAACAATCCGCGCCGCCGTGGGCCCCACGCAACTGTTCTACGCCGCCAAGGCCAACCCGGACGCCGAGATCCTCCGCGCCCTGGCGCCCCATGTGGACGGCATAGAGGTGTCATCGGGCGGCGAACTGGCACACGTCCGAAAAACCCTGCCTGACATACCGCTGGCCTTTGGCGGCCCTGGCAAGACACCCGAAGAACTACGCCTGGCCCTGACCGCTGACCGCATCCACGTAGAAAGCCCGAACGAGCTAAGAAATTTGGCCGCGCTGGGCCCCGCCGACATCCTCCTCCGCGCGAACCTCCCCTTGGACACCGCGAACGCTGCCCTAGCCATGAGTGGCCCCTTCGGCATGGACGAGGACGCCCTCAACGAATGCGCCCGCCTCCTGGCCGGCAACCCCAACCTCACCCTCCGCGGCATCCACGCCCACTTGGCCTCCGGCCTGGACGCCCGAACCATGCTCGACCTGGCCCACCAGATAGCCGAATGGGCACTCCCCTGGCTGAAAGCCCACGAAGTAGAAGAGCCCGAGTTGAACGTAGGCGGCGGCATGGCCGTCGACTACACGTCCCCCGAAACCCTCTTCGACTGGGAGACATACGCGACAGGCCTGCAATCCATCCCGGCCAAGGTCCGCATAGAACCCGGCCGAGCCATAACCGCCTACCACGGCTGGTACGTAACCGACGTCCTAGACGTCAAAACAACCAGAGGCGAAACCTACGTCATTCTCCGAGGAGGCACCCACCATCTCAGAACCCCGGTAACAAAGGGCCACAACCAGCCATTCAAGGTCCTCACCGCAACGGGCCCCACAAGCCCGGCGACCCTGGTGGGCCAGTTGTGCACCCCCAAAGACGTCTTCGCCCGCAACGTCCCCGTACCACCCCTGAACCCCGGCGACGTGATCGCCTTCACCATGGCCGGCGCCTACGCCTGGAACATCTCCCACCACGACTTCCTCATGCACCCCAAACCAACCTTCCACTACCTACGCTGAGCCGCCTCCGGAGCGCATGGCGCCGGCACCGATGAGTTCGCATGGTCACCAGGGTCCACACAGGACGGCATCTCATATCCCGACGAACCGGCAGGGAGAACCATGCGTGAACTGAGAGTCGACATGTTCAGCACCGTCGACGGGTTCGGTGGCGGCGGCCCGCGTCCGAAGGCGTATTGGGGCTTCGATGGCCCGGGGCTGTCCGCATGGATAGACGCGCAACTCGCCGAGGAGCACGTCACGCTCATGGGCGCGACGACGTACCGGCAGATGGCGGAGGTCGTCGCGAGCGGAGACGACCCGTCCTTCCCCCGGATGGCCGAGCTGCCCAAGGTCGTGTTCTCCAAGAGCCTCAAGCCGCCGCTGACGTGGCCGAACACCACGATCATCGACGAGCCGATCGAGACGGCCGTGCCCGCGCTGAAGGCCGAGGCGGACGGTCTGCCCATGCGCACCATCGGCAGCGCGTCCCTGGTGCGCAGCCTGTTCCGGCACGGTCTCGTCGACCGGGTCCGGGTGATGGTCTTCCCAATGATCCACGGCATGGAGGGGGAGGCCCCGGTCTTCGCCGAACTGCCCGCCGTCGACCTGGACCTGTCCGCCACCACCGTGTTCGACGACCGCCTCGTGCTCCTCGACTACCGCGTCGGCGGGGCGGTGGCACCGTGACTATCGCGGGTCGCCGTACCAGCGCCAGGACGTAAGGCGAGGACGGCCTGGGAGTTCGGCGCGGCCGGTGGCCCATAGGAGTGTCGGCCAGGGTTCGGTGTCGTGCGGCGCGTCTGGGAACAGACGCCCCAGTATCCGACGGCACAGACCGCCGGGCGGCTCCCACGGGAGCCCGAGCCCTTCGGCCAGGTCATGGGTGTGGACGAGGGTCTCCACGATCCCCATGGCGGCGAAACCCTCGGGGTCCGACCTGAGTTGCACAGTTTTAGTGTGTCAGCGCGTTGAGGATGGCTCGGGCGTCTGGGGTGATCTCGGGCTTGGCGGTGATCTGCTGGCCGGCCAGGCTGATCGTGACGTCTTGGAGCGGCCGCAGG
>NZ_JABXFD010000645.1 GCF_013372625.1 Actinomadura sp. BRA 177
ATAGAAAGCCCTATAGAGACTCAGAGGCGCCATCACCGTCTACCACCCCAAACGCCCCGCCCCCCAACACGCGGCCGCGACAACCCCACCGAAACGGGTCACCGTTCACCGCCCCAACGCCACCACACCCTCCACACGCAGCAACGACGGCCGCCACACCGACCGGGCGCAGCGATGGTTGTGTCGGCGGCTGCTGGGGGGGTGTGTCTTTGTGGTCGCCGGGGCGGTGAGGAACTGCTCGGCCTGGCTTTGGGTAATGCAGTTTTCTATCGTTCTCTAGTGTTTTTACTAGAGAGCTTGATAGAGGCGGATCGGTCAGGCGGGTTGGGTGCGGAGGAACTTGCCGAAGTGCGGGACCGTGAAGGCGACCATGCCGCGTTCGGCGCTGTAGATGAGTCCCTTCTTGATGAGGCCGTCGCGGGCGGGCGACAGGCTGGACGGTTTGCGGCCCAGCTCGTCCGCGACCGACGCCGTGGGCACCGGGTCGTCGCCGAGCATGGCCATCGCGCGCATGTAGTCACGCTCGGCGGGGGTGGCGCGCTCGTAGCGGCTGCCGAAGAAGCCGACGGCGAGCTCGCTCTCCGCCTCCGGGGCGGCGACCTTGATGTCGTCCGCCGTGATCGGGGTGCCGGGCGCCACGTCCCAGACGACCTTGGCGTACGCCTGGACGAAGTAGGGGTAGCCGTCGGCGGCCCCGTACAGCGCGTCGAGGGCGTCCTTGGTGAAGGTGACGTCCTCGCGCTCGGCCGGCGCCATCAGCGCGAAGTCGGCCGATTCCCGGTCGAGCCGGTCGATGCGCGCGTACCGGAAGAGCCGCTCACTGTAGGACTTGCTGGCGGACAGGACGGCCGGCAGATGCGGCAGCCCCGCGCCGACCACGATCAGCGGCCCGCCGACCTGCGACAACTCGTGGCACGCCGCGCACAGCGCCGAGACGTCGTCGGCCGGGATGTCCTGCATCTCGTCCACGAACAGGGCGATTCCGGCGCCGACGTCGGTGGCGACGGACGCGGCGTCCACGAACAGCTCGGTGAGGTCGATCTCCAGGTCGCCGGAGTCGGCGCGGCCGCGCGCGGCGGGCACGTCGATGCCGGGCTGCCAGCGGTGCGCCCGCGCCTTGCCCTTCCCGGACGGCTCGGGCTCGGACTGCGCGAACGCCTTGAGCACGCCGAGGAAGTCCTCGATGCGGTCGGGCGCGCGGTGCCGGGGCGCCAGCTCCCGGACGGCCCGGTGCAGCGCCGAGGCGACCGGCCGGCGGATCGACTGGTCGGGCCGGGCCTCGATCTTGCCCGTCCCCCACAGCCGCTGGATCGCCTGCGACCGGAACGCGTTGAGCAGCACGGTCTTGCCCACCCCGCGCAGCCCGGTGACGATCATGCTGCGCTCGGGACGGCCCCGGGCCACGCGTTCGAGCACCACCTCGAACTGCCGCAGCTCGCGGTCGCGGCCGGCCAGCTCCGGGGGGCGCTGCCCGGCGCCGGGGGCATAGGGATTGCGCACGGGGTCCACGCTCTCGGACTCTATGAGGCGATATAGCTGCGGCCGTAGATTTGCGTAGAAATCGCTGCGGCGTGTCGCGTGCTCGCGCCGCCGCCCGCAGCGCGCGGGAGCCTCGGCCCCCGCTTCCTGACCGGCATCGCGGGCGGTGGCGAAGGCAGCGGTAGCCGGCCGAGCACACGACTCCTGCCTCGTGGCCATTGCCACCATGTCGCCTCCCCGGGCGAGCGCGTTCGAACAAGCCGGTCGAACTTCTGTTCGACTATTCGAACACACTAGCGCATGCGTCCGGCTCCGTCACGCGAACGCGGGAAGTGCCCCGGGGCGGCCCTGTCCGGAGCGGGGTATCCGGGCAGGACCACCCGCGGGAGTCAGGCGAGGGGCTCGTCGGCGGCCGATCGGTGGGGGACCTTCTCGGCGGGGACGGTGCCCATGCGGCCGGCCTGGAAGTCCTCGAAGGCCTGGACGATCTCCTCGCGGGTGTTCATCACGAACGGGCCGTACCGGGCGACCGGCTCGCGGATCGGCAGCCCGCCGAGGATCAGGATCTCCCACCCGTTCGCGCTGGCCAGCGGCTGGGAGTCGGCGGCGCGGACGACGAGCCCGTCGCCGTCGCCCTTGTGGTGGGAGCCGGCGAACACGGCGAGCTGCCCCTCGTCCAGTCCGACCTCTTCGACGCCGGCCGTCCCGCGTCCGGACAGGACGTAGACGAGGGCGTTGAAGTCGCGCGGCCCAGGGCAGCGCGAGCCGGGCGCCGGGCGCGACCGTCGCGTGCAGGTAGTTGATCGGCGTGTAGGTGACGCCGGGGCCGTCGTATCCGGCGAGCGACCCGGCGATGACGCGGACGAGGGACGAGCCGTCGTCGGCGGCCAGCAGCTTGACGTCCTTCGCCTCGATGTCCTGGTAGCGCGGCTGCACCCACTTCTGCGCGCGCGGCAGGTTCACCCAAAGCTGGATGCCGTGGAACAGCCCGCCCTTGGTGACCAACTCGGGCGGCGGCTGCTCGATGTGCTGGATACCGGACGCGGCCGTCATCCACTGGGTGGCCCCGTCGGAGATGAGGCCACCGCCGCCGGTCGTGTCCTGGTGCTGGAACGCTCCGTCGATGATGTAGGTGACCGTCTCGAACCCGCGGTGCGGATGCCAGGGCGTCCCCTTCGCCTCGCCCGGCGCGTACTCGACGGCGCCCATGTGGTCGAGGAGCAGGAACGGGTCGGCCAGGGACAGGTCGATGCCCGGGAAGGGGCGCCTGACCTGGAAGCCCTCGCCTTCGAGGTGGCGCTTGGCGGTCACGACCTTGGCGACGCGGCGCCAGTCGGTCTCGCCCGCCGGCAGCAGCGGCAGGCGGGGCAGGGTCAGCGGGTCGGCCATCACGGCAGGCATGGGATCTCCCCTCGCTCGGGTGCCCCGTCCCTGCCGGGCGGTGCACTGCCTCGTGCAACATAGTTGACAATTCAACTATTTCCGCGGACGGACGCCGTCGTCCCGTCCTGCTACCGTGAAGATAGCGCGCACTAGTTGAATCTTCAACATATGGCCTATACTTTCCGGTATGAGCGAACCTCGCTGGCTCGATGCCACCCAGCAGCGCGATTGGCGGGCATACGTGGACGGCAGCGTCCGGCTCACCGAGATCATGGACCGCGACCTCAAGGCCAAGCACGGCCTGTCGGTGTCGGAGTACGAGATCCTCGTCCGGCTGTCGGAGGCGCCCGAGCGGCGGCTGCGGATGGCCGAACTCGCCGAGAACGCCAGCCAGTCCCGCAGCCGGCTGTCGCACACCTGCTCCCGCCTGGAGACCAAGGGCCTGGTCAAGCGGGACAGCTGCCCCAACGACAAGCGCGGCGTGTTCGCGCACCTCACCGACGAGGGCTTCGCCGCGCTCGAACGCGCCGCCCGCGACCATGTCGAGACCGTCCGGACGTTCTTCGTCGACGTGATCCAGCCCGAGGACCTCGAAGCCGTCGGGCGCGCGTTCAGCCTCGTCCTCAAGCGGGTCGGCCCCACGACCTGACCGCTACAGCGGGACGGTCACCCCGGTCAGGAACCCGACCGACACCAGGGTCAGGAAGCCCCAGGCGAGCATCATGCCGATGCCGAACGTCCGCCACCGGCCGCCGACCTGCCAGACGAGCAGGCCGCCGAGCCCGAACGCCAGCAGCAGCAGCGTGATGAACTGCGGCAGCAGGCTCGGCCGGCGGCTCATCATCAGCGGCGCCCACATCATCACGAGGTCGACGAGCACGAACACGCCGAAGCCCGCCGCCAGCGCCTTCACGTCCCGGCCGAGGAACGCCCGCGCGCGCTCGGCGAGGACCTGCGCCTTGTCCGTCGGCAGCCGCGGCTGCGCAGCCGCGCCCTGCTCGACCTCCACATCGTGCGCCACCGCGAAGATCTCGTCTTCGAGGCTGGGGAGGTCGCTCTCCTGAGCTTCCGCCATCCCGGCTCCCTGGGACCGGACGTCACCGGACGACATGCCCGGCGGCTGGACGAGGGTCCGCGGCCCGTCCGTCCCGGCCCCTATCCGGCGGGCGCGCCTTTAAACGCACTCTACGGGTTCCCGCCCCGGATGTCGGTCCGGGCGTTCTCGCCGGCCGATGAACTCGGCGATCCTTGGCCACGGGGCAAGTGGACATGCGGCTTGAAGGCGACACGTGTGCTGCCGTCTGACGCACCGTCTCCAACTTAACGTAACTACATAGGCACTTAATGTTAAGTTGTGGGGATGAAGCTGGTGGTGCAGGTCAAGCTGCTCCCCGACGCCGCCACCGAGTCGGCCTTGCGGGAGACGCTGAAGCTGTGCAACCAGGCCGCCTGCCACGCCTCCCGCCGCGCCTTCGCCACCGGCATCAGGGGCAAGACCGCGCTGCAGCGGCTGGTCTACGGCGAGTTGAAGGCGATGGGCCTGTCGGCGCAGCCGGCGATCCACTGCGTCCGCAAGGTGGCCGGGGCCTACGCCACGCTGGCCGAGAACCTGAAGGCCGACAACTACGGGCCGCAAGGTTCGCGGCGCCGCGCCGCCGTGGAGGGCGCGGCGGTCCGCTTCCGCAAGGACGCCGCCCAGCCGTTCGATGACCGGTCGTTGTCTTGGCAGCTCGACGCCCGCACTGTGAGCATCTGGACTGTGCGCGGCAGATGCAAGAACGTGGCCTTCGCCTGTTCGGCCGAGCAGGCGAAGCTGCTGGCCGCGCACCGGCGCGGCGAGTCGGATCTGGTGTGGCGCGGCGGGTGCCTCTACCTCTACGCCACCTGCGACGTCCCGCACGCCCCGCAGTACGTGCCGGACGGGTTCACCGGGGTGGACCTGGGCATCGTCAACATCGCCACCACCAGCGACGGCACCGTCCACTCCGGCAAGCGCGTCAACCAGGTCCGGCACCGCAATCGCCGTCTCCGCAAACGCCTGCAGGCTAAGGGCACCAAGTCCGCCAAGCGGCTGCTGCGTCACCTGTCAGGCCGTGAGGCGCGGTTCGCCGCCGACACCAACCACCGCATCTCCAAGCAGATCGTGACCGAGGCTCAACGCACCATGCGCGGTATCGCCCTGGAAGACCTGGGTGGTATCCGTGCGCGGGTCCGGCTACGCAAGCCCCAGCGGGTCACGCTGCATACCTGGAGTTTCGCCCAGCTCGGCGCGTTCATCGCCTACAAAGCGAAGCGCGCCGGTGTCCCGGTGGTGTTCGTGGATCCGCGGCACACCTCGCAAAGGTGCTCGATGTGCGGCCACATCGACAAGGGGAACCGGCCCGACCAGGCAACTTTCCGGTGCACGTCCTGCGGCTTCGCTGAGCACGCCGACGTGAACGCAGCCCGCAACATCGCCGCACGCGGCGCAGCGGGCTGGGCAGTGAGTCACGCTGCCGGCGCCGCGGCCTGACCCACCACATCCAGTGGTGGCGAAGAGCTGCGAGCTCGGCCCCCTTCAGGGCCGAGAAGCTGACACGCACGGTATCGAATCAGCGCTGCGACGCGCACGGGCCCGACGTGCGTATGCTGCAAAGATGCCAGGTAGAGGGCCGATCACCAGCGCGATTTTCCTCGGCGTCCTGCTCACGGTGGCGCTCGCGGCGACCGGTTGTGGCCGCGGCGACGACGACTCGGGCGAGTCGCCGGCGCCCGCGACACCGCCCACCGCGTCCGAAACGGCCGCCCCGCGGTCCCCGACGGAGCAGGGCTTCCGAGCCGACGTCAAGAAGGTCACCGCCGGCGACCTCAAGTCGTCCTGGCGGAGCGGCTGCCCGGTGGCGCCGTCCGGCCTGCGGATGATCGAGATGACCTACTGGGGCATGGACGACAAACCGCACACCGGCGGGCGGCTCGTCGTCAACGCCAAGGCGGCCGACGACCTCGTCTCCGTCTTCAAGAAGCTGTACGACGTGCGTTACCCGATCGAGCGGATGGAGCCGGTCGACAAGTACGGCGGCAGCGACTTCGACTCCATCGAGGCCAACAACACCTCCGCGTTCAACTGCCGCAACGCGACCGGGTCCAGCTCGTTCTCCCAGCACGCGTACGGCCTCGCCGTCGACATCAACCCGTGCCAGAACCCCTACGTCTACGCGGACGGGCACATCGCCCACAAATCCTGCACGAAGTACAAGAACCGCGATCTGGACGCGCCCGGCATGATCCACGCCGGCGACAAGGTCGTGGACGCGTTCGACGCCATCGGCTGGGGCTGGGGCGGCACCTGGAGCGGCGCCAAGGACTACCAGCACTTCAGCAGCTCGGGCCGCTGACGCCGGGTCACATCATCATGACCGCGACCACCACGATCGCGACGACCGCCACCACGGCGACGACGCCGACGATCATGCCGGTGTTCGGCCCGGACTTCTGCGGCTGCTGCTGGTTGGCGAAGTTCTGGAACTGGTGAGTCGTACCCGCCGGATCATTCGGTGTCTGCGACATGCCGAAGAGCGTAACGGATGACTTATGCCCGAGTCGGCCCCTTCATAACGTTCGGGACCCCAGGGGTTCGAGGGGATCGCCCCCTGGGAGTCATGACGAAGGAGTGACGGCCCGCCTTCCGCGGGCACACTTCGGCCAACTCCGAAGCGGAGAGTGTGGGATTCGAACCCACGAGGACTGTCCCCAGCCCTGGGCGCTTTCAAGGCGCCTGCACTAGTCCACTATGCGAACTCTCCCGGCGGCCGGTCGTCCGGCCACCGCCCACGATAGCGGTCACGGGGGCCTGCCTTCGACCGCATACCCAGGTCGGCCTACGGTTCGCCCGGGACACGGTAGCCGGGGATGGACGGCCACCGGACGGTCATGACGACCGACTCCTCCTCGGCCTCCCACGAATGGTCGACACCGCGTCCCCACACCACGTAGTCGCCCTGCTCGGCGAGCACCACGTTTCGTCCGGGGAACTCCAGTCGGAACCGGCCGCTGATGAGGACGAGCAGCGCGGTGCGCTTCTCGCCGTCCGTCCACTGGGCGCGCCGTTCCCCCTTGGGGTGGACGCCCCACTTGATCTCGACCTCGCCGCTGTGCCGCAGGTCGCCGGCCGGCTTGAAATGGCCGAGCAGCCAGCCCCGGTCACCGGCCGCGTCCGGTCCGGCCTCCCCCACGTACAAGCCATCGCCGTCCGTCACGGAACGTGACCCTACCGTCCGGCCTCAGGACTCCTGTGGGCGTTGGAAGGCGAAGCCGTCGCCGACGACGGCGGCCAGGGTCAGGTACGCCTCGCGGGTGGCGGGGGCGAGCTGCTCCAGTTCGACCTCGGCGCCCTCTTCCAGGTGGTCGTCGTACGGGATGCGGACGACGGCGCGGCAGCGGCTCTCGAAGTGCGACTGCAGCTTGTCGAGGTCGACCTGGCTGCGGGTGCGGTTCCGGACCATGGACAGGACGACGACGCCGTTGCGGACGAGGTGGCCGTGGTCGTGCGCCTCCAGCCAGTCGAGCGTCGCGCTCGCGGACCGGGCGCCGTCCACCGACGGGGAGCTGACCAGGACGAGCTGGTCGGCGAGGCTCAGCACGCCCGCCATCGCCGAGTGCAGCAGCCCGGTGCCGCAGTCGGTGATGCAGACCGAGTAGTACTGCTCCAGGACGACGGCGACGGCCGCGTAGTCCTCGGCGGAGAACGCCTCGCTGACCGCCGGGTCGCGGTCGGACGCGAGGATCTCCAGCCGCGCCTCGTTCTGCGAGGTGAACGCGCGCACGTCCGCGTAGCGGTGGATCTGGTCGCGGTTGTTCAGCAGGTCGCGGACGGTCGCGGCCGTCTCCAGCCGCACCTTGTCCGAGAGCGTCCCGCGGTCGGGGTTGCCGTCGACCGCGATGACCCGGTCACCGCGGAAGGAGCCGAGCATCGAGCCGAGCCCGGTCGTGGTGGTCGTCTTGCCGACGCCGCCCTTCAGCGACATGACCGCGACCCGGTGGTGCCCGCCCGCCACGGGCGTGCGAGCGCGCGCGATCAGGTCCTTGCGGCGCAGCTCGTACTGCGACTCGCCGGGATGGATGTTCCCGGCGGTCGCCTTGTAGACGGCGCGCCGCCACCCCGAGGACGGCGCGATGCGGCGCTCGCCCAGGAGGTTCTCGGAGCTGAGGCTGTCGCCGTCCTGCGGCGGGGCGGCGTGCCCCGGCGGGATCATCTGCCCGTGCGGCCCGGCCGGGTAGCCGTACCCCTGGTAGGGCTGCCCGGTGTTCGGGTCGACCGGCACGTACGGCTGGCCGGTGTTGGGATCGATCTGCGCGAACGGCTGACCCGTGCTCGGATCGATCGGTTGGTACGGCTGGGCCGTGTTGGCGTCGAACGGCGGGTAAGGCTGGCCGGCGGCGCCGGAGTCCGGCGGCAACGGCCGGCCAGTGTTGGGATCCACCTGCGCGAACGGCCGACCCGTGTTGGGGTCGATCTGCGGGTACGGCTGGCCGGTGTTGGGGTCGAACGAGGGGTAAGGCTGTGGCGCGTACTGCTGGCCGGCCGCGTTCGGATCGGCGGGCGGGAACGGCTGGGCGCTGGGGTCGGGCGTGTAGGGCTGCGGCTCCGCCGGGGGGAACTGCTGGACGGCACCGTTCGCGTCCTGTGCCTGACCGGTCGGCTGGGCGCCACCCTCAGGGGTGAGCGGACGGCCCGTGCTCGGGTCGATCGGCACGTAGGGCTGGCCGGAGGCGTCCGTGTCCTGCGGGTAGGGCTGCCCAGTGGCGGGGTCGATCGGCTGGTACTGCCCGCCGGCGTCCTGCTGCGCGAACCGCTCGGGCGGGTACGGGGGCAGCTGGTCGAGGGGCGGGGCGGCGTTGCCGTTGGCGTCGTACGGCGACGGCTGCGCACCCTGGGACGGGTCGTGGACCGGGGCCGGGTGGTACGGCGGCGGGAGCATTCCTCCGTCGAACGGCTGCGGCATGGGGCCGCCCTCGTAGGGCGGGGGCTGCGGGGGGCCGTAGCCGGTGTTCTCCGGGCCGCCCTGGAAGGCGGGCGGCGCGGCGAGCCACGGATTGTTCTCCGGGCCGGGCGACGGCGGAGGGGGAGGCGGCGGCGCGTTCTCCTGCTGTGCGGGAGCGGGCTGCTCGCCCTTGGCGGACGGTTCCGCCGTGTCCTCGTTCATCGCGTCCAGAGAGGCGAGGCGCTCCTCCAGAGAGCGCCCGTCGTGCTCGTTCCTCGCCACCGTTCTTCCCCCTCGGGCACGCCTCTGATGATCAACACGGTCCAGGTGGGCAAACCGATCCCCACGCAGGATACCCATGACCCAATAGCCCGCATCCCGCGCGTAGATCGAGCTTGGGGCCGGACGCCGGAGGCGGGGTGCGTGTCACGGAACGCCCGGTAGCGTGATCGGTATGCATGCCATCGTGATCCGTGAGCCGGGCGGCGCCGACGTCCTGGAGTGGACGAAGGTCCCCGACCCGCGGCCGGAGCCGGGCGAGGTGCTGATCGAGGTGGCGGCAAGCGCGGTGAACCGCGCCGACGTCATGCAGCGGCAGGGCTTCTACCCGCCGCCCGCGGGCGCTCCCCCGTACCCGGGCCTGGAGGTGTCGGGACGGGTCGCCGAGCTGGGCGCGGACGTCACCGGCCTGACCGTCGGGGACGAGGTGTGCGCGCTGCTCGCCGGGGGAGGGTATGCCGAACGGGTCGCGGTGCCCGCCGCGCAGGTGCTCCCGGTGCCGCGCGGGGTGGACGTCGCGGCCGCGGCCGGACTCCCGGAGGTCGCGTGCACGGTGTGGTCGAACGTGTTCCAGCTGGGCGGGCTGCGCGAGGGCGAGACGCTCCTCGTCCACGGCGGCGGCAGCGGCATCGGCACGTTCGCGATCCAGCTCGCGAAGGCGCGCGGCGCGCGCGTGGTGACGACCGTGGGCAGTGCGGAGAAGGCTGCCCGCTGCCGCGAACTCGGCGCGGACGTCGCCGTGAACTACCGCGAGGACGACTTCGTCGACAGCGGCCCCTACGACGTGATTCTCGACCTGATCGGCGCGAAGTACCTGGCCCGGAACGTGGAGGCGCTCGCCGTCGGCGGACGGCTGATGGTGATCGGCCTGCAGGGCGGCGCCAAGGCGGAGCTGGACATCGGCAAGCTGCTGCGCAAGCGGGCACGGGTGCACGCGACATCGCTGCGGGCCCGTCCGTTGGACGAGAAGGCGGTGATCGTGGCCGGGGTTCGCGAGCACGTGTGGCCGCTGCTGGCGTCGGGGGAGGTCCGGCCCGTCATCGACCGGAGCTTCCCCATGGCGGACGCGGCGCGCGCGCACGAGCTGCTCGAAGAAAGCGGTCACGTCGGCAAGATCCTGCTGACAGTGTGAGGATGTGGAATTTATGAGCGACCCTTCCAAGAACCAGTCCGAACAGGAACCGCAGGTCCTCGTGGTCGGCCCGAACGGCATCGCCATGGAGGGCGGCGGTGAGGGCGAGTCCGCGGGCAAGTCGGTCACCGAGATGGTCGAGCAGCCGGCGAAGGTGATGCGGATCGGCGGGATGATCCGCCAGCTCCTGGAGGAGGTCAAGGCCGCCCCGCTGGACGAGGCGAGCCGGGCCCGGCTGCGGGAGATCCACAAGTCGTCCATCAAGGAGCTGGAGGACGGCCTGGCCCCCGAGCTGGTCGAGGAGCTGGAGCGGCTGTCGCTGCCGTTCACCGAGGGGACGGTGCCGAGCGAGGCGGAGCTGCGGATCGCGCAGGCGCAGCTCGTCGGCTGGCTGGAGGGCCTGTTCCACGGCATCCAGACGACGCTGTTCGCGCAGCAGATGGCGGCGCGGGCGCAGCTGGAGCAGATGCGGCGCGCCCTGCCCGCCGGGATGATGCCGCCCGCGGAGGAGGAGCAGCAGCCCGGCCCGCGCTCGTCCGGCCCCTACCTGTAGAAGCCGCGAACCGGCCGCATCCCGCACGGACGGGGTGCGGCCGCCGCTAGGGGAAGAGGCGTTCCAGCACCTCGGCGACGCCGTCGTCGTCGTTGCGGGACGTCTTGTGCGTCACGGCCGCCAGCACCAGCGGATGCGCGTTCCCGACGGCGTAGGACGTGCCCGCCCAGGTGAGCATCGGCAGGTCGTTGGGCATGTCGCCGAACGCGGTGACGTCGTCCGACACGAGGCCGTGCTCGGTGCAGAGCGCGGCGAGCGCACTGGCCTTGGTGACGCCGAGCGCGCTCATCTCCAGCAGCCCCCGCCCGGACGAGTGCGTCACCGTCACGATGTCGCCCACCGCCTGGACGGCCTTCTCCGAGAGCGTGTCGGGGTCGGCGTCCGGGTGGAAGGCGAGCAGCTTGGTGCCGGGCCGGCTGACCAGCTCTTCGGCGCCCACGGCCACGCCGCCGAAGTCCTCCGCGTCCCAGCGGCCGAGGATGTAGCGGTTCTCGAAGTAGAACCCGGTCGGATGCTCCACCGCGAACTGCAACTCGGGCGAGATGCCGCGCAGCCGCCCGACGGCCTCCGCGATCACGTCCGGCTGGATCTCCCTCGTCTGCAGGACGGTCTCGGTGTGCAGGTCGTAGACGACGGCGCCGTTCGCGCAGATGGCGACGCCGTGGTGGTCGACGGCCGTGGCGATGTCCTTCATCCAGCGGGGCGGCCGGCCGGTGACCATCACGAGCATCGACCCGGCCCGCTCGACCCGGGCGAGGGCGTCGACGGTCCGGTTGGAGATCGTGCCGTCGGAGCGCACGATCGTCCCGTCGAGGTCGGTGGCGATCACACGCGGCGAAGACTGGCTCATGTCACCTTCCTGGGCAGATGCCACAAACCATAAGCGACGCAGGTGACAGCGGAACGTTGGGCCTGGACTGATCGCCCACGGGGGTTGAAACTTCTTCACGTTCGTTGTCGCGTGGAAGGTCGTTCCATGTTCGCCAGATCCCCCCGGCTGGCGTCGGCAGCCCTAGCTGTGTCTATTGCGCTTCTCTCCTCCTTCGGGCCTGGCGGCCCTCCATCGTCGAGAAACGCGGCGATCGCTAGCATCGCTCCGACTCGCCTAGCGGCTCGCTGCGCGATCAGGTTCTCGCAAGCTCGAACCTGGCTTCGCACGCGATCGCAACGTTGAGGTCGTTGGGGGCTCACCTCAAGGACGTCATACCTTGTCCGCGCGTGGCTGAGGTGGTGGCCAAGGTCGCCGGGCACCGCGTGCGGTATGGCCTTGTCTACCGCTCCGCGTCCCTCAGCGAGGTCACGCCCACCGGTGTCGCCCGGCTCGCGCCGAACGACGTCGTCTCGCTCACCCTGCTGGAACTGATGCCGGACGTCCTCAAGGCGATCCTCGCCGACGACAAGCCGGGCGAGTTCATGGCCCTCACCTACCGCGGCTTCGTCCACGACCCCGCCTCGCGCAAGCAGTTCGCGGACACGCTGCGGCGCATCGCGTCCGGCCAGGGCGCCGTCCTCTACCACTGCACCGAGGGCAAGGACCGGACGGGCGTGATGACCGCGATCCTGCTGACCCTCCTGGGCGTGGACAAGACGCAGGTGTACGAGGACTACCTGCGCTCCAACCAGGAACTCGCCGCCAAGAACAAGGAAGAACTCGCCGAACTCGCCAAGTACGGCATCGACCCGTCCCTCATCGAGCCCCTCCTGACCGTCCGCACCTCTTACCTGGACGCGGCGTTCGACCAGATCCAACGCGACTACGGAACCTTCGACACCTTTCTGACCAAGGGCCTCGGCATCGACACCGCAACCCAGAAAGCCCTCCGCGCCCAACTCTTGCAGTAGAGGCAAAGGGGTCCGGCCTAGCTCAACGCCTGACCGGCTCCAGAACACGGGTTCCGTCCTATGGAAGGACAGCCCGGCTTAGCTCAGTGCTTAGCCGACTCCAACCATCCTCCCCAGGGACGTCTGCAGTAGACGCGAATGGGGCCCGTCCTACAGCAGGACGGGCCCCGGCTAGGCGAATGTCAGCGTTTGATTGGCTCTAGGACGTCCTGGCCCAGGAACTTCTGCAGGGCCTCCGGTACCCGGACCGATCCGTCGGGCTGCTGGTGGTTTTCCAGGATGGCGACCATCCAGCGCGTGGTGGCCAGGGTGCCGTTCAGGGTCGCGACCGGCTGGTTCTTGCCGTCCGCGTCGCGGTGCCGGACGGCGAGCCGCCGCGCCTGGAACTCGGTGCAGTTGGACGTCGAGGTGACCTCGCGGTAGGTGTTCTGCGTCGGCACCCACGCCTCGCAGTCGTACTTGCGGGCCGCGCTGGAGCCGAGGTCGCCCGCCGCCACGTCGATCACCCGGTACGGGAGCTCGACCTTGGCGAGCATCTCCTTCTCCCACTCCAGGAGCCGCAGGTGCTCGGCGTGCGCGTCGGCCGGGTCGCAGTAGGAGAACATCTCCACCTTGTCGAACTGGTGGACGCGGATGATGCCGCGCGTGTCCTTGCCGTAGGAGCCGGCCTCGCGGCGGAAGCACGACGACCATGCCACGTACCGCCGCGGCAGCTCGTCGATGATCTCGTCCATGTGGTACGCGGCGAGCGGCACCTCGGACGTCCCGACCAGGTACAGGTCGTCCTCGCGGAGCCGGTACACCTCGTCGGCGTGCGCGCCGAGGAAGCCGGTGCCCTCCATCGCCTCCGGCTTCACCAGCACCGGCGGGTACATCGGGACGAACCCGGCGGCGACGGCCTGTTCCATGGCGAGGTTCAGCAGCGCGTACTGGAGCCGCGCGCCCACGCCCGTCAGGTAGTAGAACCGCGCGCCGGACACCTTCGCGCCGCGCTCCATGTCGATGGCGCCGAGGCTCTCGCCGAGCTCCAGGTGATCCTTCGGCTCGAACTCGAACGCCGTGGGCTCGCCGACGTGCTCCAGGACGACGAAGTCCTGCTCGCCGCCGGGCGGGGCGCCCTCCTCGATGAGGTTCGGGACGCCCTTGAGCACCGCGTCGAGTTCCGCGCCGAGCCGGTCGGCCTCCGCCTCCAGCTCCTTGACCTGCTGCGACAGCTCCTTCGCGCGGGCGAGCAGCGCGTCCCGCTCGTCGCCCTTCGCCTTGGAGACCGACTTGCCGAAACTCTTCTGCTCCGCCCTGAGCTGCTCGAACGACGTCAGCGCCGAGCGGCGCCTCCCGTCCAGGTCGAGCAGCCGGTCGACGACGGCGCCATCCTCACCGCGGGCGCGCTGCGACACGCGCAGCCGCTCCGGATCCTCTCGAAGAGCTCGCAGGTCAATCACAGACCCGAGGCTACCGTTCCGGCCCCTCGCTCCGCGCGCGCATGACCGCGGTTCTACCGGACGCCGCTCGCCAGCAGCGCGTGCGCGGGCAGCGCGACCTTGCCGCCCTCCACCCCGTAGTCGGCGATGATCGTGTCGTAGGCGTCCTTGATCAGCGCGACGGTCTCCGCGTCCTGCCGCCCGACGATCACGCCGTTCGTGCCGACCCTGGACAGCGCGCCCGTCTCCCACCACTCCTCGGGGTCGACGACGTGCTCCCAGGTCACCTCCTCGACGGCGACCTCGGTGAGCCCGGCCTCCGTCACCAGCCGCCGGAACTCGACCGCCTCGCCGTACCGCTGGAACGGCGACTCCGGAATGTCGTCCGGCCACGGCACCCCGACCTGCTCGACCGCCTCCCGGACGATCGCGAGCGCCCCGCTGCCCGGCATCACCCAGCAGCTCAGCGCCAGCCGCCCGCCCGGCCGCAGCACCCGCCGCAACTCGGTGATCGCCGCGCCGGGATTTCCGACGTGGTTGATGACGAAGTTCCCGGCGACCGCGTCGAACGACTCGTCCTCGAACGGCACCTCCGGCAGGACGGCGACCCGCACGTCCAGCCCGGGGACGTTCCGCCCGGCCGTCGCCGCCATGCTCTCCTCGGCGTCCATCGCCGACACCTCGGCACCCCGCCGGACGGCCTCCTGCGACACGAACCCGGGCCCCGTCCCGACGTCGAGGAACCGCGTCCCGCCCGTCACTCCGGCCGCGTCCAGCAGCGGACCCACCAGATAACGGGTGAGCCGGGCGAACCCCCGCTCATACGCGGACGCCCGCCCGGCCCACAGTTCCCGCTCATAAAGATCGAAGTCCATGCCCACCAGGGCAGCCTACGTCAGCGCACGTCCACGTAGTCGCTCGGCGCATTCGACCCGATATATGTGCCACTGCCCCAGTACCGGGCCAACCACGTCCCGTCCTTGGACGCTGTGAAGGTCTTCTTGAACCAGCCGTTGCTCGCCGTCTTCGTGATCGCCATCTTCGTCCACGTTGACGACCCGGCGGGCTTGAAGTAGATGTGGATGTTCGCGCCCGGCCCCGGCTTACTCTCCGGCATGTACCGGTTGAGCAGGCCCTTGACCGTGATGGTCGCGCCCTTCTTCACCGGCTCAGGCGAGGCGTTGAAGCTGTACAGATGGGTCCGGTACTTGACGTCGACGTAGTCGGCGCCGCTCGCGGACGGCTCGACGTAGTCGCCCCTGGGCACCACCGCTCGCCAGTAGCCGTCCCGTCCAGAGGGCACCACGAACCTGAACTCGCCCTCACCGCCGGGCACCTGGACGGCCATGTTCTTCCACGTCTTCCCATCGGTGGAGAACTGGAGCTGCACACTGTCGGCCGGGCCACCCGGACCCCACTGACCGTCCGCCGTCTGCCACAGCACGGTGCCGGACACCGTCACGTCCCCGTCCAGCGCGGCGGGCTCAGGATCCGCGTTGAAGCCGCTGATGGACGTCCGGTGCACGACCGTCCGGTTGGTCGTGACCGCACTGGCCATCCGGTAGCCGTAGTAGTCGTCGGGGAGGGTCTGCGGTTCGTTCGCGAAGCTGACGGACCACGCGCCGGGTTCGGTCACGGTGACCGGGGCCCGGTAGACGCCGTTGGCGTCGGTCACGGGCCTGCCGGCGACGGTCCAGTCGCCGTCGCCCTCCGTCTTGTCGAAGCTGAGCCTGAGCTGCTTGCCCGCGAGCGGCGCCCAGACCCCGTTCCGGTCCTGGCGTTCGAGTCGCCCGGTCGCGGTGACCTGGTCGCCCACGATGAGGCGGTCCGGCACGCTCAGCGTGATCCGGGTGTCGAGCCGCTGCTTCGTGACCGGAATCTTCGCGCTCTTGGTCGGCCGGTACAGGAATCCGCCCGTGTAGGCGAGCTGGGCGTCGGCCGTCCGCGGGAAGTCGCCGGTGCCCTCGACTCGGCCGTCCGATCCGGTGACCACCGTCGGAATCGGTGCGCTCGCGCCGGTAAGACTCAGCGTGGCCCCCTGCACGGGGGACAGGGCCCCGTCCGCGGTGCGGCTCATCAGCCGTCCGCGGAAGACGATCCCGGGGTTCTCCACGTCGACGGTGGTCGGGGTGACCTCGACGTCATCGATCACAGTGTCGAGTCCATTGTCGATGATCACGCGCTGCGGCCACAGGTGGGTCTCCTGGGCAGTGGTCAGTTCGACGTCCACCCACCAGCGGCCCTGGTCGACGGTGACCGCGGACTTCGTCCGCCACACCCCGTCCAGCGCCGTCCCCTCGACGAGTTCGAAATCGTCGACGCCGAGCCTCTGCGGGGGCCCGTCCAGGTACGCGTACACGACGGCGCGGACCTTGGTGATGTCGGCGATCCCGTACGCCTCCACCTCGATCTTCGTCGTGGGCGAGTCGGGAGTCAGGATCCGGACGGCGCGGATACGCGCCGAGACGGCGGCGGCGTGCGCCGGCACCGAGACGAGTGAGAACGTCACGGCGAGCGCCGTGAGCAGTGCGATCAAACGGCGCACCCGAACCTCCACGGAGAACAGGGTCAGTGTCACTTGACGTCCACGTAGTCGCTCGGATAGTTCGAGCCGAGGTAGCCGGCGCTCTCCCAGTAGCGGGCCAGCCAGGTGCCGTCCTGGGACGCCTTGAAGGTCTTCTTAAACCAGCCGTTGCTCGCCGTCTTCGTGATCGCCATCTTCGTCCACGTCGACGACCCCTTCGGCTTGAAGTAGATGTGGATGTTCGCGTTCGGGCCCGGCTCCGCCTTGGCGCGGAAGCGGTACAGGAGGCCCTTGACGGTGATGGTCGCGCCCTTCTTCACCGGTTCCGGAGAGGCGTTGAAGTTGTACATCTGCGTCCGGTACTTGACGTCGACGTAGTCGGGTTCGGTGACGGCGGGGATGTTGAAGGCGTCGCCGGGATAGCGGATGCGCCAGTACGCGTCCGCCGTCACGGGCCGGTCAGTGTTGAAGTAGACGTTGCCCTGCCTCGCCAGCGTCTGGGTCGCCCACGTCTTCCAGGTCTTGCGGTCGAAGGAGTACTCCAGGTACAGGAGCAGGTTCGTGCTGTTGTTCAAGTCGGGCTCGATCGTCAGGCGCCCGTTCGCGATGACGGTGTCGCCGTACGCGAGGGGCTCGGGGAAGGCGTTGAAGTCGGTGAGCGTCGCCGTGTTCTTGATGTTCAGCGTGCCCAGGCCGGTCTCGGTGCCGGCGAGGAAGCCGGCGCCGTAGTAGTGCGCGGTCACGGCGGCCGACGCTCCGGCGTTCCGGCCGGCCGTGAAGGACGTGTGGAAGGTACCGTCTGCGGCGGTCTTCACCCATAGGGGGGTCGAGTAGGTCACCTCGGCCGACGCGTTCACTTGGACTCCGGCATTGGCCAGGGGAACCGGGCCCGCTGAGCCCATTCGGACGACCTTGCCGTCGACGTCCATGTTCGTGTACGGCGCCACCGTCGACGCCGGCGTCATCGTCGCGGTGATCTGCGTGGCCTGCTTCTCTACGGTGACGGCCGCGGGCTGATACGTGAAGCAGAGCTGTCCCTGCCTGGGGACCTGTGCCATGGGGATGTTGTCGCCACTCGTTTTCAGGGTGAAAGAGCCGTCCGCACCCGTCGTCGCGGAGTTGTTCTCGGTCTGGGTGGTGACCGTGGCACCCTGCACCGGCTCCGGCGCGGCTTCGCGGTATTTCTGAACCATGACCTTGCCGCTCATGGTCAGGTCAGAGTGCTCGAAGTCGATGACGTCCGGCGAGTTCGAGAAGCCGGTGATGGACGTCGTGTAGCAGTCGTAGAACCCGGTTTGCCGAGTAAGAGTGGCGCCGTCGGCTGTGGCGATCAGCACCTCGATGAGGGTCGCTCCGGGACGAGTCTCAATATCGGGGCGGTAATCGGCCTGCCAGACGCCGTCGTTGTCCGTACCGCTCGTCCGCCTGAACTCGACGGTCGCGTAGGGCTCCGCCTCGGGAGTCTGGTAGCGCAACTTCGCCCGGACGTTGGTGACCCCACTCGCCGACTCGGCGTTCAGCGTGAGCTTGAGGACGCGATCCTTGGCGAGCCGGTCGAAGTCCAGCTTCAGGATGACGCCGGTGGCGTCCGCCTGCGCGGTTCCGGGGACGGCGAAGACGGACAGGGCGAGGGCGGCGGTGGCGAGAAGGGCTGATGATCGGCGCAACGGACGACCTCTCCACTTAGTGCTGGTGTGGAGATGACGTTCAAGATCCACAGTCCGTTGACCGCGGATGATCACACTTTGATCACCGCTGCATCAGGGACGGCCGGTGCGGATGGTGTGCAGCCAGGCGGCGGCTTCGGTGAAGTCGGTGTCGTGGGTGCCGCGGCGGATGTCGGGGCTGACCGCGTCGGCGCGGGCGTAGGAGCCGACGAAGCGGAGGTCGGCGCAGACGCGGCGCAGGCCCATCAGGGCCTCGCCGACGCGGGCGTCGGAGACGTGGCCCTCGAAGTCCATCCAGAAGAGGTAGGAGCCGAGGCCGGCGCCGGTGGGGCGCGACTGGATCAGCGTCAGGTTGATGCCGCGCACGGAGAACTCGGTGAGGATCTCCAGCAGGGCGCCCGGGTGGTCCTCGCCGATGAACGCGACCACGGTCGTCTTGTCCGTGCCGGTGGGGGCGGGCGGGGTGCAGGGGCGGTGCCGGTCGCCGCGTCCACGGCCAGCACGC
>NZ_JABXFD010000094.1 GCF_013372625.1 Actinomadura sp. BRA 177
AGATGTTTATAAGCGACAGTTACCTGGTGGGGTGGTGCCGGATGCGGGACGGGCCGCGGATGTTCCGACACGACCGGCGCGGCGCGGCACCGGCAGCCGGACAGACGCAAGCGGCTCGCGCATCGCGCGCGCGTCCTCGGTGCTCTGTTTCAGGAACGCGGAGGCGGGCGGGTGGAGCCGGAACATCCGCGGCCCGTCCCGCATCCGGCACCACCCCACCAGGTACTCCCCGTAGGGCGCGATGACCAGGCCGTGCGCCTCCACGTCCCGGAAACTGCGCGCCCCCGCCTGGTCGGTGTAGGCCAGCCGCACGATCCGGCGGGTGCGGACCGCCTCGTCGAGGGTGCCGCGCACCGGCCCCATCAGCGACCCCACCTCGCTCGGCGGCGCCGCCTCCGGCGGGCCGGTCAGCGCGTAGCCGCGGCCCTTGGCCGCCCGCACCGGCAGCCCGCCGTGCGCCAGCAGCTCCAGGTCGCGGCGGACGGTCCGCTCGCTGACCTGCAGCCGCGCCGCCAGGACGGACGGGTCCAGCGGCTCGGGCGAGGCCGCCCGCAGCTCGGCGACGAGCGCCAGCAGCCGGTCAACGCGATCCACGCCCCCATCGTGACCCCCGCCACCGACATTCCGCCGCGCCGCAGGGACCCAAATCCCTTACCGGCACGGCGCATCCACCAACCGGCGCGGCGCGCGGCCAGGATCCCGGGCGGCGCCGCGAGAGGTGCACGCCCCCCGCGCCGCACCCGACGCCCCGTTCACCCGGCGGGCGTCCCCGGACCTGTGTCAGCGGCCGGACAGCTCCGCCGCCAGGCCCTCGAAGTCCGCCGCCGTCAGCGACAGCGCGCTGCCGATCGCCTGCGTCGCCTCCGCGCTGCCCAGATGGCGTGTCGCGGCCCGGTCCAGGTAGGCCTCCACCAGGCGTGCGCCGGTCAGCCGCCCGCGCGGCCGCAGCGACCCCACCTCCCGGTTCACCACCGCCCACGCGTCGGTGCCGAGGCGCAGGCTGCGCTCCTCGGCCAGCAGCCGCACCAGCGCCGCCCGCGCCCGCGGGGCCGACAGGTCCGGCAGCCGCACCGCGCGCAGGTCCGCGGTCAGCTCCGGCGACGCCGCCGACAGCTCCCCGACCCGGTCCGGCTCGCAGGTGCCCAGCAGCGCGGTGTCGTTCACGCCCTCCAGCCGCGTCCGGTACAGGACGGAGGCGTAGGCGGCGCCGTCGGCCTCGTCCAGGATCAGCCCGTCCAGGCCGTCCAGCAGCAGCACATGGCCGGCGTTGTCGTCGAGTGCGGCGCGCAGCCCGTCGGGGCCCTGCTCGCGCAGGTCCTCGGCGTGCACGGAGCGGACCTCGCCGCTGGAGGCCTCCACCTCCGCGAGCGCCCGGGCCGCCATCCGGGCCAGCCGCCGCTGCCCGCTGGACGGCGCGCCGATCAGCAGCAGCGCCGGCGCCGACGCGCTCGACACCTCCTGCCCGCGCAGCCGCCGCGCCCACTTGCCGCGCCGCCGCACCTCGGTGACGACGCGCTCGATG
>NZ_JABXFD010000250.1 GCF_013372625.1 Actinomadura sp. BRA 177
GCCCTGTGGGCGGCGGGCGCGCTGGCCGGTTCCGGGCCGGGGCAGCTGGAGGGCGTGACGCCGGGCGCGGCGGCGCCCGCGCTGCCCGCGATGACGCCGATCGAGGAGACGCTCGCCGACCTGTGGGCCACGGGGGTGTCCCGCGTCCATCCGGTCGCGCACGTCCGGGAGGCCCTGGACGAGCTGGGCGCGCTGTCGTCCGTGCGGCTCGCCGCCACGCCGGGCGAGACCAACGTCGTCGTCGCCGGGCTCGTCACCCACCGGCAGCGCCCGCCGACCGCCGGCGGCATCGTGTTCATGACGCTGGAGGACGAGACCGGCATCATCAACGTGGTGTGCCCGCCGCAGGTGTTCCAGCGGCACCGCGGCCTCGCCGTCGACTC
The DNA here is from genome assembly GCF_013372625.1 of Actinomadura sp. BRA 177. Taxonomy (GTDB): domain Bacteria; phylum Actinomycetota; class Actinomycetes; order Streptosporangiales; family Streptosporangiaceae; genus Spirillospora. Next base: position 384 of record NZ_JABXFD010000250.1, read on the forward strand.
GCAGGCGCTGCTGGTCAGCGGGCGGCTGGAACGCGCCGACGGCGTCGCGAACGTCCGCGCGACCCGGCTGCGGCGGCTGCCCGTCCCCGGCCGCGTCAAGTCCCGCGATTTCCATTGATCGGCGGACGCTAGAACCTCGGGCCGCGCTCTGTCATCGTAAGGAAAAGCTGGGGCCGCGTGCCGCCGCGGGGGCGGCCGCCAAGACGCGGCTCGCGGAGAAAAGGTGATCTCCATGGACGGGCCGCGAGCGTCCTCCCTGCGCGAGCTGCGCCCGGACGACCCCACCCGGATCGGCCGGTACCGCATCGAGGCCAAGATCGGCGAGGGCGGGATGGGCGCCGTGTACCTCGGCCGCGGCGAGGACGGGCGTCCCGTGGCGGTGAAGGTCGTCCGCGCCGAACTGGCCGGCGACCGGACGTTCCTCGCCCGCTTCCACGACGAGGCCGCCAACGCCCAGCGGGTCGCGTCGTTCTGCACCGCGCAGGTCCTCGAACACGGCGAGGACCTCGGCCTCGCCTACATGGTGACCGAGTACATCGACGGGCCGTCGCTGCTGGAGCACGTGAGCGAGAAGGGCGCGCTGTCGCCCGGGATGCTGCACGGCGTCGCGGTCGGCGTCGCCGCCGCGCTCGTCGCCATCCACAGCGCCGGGCTGGTGCACCGCGACCTGAAGCCGAGCAACGTGCTGCTGTCCATCTCCGGCCCCCGGGTGATCGACTTCGGGATCGCCCGCGCGCTGGACATGGTCTCCTCCCACACCCGGACCGGGCAGGTCGTCGGGACGCCCGGCTGGATCGCGCCCGAGCAGATCACCACGCAGCAGGTCACCACGGCCGTGGACGTGTTCGCCTGGGGCTGCCTCGTGGCGTACGCGGCGAGCGGCCGCAACCCGTTCGGGCAGGGCTCGTTCCAGCTGCTCGCGGCCCGCGCCGTGCACGCCGAACCGGAGACCGGGGACCTGCCGCCGTCGCTGTCCGGGCTCGTCCAGGCGGCGCTGCGCAAGGACCCCGGCGCCCGGCCGAGCGTCCGCGACCTGCTGCTCGCGCTGGTGGGCGGCGGTGTCGAGGCCGCCGTGACGACCGAACTGGTCCTGCGTCTTATACACATGTCCGTGGCCACGAGACGGACACCTAACTCGTATGCAGACCTGTGCCTTGTAAGATCAAAGCATATGTGAAA
>NZ_JABXFD010000232.1 GCF_013372625.1 Actinomadura sp. BRA 177
AGATGTGTATAAGAGAACAGGCTGAAAGTGGTTTGGGGTGGGGGTTCGGTCCGGTAGGCTTGGCGAGGTCCGGGCGGGAGATCGCTCGGCCAGTGTCCGGCCCCCGTCGTCTAGTGGCCTAGGACGCCGCCCTCTCAAGGCGGTAACGGCGGTTCGAATCCGCTCGGGGGTACACGTGGAACCGCACATCGCCGGCACGGCGATGTGCGGTTCTTTTTGTGTTCAGGGTTTGCGGGCTACGGCGCCGAAGGCGTCCACCGGGTCGGGGGTGCCGAAGGCGTCCGACTCGGGGCGCCAGAGCGGGCAGGAGACCAGGCCCGGCTCCACCAGGTCGAGACCCTCGAAGAAGCGGCCGATCTCCTCCGGGGAGCGCAGCGTGTACGCGGCCGCGCCGCCCTCGTTGTAGTCCTGCTGGGCGTGCTCGGCGGCCTCGCCGGCGACCACGCTCGTGCCGTCGTTGAGGGAGAGGTGGCTGCCGGAGGGAAGCGGCTCCAGCAGCGATCGGACGATCGACCGCGCCTCGTCGCCGTCCGGGACGTGGCCCATGATCCCGCTCAGGATGAGACCGATCGGGCGGGTGAAATCGAGGGTCTTGGCGGCGACGTCCAGGATGTGGCCCGGGTCGTGGAGGTCGGCCTCGATGTAGTCGGTCGCGCCCTCCGGCGTGCCCGTGAGCAGCGCCCGCGCGTGGATGAGCACCAGCGGGTCGTTGTCGACGTAGACGACGCGGGCGTCGGGTGCCGCGCGCTGCGCGACCTCGTGGGTGTTGTCGACGGTGGGGAGGCCCGTCCCGACGTCGAGGAACTGGCGGATGCCCGCGTCGGCGGCCAGGTAGCGGACGGACCGGGTGAGGAACAGGCGGGACGCGCGGGCCACGTCGATCACTCCCGGGAACGTCTCCCTGAACTGCTCGCCGGCGGCGCGGTCGACCGGATAGTTGTCCTTGCCGCCCAGCCAGTAGTTCCAGATCCGTGCCGAATGCGGGACGGACGTGTCGATCCCGGGGTCCTCTTCGTCGCTCATGGACACCCAGTCTGACCGCCGGTCAGGCGGATCGAAACCCGGCGGCCTCAACAGGTCACGGGTTTCGGGCGCGACGGTGAAGGAGGTCCGCTGCGGGTATGTGGACACGCGGGCTCGTGCGGAAGCCCCGCGTCTGGCGAGGAGTTGGGTGTCATGAGCGATATGCGGGCTGTGCGGGTCGTCGGGTACGGCGAGGATCTGCGGATGGCGGAGGTTCCGGTTCCGGAGGTGGACGGGCCGCTCGACGTCGTGGTGAAGATCGGCGGGGCGGGGGTGTGCCGGACCGATCTGCACATCCTGGAGGGGCAGTGGGCCGAGAAGTCCGGTGTCGGGCTGCCGTACACGATCGGGCACGAGAACGCCGGGTGGGTGCACGCCGTCGGGCCGGCGGTGACGAACGTCGCCGAGGGCGACAAGGTGATCCTGCATCCGCTGGTCACGTGCGGGCTGTGCCGGGCGTGCCGGTCGGGGGACGACGTGCACTGCGAGAACGGCAAGTTCCCCGGAATCGACTCCGACGGCGGGTATGCGGACTATCTGAAGACGTCCGCGCGGAGTGTGGTGAAGCTGGCGGAGTCGCTGGAGCCGGCGGACGTGGCGGCGTTCGCCGACGCGGGGCTCACGGCCTACCACGCGGCGGCGAAGGCGGCGCGGCGGCTGACGCCCCGGGACCGGTGCGTGGTCATCGGGGCGGGCGGGCTCGGGCACATCGGGGTGCAGGTGCTCAAGGCGATCAGTCCCGCGGAGCTGATCGTGGTCGACCGCAAGCAGGATGCGGTGGATTTGGCGTCGGAGATCGGTGCCGATCGCGGGGTCGTCGCGGACGGGGAGCATGTCGGGAAGGTGCTCGACCTGACGGGCGGGGGCGCTGAGGTCGTGGTGGACTTCGTCGGCGAGGGCGGGACGACCGGGGAGGGGTTGCGGATGCTGCGTGAGGCGGGCGACTACCACGTGGTCGGTTATGGGGAGAATGTCGATGTTCCGACGATCGACGTCATCTCCGCCGAGATCAACATCATCGGGAACCTCGTCGGGTCCTACAACGACCTGTGCGATCTGATGGCCCTCGCGGCCCGTGGTGCGGTCACGCTGCACACGAAGAAGTACGGGCTGGACGACTTCCAGGCCGCCATCGACGATCTGGACGGCGGACGGGTCCGGGGGCGCGCCATCCTGACCCCCTGATGTGGGAAACGCGGCCGGCGGGGAAGGCGGTGAGCGTGCGGTGGGGGTCGTGGGGCTGGTATGCGCTGCTGTTCGCGGTCATGGTGCTGGTCACCGTCGACGTGCTGCTCGACGGCCCGCTCCGGCACCTCGACTGGATCGTCCACGAGTTCTGCGACGCGCACGTCCGGGACGGGACGCTGGTGGCCGTGCACACGATCACCAAGCTCGGCCAGCGCGGCATCCTGGTGATGATCATCGCGCCGCTGGCCGTCATCGCCGCGATCCGGCGCCGTTCGCTGCGGTATCCGGTCATGAGCGCGGTCATCGTGGTGCTGCTGTCGCTGCTGGAGTCGGGGTTGAAGGCGTCCATTCCCCGGACGTTTCCCGTCAGCAACACCGATGTGCTGTTCACGCACGGGACGGCCTATCCGTCCGGGCACACGCTCAACGCGTTCGTGCTGGACTGGGTCATTCTCGAACTGCTCGTCGTCGCCCTGCCCGTGGCGCGCCGCTATCTACCGGAGCGTCGGCGGCGCGACATCGCGCTGGTCACCGGGTGCGTCGCTGCGGTCGCCCTTACGGTGGCGGACGAGCATTGGCTCACCGACGTGCTGTTCAGCCTTGCTTTGGGGCCCGTTCTGTTGTCCGGCCTGATCGCCGTGGCGCCTTTCAATCGTGGGGACGAACCTCGGTGAGGGTTTTGAACGTCCACTCGTCCCACGCGGTCTCCTCGTCGAGGAGGACGAGGGTGGACCAGCCGCCGCCGAGGCAGTGCGGCCCGCTGTGCAGGGCCTCGGCGAGTTCGCACCAAACCTCGTGGTCCTCGTGCTTGAGCAGCCGGCATGCGTCGGCGACGACGATGCATTGCTGTCGTGAGGCCGGGCGGCTGTCCAGGTGTTTCACGAACTCCGTCCATCCCTCGGCGGCCTCGTAGGGGAGTTGCAAGGCCGCCACGAACTGCTGGACGGCCTTCAGCGCTGTTGTGCACGCCGAGCCCAGGACCAATCGCACGTCTGCGCTGTCGAGGACGTCGTCCAAGCGCTGGACGAGCGGCCATACCCGCTCGGCGGACGAGTTGAGGGCGACCATCTGGCCCCATGACTTCGCCACCTGGGAAGCCTTCAGCGCGTTGTCGAAGATGCCGGCGGTCCCCTCCTTCATGGCGTAGCAGGTGCCGTTCTTCTTCTCCCACCAGGAGAACGGGTAGCGGCGGCCGGCCGCCTTGTTGCCGCCGCCCATGCTGTGCAGGGAGCCCGCCATCACGTTCGCCGGGTTCTTCGTCCCCTCGGGATCGAGGCGGAGTTCCTTCACGAGCTCGGTGTGATGGATTTTGCGCGCCGGGTGACGGATGAGGTAGCGAAGGATGTCGCGGCCCTTCTCGTCCAGTGCCTCCCAGTAGCGGAGCGCCCGGTCCTCGTCACCGCGCACCCATTCGGGGTCGCGGTGGCCGGAACCGCCGCTGTGCTGCTCCCACTCCGAATCGTTGTCAGCGAGGTGCATGGACGGGAACCTCCTTGCCGCGGGGTGTGGCCCCCCATGCTGGCGGATTCGCGGCTCCGCCACGGCGATATGGCAGAAGGTGGCCCGGCCCATCGCCCGCCCGGTGCCTTTGCGGGATGATGAACATGATCACCGTCGCGGAAGGGGCTGCGTATGCCGGAACCGGAGATCGACACCAGCGTGCCGCATTCGGCCCGCATCTGGGACTATTGGCTGGGCGGTAAGGACAATTACCCCGTGGACCGCGAGGCGGGTGACGCCGTGCTGCGCGTCCTGCCCGTCATCGCCGATTCCGCGAAACAGGACCGGGCCTTTCTCGGGCGGGCGGTGCGCTTCCTGGTCTCCCAGGGCATCCGGCAGTTCCTCGACCTGGGCACGGGGCTGCCCACCGTCGACAACACCCATGAGGTCGCGCAGCGCGTGGCGCCGGAGAGCCGGATCGTCTACGTCGACAACGACCCGCTGGTGCTCGCCCACGCGCGCGCCCTGCTGACGAGCCGCCCCGAAGGCGCGTGCGACTACATCCAGGCCGACATCCGGGACACGCCGGCGGTCCTCGCCGAGGCGGCCCGCACCCTCGACTTCGAGCGCCCGGTCGCGCTGATGCTGCTGGGCGTGCTGAACCACATCCTGGACGACGGCGAGGCGCGGCGGCTCGTCGCGGACCTGCTGCGCGGCCTCGCGCCGGGCAGCCACCTGGTCATCTCGCACACCTGCGACGCCACGACCGGCGAACTGGACGGCGAGGCGATGCGCCGGGCGGTGCGGGAGGTGATGGAGCGCGGCGGGACGCCGATCCGCGCGCGGTCCCCCGAGGAGATCGCGGAACTGTTCACCGGCACCCGGCTGCTGGACCCGGGTGTGGTCTCGTGCTCCCGGTGGCGCCCCGACCCGTCACCGTGGCGCGAACCGGAGGTCCCCCACTTCAGCGGCGTCGCCGTCCTTTAGAACAGGGTGGGGACGAAGATCGTGGCCAGGGCGGCCAGGAGCCCGGCGAATCCGGCGGACGCCCACAAGGTGGCGACGGTGCGGGCGCGGTCCCGCCGGGCGTAGTCCACAGACCTGCCGGTGGCGGTGACCTGCCGCAGCCGGTCGGCGGTGGCGATGACGGATTCGGCGGGCACCGAGAGGAGATGTGCCTTCACGGCGATCGGCCCGCCGTACTGCTGACTGTTCGCCTGGATGAGGATCCTGGCCATTCCTCGCTGGCCCTCAAGTGCGTCGGCCGCCGCATCGGTGCGCACAATCAGGCGGGGCTTCCCCGAGCCTTTGACGTTGGTGTCGATGTCCAGTTCGGTCACCTGGCGCCAGGGGATGAACAGTTCCACCCGGTGCCAGGTGATGCCGTCGATGTCCAGTGTCAGGCCGCGTTCGGACCGCAGTGCCATCAGCACACCGCTGACGCCGAACAGTGCCGTCCCGATCACCCAGATGATCGAGGAGAAGGAGAGAGCGAAGGCCGGTCCCGTCAACAGCCGACTGCCGAGGATCACCACCATGATGAGCGTGTTGACCCATACGCCGTGGTCCCGATAACGGACGCGGAGGGCCTCATCGCTGGGGTCGTCAACACGCGCGGAATCCACCGGTAACTCTCCTCATCGGCCGCCTTTCGGCAAAGGACGCTGAACTCTATGGGAAATGGAGTTCCTTGACCATCCCCACTTGAAGAACAGGAAGCCCATGAGGGCGACCTGGGTGTCGAGGGCGCGCGGCAGTTCCGGTGCCTCCTCGGCGGACCCGTACTCGGCGGACTGCCGCGGGTGTGAGCGCCACGGTTTTCGGTGGGGCGCGTGTCCTTGGCTGACGAGTGTGGATGTGGTCAACTAAAATCACTGACATGGGGAGGGGCATGATGCGCGAGCACGCGGACGGGATCTCGCCGGGGGCGACGCTGGCCGAGAAGGTCGAGTGGCTGATCCGGAACCTGTGGCCGGCGGACGCGGAGCCGCCGCGCAACAACGTCGAGACGGCGGCGGCCATCGCGCGCGCCACCGGGGAGGACATCTCGTCCACCACCGTCTGGAAGCTGCGCACCGGACGGCAGGAGAACCCGCAGCTCAAGACGCTGACGGCGCTCGCGACGTTCTTCGGCGTGCCGATCGGGTTCTTCGGCTTCGCCGGGGAGTCCGCGCCCATCGGCGACGACCTGACGATCAAGGCGCTGCAGCGGGACGTGGAGCAGGGCGTCATCCGCCCGGAGGTGCTGCGCGCCCTGGTCGACCTGTCGCCGCGGGCCCGCTGGGTCGTGGACGAGATGATCCTCGCCGCCGCGGCGGCCGACCGCGAACGCAAGCCATAGAGCGGACATCCCGGGATGAGGCGATGTTTCGGGGGTGTGCTGATCAGGTAGAGGCGGACTAGCCGTCCAGCCGGGAGCCGTCATGCCGCCGTACGCCGTCGTCCTGTCGGTGCTGGGGCTGGTCGGGGCGGTCGTCGCGGCCGTCTACGCGGTGTCGTTCGCGGTCGCGCCGCGGGCGTTCGAGGCCGGGCCGTTCCTGTCGGGGGCCCGCCCGGCCGAGCACGCGCTGTCCCGGTTCCACGTGCGCTGGTACGCGGTGTCGATGGTGTTCCTCGCCTTCGACATGGAGATGGTCTTCATGTATCCGTGGGCGCTCGTCGTGGCGTCCGTGGGCGTGAAGGCCGTCGTGGAGATGTTCGCCTTCCTGGCGCTGCTGCTGGTCGGCGTCCTCTACGCGTGGCGGGAGGGGGCGCTGCGGTGGGCTTGAGACGCGACCCGCGCCCGTTCGTCGTCGCGGCGGCGGACGGGACGCGGGACAGGCTCGCCGTCGAGGCCGAGCTGCGGCGCCGCCGGTGGCGTCCCGCCGTTTCTCCCGCTGAGACCGGGATGCTCATCGTCTGCGGGAATCCGGGGGCGGCGCTGGCGGAGGCCATCGAGACCGTGTGGCGGGACATGCCGGAGCCGCGGGTTAGGGGGCTGGACGGTACCGGTGCTGGTCAGCGGTCCGCGCTGGAGCTCGACGCCGGCATGGCCGAGCGCGGTGATGACCGGGACGGGCTGCGGCTGGACGTCCTGCATGTGCCGCTCGGACCCGTTCTGCCGCATTGGCCCGCCGGGCTGCGCGTCGATCTGACGTTGCAGGGGGACGTCGTCCAGGCCGCGGAGGTCTCCGTCGTCGACCGCGCGGACGGGACGTTCTGGACGGAGGAGCGGCGGCCGGCGGCCCGGCCGCGCCGGGACCGCTGGACGTGCAGGGCCTTCAGCAGGTCGCCGGTGCCGGCGAAGTCCTGCCAGCGGGCGAGCACCTCGCCGCGCAGCAGCGAGCCGTTGCGGGTGGCCTCGTCCAGCTCGGCGAGCGCGGTGCCGTACCCGGCCTCGACCTCGCGGGCCAGGTCGGCGCGCTGCTCCACCTGCGCCTCGACCTGCCGGGCGACCTCGGGGACGCGGGTGCGGAGGCTGTCCAGGACGGCGGCGAGGGTGTCGCTGACGACGATCTCGCGGTCCTCGGCGTCCTCGGCGACGCCGATCAGCCAGTCCCGGATGTCCTCGATGGTCTCCTCGGGCAGCCGGCTGTTCTCGATGCGGGTCTCGGGGATGGTGAAGCGCTGCGCGTCGCCGACCTCGTGCTCGTCCAGCATCTCGCCGAAGTGCTCGACGACCTCGTCGCCGGCGCCGTCCGGCACCCGGGACAGGACGACGCCGATGGTGGCGCCGTTCTCCTTGGCGCGCTGCAGCATCTGCCACACCTGAGCGTCGGCGTACCGGGCGGCGGTGGTGACGCACAGCCAGAGGTCGGCGGCGGCCATCAGCTTGGTCGCGAACTCGTAGTGGTCCTCGAAGACGGAGTCGAAGTCGGGGCTGTCGAGGAGGGCGAGGCCGGGCGGCAGGACGTCGCTGCCGATGATGACCAGCTGGTCACCGGCGATGGCGTCGGGCGCGGGACCGCGGACCCGGCCCATGCCGGGCAGCATCGGCCCCTCCATGAACCACTCGGTGTGGTCGGGGTGGCAGACCAGGATCGGGCTGCTGGTGGTGGGACGCAGCACGCCGGTGGCGCTCACCCGGGCGCCGACGAGCGTGTTGACCAGCGTGGACTTGCCGGCGCCGGTCGACCCGCCGAGCACCACGAGCATGGGGGCGCCGGCGGCCTGGATGCGCGGGAGGACGTAGTCCTCCAGCTGGCCGCGCAGCTCGTCGCGGGCCTCGCGGGCCTCTTGCACTCCGGGGACGTCCAGCAGCAGGTCGAACGCGCCGAGCTGCTCGCGGAGCGCGGTCAGCGCCCGGATCAGCTCGCCCTGCCGGACCGTCCCGCCGCCGGTCGCGGCGCCGGTCCGGGGGGCGCGCCGCCGGGCGCCCCTGGCCTTGCCGGCCGAGCCGGTCTTCTCGGTGGTCTCAGAGGTCTCGGGGGCTTCGGGGGTGTCCTTGTCAGGCACGGCGTCCTTCTCGGGCACGGCGCCGCGGCCGGGCGCCGCGGAGTCCTCGATCCCGCGTCCCTGGCCGGCGGCCTCCTCGTCGTGGACCGCGCTTCTCTCTGCCGGGGGTGTCACGGATCCCGTCCCATGTCCGCTCGAATCATGTCGATCTCTCGTGCCACGTTGACCACGTCGCCGACGACCACGATCGCCGGGGGCCGGACCTCGGCCGCGGCCATCTCGCCGGCCACCGTGCCCAGGGTCGCCGTCAGCGCCCGCTGGCCGGGGAGCGTGCCGTCCTGTACCACGGCCACCGGCGTGTCGGACGATCGACCATAGCGCATGAGGGCGGATGCGATGAGCGCCATCCGCTCCACCGCCATGAGCAGGACGATCGTGCCGTTCGCGGCGCCCAGCGCCGCCCAGTCGACGGTCGAGTCGGGGTGTTCCGGCGGGACGTGCGCGGAGACGACGTGGAACTCCTGCGACACGCCCCGGTGGGTGACCGGGATGCCCGCGGCGGACGGCACGGCGACCGCGCTGGTGATGCCGGGGACGACCGTGACCGGGACGCCGTGCCGGGCGCAGTGCAGGGCCTCCTCGCCGCCGCGCCCGAACACGAACGGGTCGCCGCCCTTCAGCCGGACGACGAACCGGCCCGCCTTCGCGTGCTCGACCAGGTACTCGTTGATGCGGTCCTGGGTGACCGTCCGCCCGTAGGGGATCTTGGCGGCGTCGATCACCTCGACGTCGGCGGCCAGCTCGTCCAGCAGGCCGCCGGGGGCGAGCCGGTCGGTGACGACGACGTCGGCCATGGCGAGCAGCTGCCGCCCGCGCACGGTGATCAGGCCGGGGTCGCCGGGGCCGCCGCCGACGAGCGCGACGCCGGCGGGCTTGCGCCGGGAGTGCCGGGATTCCAGGGCGCCGTCGCGGAGCCCCTCCACCACGGCGTCGCGGATGCCGGCGGCCCGGCGCGGGTCGCCGCCGAGCAGGACGCCGACGGTCGCGTCGCCCGCGTGCCCGCTGGCGGGCGTCCAGGCGGGGGACGACTCGGCGTCGTCGGCCCGGACGGCCCAGATCCGCGCGGCGTCGGCCTCCGCGACCACGTCCCCGTTGACCTTGGCGTCGTCGGTGACGGCCTGCACCAGCCAGGCGCCGGCGCAGTCGCCGCGCCGGTAGGGCCGCTGGTGCCAGGTGATCCGGCCGCGCTCGGCGAGGCCCTCCAGCGTCGCGGTGACGTCGGGCGACACGAGGACGACGGCGGCGCCCGCGTCCAGCAGCGCGGGGACGCGGCGCTGTGCGACCCGGCCCCCGCCGACGACGAGGACGCGTCGTCCGGCGAGTCGCAGGCCTAGCAGGTACGGGGGCACGTGGTGGTTCTCTCCGACGGCAGTGACCGGCAAGTGTCTTTGTGGAACAAAGGTACTCGGGATATGGAGTCCATGGAGAGGGGCTCCGGCCGTTCGATAGCCGAGCGTGACTCAACCCGTGATCACGCCGTTACGGCTGCCCGGCGTCCTTCTCGCTGACCCCGGCCGAGTCGAACGTGGCGACCTCGTGCAGGACCCGCACCGCGCCCTGGACCAGCGGCAACGCCAGCAGCGCGCCGGTTCCCTCGCCGAGCCGGAGCTCCAGGTCGACCAGCGGCCGCAGGCCGAGCGCGTCGACGGCGGCGGCGTGGCCGGGCTCGGCGGAGCGGTGCCCCGCGACGCACCCGCCGAGGGCGTCCGGGCACAGCGCGGCGGCGGCCAGGGCGGCGGCGCCGGCGATCACCCCGTCGAGGACGACCGGGACCCGCAGCGCGGCCGCGCCGAGGACGAATCCGGCGATCGCGGCGTGCTCCAGCCCCCCGACCGCCACCAGGACCTCCATCGGCGGCCTCAAGGAACCGTGCCCCTTCGGGCCCGAAGGCTCCTTCAAAAGGCCGTGTTGGGTGAGGGCCGTGCGGACGATCTCGACCTTGTGCGCGTGGGTGGCGTCGTCGATGCCGGTGCCGCGGCCGGTGACCCGCTCCGGCGGCAGGCCGGTGAACGCGGCGATCAGCGCGGCGGACGCGGTGGTGTTGGCGATCCCCATGTCCCCGGTGATCAGGCACCGGGCCCCTTCGGCGACCAGCTCGCGGGCCACCTGGATGCCGGTCTCGACGGCGCGGCGGGCCTCGTCGGCGGTCATCGCGGGGCCGGCCGTCATGTCCGCGGTGCCGGGCGCGATCTTGCGGCGGAGGAGGCCGGGCGCCGCGTCCAGTTCGGTGGCGACGCCGACGTCCACGACGCTGACGCGGGCGCCGACCTGGCCGGCGAACGCGTTGACCACGGCCCCGCCGGCCAGGAAGTTGGCCACCATCTGCGCGGTGACCTCCTGCGGCCACGGCGTGACGCCCTGGGCGTGGACGCCGTGGTCGGCGGCGAACACGGCCACCGCGGCGGGTTCGGGCAGCGGCGGCGGGCACTGCCCGGCCAACCCGGCGAGCCTGACCGACACCTCTTCCAGGACGCCGAGGGACCCGGGCGGCTTGGTGAGCCGCGCCTGGTGGTCGCGGGCGTCCCGCATGGCCGCCTCGTCCAGCGGACCGATGGCGGCGATGGTCTCGTCGATCAGGTTCACAGCGTCCTTTCCGAGGTCAGATTCCGAGCTCGCCGAGCACTTCCAGCAGCCGTTCATTGGACGGACGGTCGCGCACGGCGATCCGCAGCCAATCAGAGCCGAGCCCCGGGAACGTGTCGCCTCGCCTTACGGCGTACCCACGCTGCCTTAGCAAGGCCCTGATGCCGAGGGCGTCCGGCACGCTCAGGCACAGGAACGACGCTCGCGCTTCAGGGACGACGTAGAGGCCGCGTCCGGTCAGCTCTGCGGCCAGCCGGTCGCGTTCGACACCGAGTTCCACGGCCCATGCCTCGGCCTCAGCGACGGCCTCTGGCGAGGAGCACGCTTCGACGGCGACGAGCGCAGGCGTGGACACTGCCCAGAGCGGTTGTGCTTCTGTGAGCCGTCCCACCAGATGGGGGTCGGCCAAGACGTACCCTGCGCGGAGCCCAGCGAGCCCCCACGTCTTGGTCAGGGACCGGATGACCACGATCCCGGTAGGGAGCCGGCTGGCGAGAGATTCGGGTTCGCCTGGGACGACGTCCATGAACGCCTCGTCCACGACGACCGTCCGGCCGGGCCTGGCGAGGGCGGCGACGGCCTCGGACGGGTGCAGCACCGAGGTGGGGTTGGTCGGGTTGCCGACCACGACGAGGTCGGCGTCCTCCGGGACGAGCGCGGGGTCGAGCGTGAAGTCCTTGCTGAGGATCACCCGCTCCACCTCGTGCCCGGCGGCCCGGAGCGCGGCCTCGGGCTCGGTGAACTGCGGGTGCACCACCACCGCGCGGCGCGGCGCGAGGACCCGCGCGAGCAGCACGAACGCCTCTGCGGCACCGGCGGTCAGCAGCACCTCGTCGACGGATCTGCCGTGCCGCCGCGCGACCGCTCGCCGGGCGGGGTACGGGTCGGGGTAGGCGGCGAGGTCTGCGACGGACGCCCGGATCCGCTCCGCGAGCCACTCCGGCGGCATGCCGGTCCGGACGTTGACGGCGAAGTCGGCGAGGCCGCCGCCGATCTCCGCGTCCCCGTGATGGCGCAGGTCGACGTCCATCAGCGGCCCGCCTCGTAGTACAGGAGCGCGTTGACGGCCGCCGCCGCGACCGCGGAGCCGCCCTTCTCCGACACGTTGCTGAGCTGCGGCAGCCCGCTGGCGCGCAGCGCCTCCTTGGCCTCGCAGGCGCCGACGAACCCGACCGGCATGCCGATGACCAGCGCCGGGCTCACCCGGCGGTGGATGATCTCGAAGATCGCCTCGGGGGCGGAGCCGACCACCCAGACCGCGCCCGGCCCGACCTCGGAGTAGGACAGCCGGACGGCCGCGGCGGACCGGGTGATGCCGGCGGCGCGCGCCATCCGGGCGGCGGCCGGGTCGGCGGCGTGGCAGACCGGCTCGCGGGCGGTGATCCCGGCGGCGACCATGCCCTCGTCGGTGACGACCGGCGCCCCGCCGCGCAGCGCGGCCCAGCCCTGGGTGAGGTGCTCCTCCCTGGTCAGCAGGTCCACCGCGTACTCCAGGTCGGCGGTCGCGTGGATCACCCGCTCGGCGACGGCGCGCCACAGCGGCGGCATCGGCGACAGGTCGACGCGGGACCGCAGGATCTCATACGACCGGACCTCGATCGGGTGGGGCTGGCGGACGGTCAACTGGGCTCCTCAGTGCTCCGGATCCATGCTTCCGGACGGGTTACCAGGGTTTCACGCCGTACGGGGAGGTACGTCCGGCTCGCCGGGCGGCGCGGGGATCGTCTCGATCGGACGGCTTGTCCGGGACGTCCGCCGTGCCGGGGTCAGCGGGTCCCGTTCGCCCCAGACGACGATCACCGGGTCTCCGGGCTCCGGTGGGGTCACCCGGTCCGCCTGGAGCTGGACGGCGTCGGGGGTGAAGCCCTGCTCGTCCAGGATGTCCAGTATGACGTGAACGTCGGCGGGCGTGGCGACGGCGACGAGGCGGGCGGGCCCGAGCGCGGCGCAGACCTTGACGGCCTCCGGCCCGCCCTGGCCGAGGAAGACCGCGTCGGGCCTGGGCAGATGCCCGGCGGTCGACCGGACGTCCCCGGACGCCATCGCGACCTTGACCCCGTGCAGACGGACGTTCTGCCGGACGCGCTCGCACGCCGTGTAGTCGCGGTCGACGGCGACCACGGCCGCGCCGAAGCGCGCGCACTCGATGCCCACCGAGCCGTCGCCGGACTCCACGTCCCACACCATGTCGCCGATCCCGGGACCGAGCTTGGCCAGCACGAACGCCCGCACTTCTGGCCGCAGGCCAGGGCCGTCGCCGAACGCGTCCCCTGGCAGCGCCCACCCGCCCGGAGCCCGCACGGGCCCCGAAACCCACCCTGTTTCACCCAGGGCATGCCGGTTGTCCAGGACGAGCACCACATCGGGCTCGTTCCACGGACGAGTGGTCGCCTCCGCCGGACGGACGTACACGACCCGCTCCCTAGGCCCGCCCAAGTCCTCACACACCACGAACGAACGCGGAGTGACCGGGAACAGCGCGCGCGCCAGTTCCGCTGGTCCCGCCCCAGGCCCGGTCAGCACGGCCACCTTCGGATGGGCGCGGCACGCGTTCACCGCCTGCCTCAGATGCCCGTCCCTGGCAGAGACGACGAGAGCGTCCTCCCAGGGCAGCCCCGCTTGGGCAAAAGCCCGCGCCACCAGCGGCGTCGCCGGAACGGCCTCCGGCGCATGCCCCTGCTCAAGCAGCTCTCGAACAATGCCGAAGTAACCGGGATCGCCGTCCACAACGACCACGACGTCCTGCTCGGCGACATCGACCCCTTGCAGCGCCTCCAGCGGGTCCTCAGTAGCGACCGTCCGAACGCCCGGCGCCAACGGCAGGCCTTCCAGCAGACGAGCCTCGCCCACCACCAGCACAGCGCTCTCCAATGCCGCACTGGCCGCGCCAGAAAGCGGGGAACCATCGCAGCCGACGACCGTAAGCATCGTCCTGCCCCACCAATCGCCTACCGAGAGCTCATCGGGCCATGCGGCCGTACATGCCGACCATGCGGTCGCCTGCCGGGTCCAGGAGGACGACCTGGGCGGCGAGCGGGCTGGCCAGCGCGGCGGCGGCTTCGGCGGCGAGGCGCTCCAGCTCGCCGGCCGTCCGGCGGCACAGTTCGCGGCCGCACGGGCCGAGCTTGCCCGCCGCCTCCCACAGGGCGCAGGCGTCGCGGACCGTCGCGGCGCGCGACACCTCGCCGGCCAGCGCGACCCCGCAGTCCATGTCGAGGGTGATCGACTCCAGCAGGCCCGCCGCGCCGCCCAGCACGGCGACCTGCTCGTCCATGCCCGCGACCAGGACGATCTGCGCGCGCCCGTCCTTGACCGCCGTCCCGACCGTGTCGCGGACCGTCCCCGCCGGGACGAAGCACGCGTCCGGCAGCTTCGGCAGCATCCGGCGGGCGGCCTCGCGGGCGCCCTCCCCGTACAGCACGAGCGTCTGGTCCGTAGCGGTCACTGGTACCGTCCCTCCTCGTCGTCGGCGACGAGCCTCGCGGAGGCGCCGTCCGGATGCGGAAGCGGCGCGCCGGACAGCGGCGGATCGGTCGCGATCCGACTGAAGACGATCATGTCGCGGCTGACGCCGGCCGCGTCGCGCTCGGCGCCGCGCGCGACGCCCTCGCGCAGGTAGCCGGCCTTCTCGGCGACACGGATCGACGCGTGGTTGGTGACCATCGCGCGGAGTTCCACCCGGAACAGGCCGCGATCGTGCAGCGCCCAATCGGAGACCAGGCGCAGCGCGTCGGTGGCGTAGCCGTGCCCGCGCGCGCTTGGCCGCATCCCGTAACCGACCTCGGACGTCAGATGCGTCCAGTCCACCTTGAACAACCCGATGGTGCCGATAAGGTCGCCGGTGTAGCGCTCTGTCACCGCGAGATGGATGCCCAGGCCGAAATGCTGAACCTTGTGGATGCCCTCCCGCAGGAACCAGGCGATGGGCTCGGCTTCCAGGACCGTGGGGAAGTTGGGCGGCAGGAAGTCCTCTTCGGCGCGGATCATCTCGATCAGCGTGGCGGCGTCGTCCAGGCCGAACGGGCGGAGGACGAGCCGCTCGCCCACCAGGCGCACGGTCCCTCCGAAGGCGTTCACGTGCGCGCTCCCTCCACGCCGCCCGCACAGCACGGGCCGCCTGCACAGAATAGGCTGTCGCGGTGAGCTACCAGCGCCTGTCCCCGGACGAACGGCGTGCCCAGATCCTGGACGTCGCCCGGCGGATGTTCACCGAGCTGCCGTACTCCGAGGTGTCGACGGCCGCGATCGCCCGCGAGACCGGCGTGCAGCGCGGCCTGATCCACTACTACTTCGGGACGAAGCGGGAGCTGTTCCTCAAGGTCGTGCACGGGCTGACCGCGTCCGCCGCGATGCAGGTCCCGCCGCCGGACGACCGGCTGACGCTGCCCGAGTCCGTCGAGCTGCTGGTGAACCTGTTCCTGGACACCGCCGACCGGAACGCGACGACCTGGTTCGCGGCGCTGGACGCCGAGGGCTTCGGGCAGGACCCGGAGCTCCTGCGGATCGTCAACCGGTTCAAGGACGAGGCGGTCAAGCACATGCTGGCCATCCTGCGGGTGCCGGAGCCGACCGAGACGCTGCGGGCCGTCCTGCGCGTCTACACCGGGCTGGTGGACGCGGCGACGCGGCAGTGGCTGCAGGAGAGGACGCTCGACCGCGAGCAGGTGCACACGCTGCTCGCCCGGTCGCTGCTGGCCCTGGTCAGCGACATCGGCCCCGCCCTGGAGGAGAACGCCCTGGCGAAGGACGCCCTGGCGAAGGACTAGCCCTCAGGGCGCGCGTCCGGGAGGACGAACCAGACGGCCTTGCCGCGGACGGGCGGCCCGAGCCGCGACAGCGTGCGCCGCAGCCCCCACTGCCCGCCGGACAACTCCCGGACGATGCTCAGCCCGCGCCCGCAGTCGCCGGACGTCCACGAGTAGCCGGGCAGCGCGGCGTCGGCGAACGCGTCGAACACCGCGCAGCGGACCTCGCGGGCCGGCCCTTCGCCGCGGTAGAGCCACAGCTCGTGCGGGCCGTGCTCGCCGGCGTGCTGGTAGGCGTTCGTCGCCAGCTCGCTCACCATGAGCTGCGCGTCGGCGATCGCGTCCGGCGGCGCGCCGAGCGAGGCGAGCGCCTCGCGCAGGACGCGGCGGGCGTGCCCGGCGCAGCCCGGACCGCCCGGCAGGGCCCACACCCACCCGGGCATGCCGTCGTCCGGATCGGGGATGGTCGGGGCGTCGGTCGTGGCCTCCGCCGTGGCTTCGGCCTGCGTGGTCTTCACGGGTCCTCCCGCGGTGCTCGTGCCCGGGCGCGCAAGTGTCCGACCGTCACTGTCGGTTTCCGGACGGTCACGCATTCCAGACTCTCGTGAGATTCTCACGATCGCAACCGTCTTCGCGGAATTCCCCAGCCCTTCCTGCGGGGTTCGTCAATCTCGTTGTGACGCGCGTCAAGAGTCGCAAGACTCCACTTCCATGACCTACCGCCCCACCGTCCGTGGCCGCCGCCTGGCGCGCGAGCTCCGCAAGCTGCGCGAGGAGCAGGGCCTGACCCTGCAGGAGGTGGCGGACCGGCTGGACTGGTCGCGAGCCACCGTGTCCCGCCTCGAGACCAGCCAGACCCGCCCGAAGCCCGGCGACATCGCCGACATCCTCGACCTCTACGGCGTCCCGAGCCCGGATCGCGACGCGCTCATCACCCTCGCCCGGCAGGCCGGCCAGCGCGGCTGGTGGACGGCCTACCAGGACGTCTTCGCCGGCAGCTACGTCGCGCTGGAGGACGAGGCGTCGCACATCCGCACCTGGGACCCCCAGCTCGTGCACGGGCTGCTGCAGACCGAGCCGTACTCCCGCGCGGTGATCACGGCGGGCCGGCTGCTGCCCGCCCAGGAGGACATCGAGCGCCGCATCGCCGCCCGCAAGATCCGCCAGGCGCTGCTGGACCGCACCGACGCGCCGCGGCTGCACGTCATCTTCGACGAGGCGGTGCTGCACCGCCCGATCGGCGGCGCGGACGTGATGCGCGGCCAACTGGAGGCCCTCGCGGACGCCGCGCGGACCCGCCCATCCGTGACGATTCAGGTACTTCCGTATACAGCAGCGGCGCATGCGGGCCTTGACGGACGTTTCACCATATTGTCGTATCCAGACCCCGCCGACCCCGATATCGCCTACGTAGAGGGCACCATGGGCGACGTTTACCTTGAGAGTGCGGAGGCAATAGCAAAACATAGGGACCGCTTCGATCGGATCGAGGCGGCCGCCCTGTCCCCCGAGGATTCCGCGCACCTCATCTCCGAGGCAGCAAGGAGCAGCCCGTGACCAACCTGCAGCGCGAACTCACCGGTGCCGTCTGGCGCACGTCGTCCCGCAGCGGAAGCGGCGACCAGTGCGTCGAGGTGGCACCCCTGTCCAGCGAGCTCCGCGCGGTGCGCGACTCCAAGGACCCCGGCGGCCCGGCGCTGGTGCTGACGCCGGCCGCCTGGCGGGGCCTGCTGGACGCGATCAAGGACGCCTAGCGGCGGACGCGAGGGGCCGCGGCGGGCCACGTCGCGGCCCCTGCGCATGCCCCCTTCCCCGAAACTAGAACGTGTTCTAGTATCGCCGTGCGTCGACAACCGGAGGGTGCAACGTGACCGCGGAACTCAAGCTCGGCATCAACGTCGGCTACTGGCAGAGCGACCCCGACGACCAGACCGAGACGGTGCTGGCCGCCGAGCGCTGCGGCTACGACTCGGTGTTCACCGCCGAGGCGTACGGCTCGGACGCGTTCACCCCGCTGGCCTGGTACGCCGCCCGCACGTCCCGGATCAAGCTCGGCACCGCCGTCGTCCAGCTGTCGGCGCGCACCCCGGCGGCCACCGCGATGCACGCGCTCACGCTGGACGCGCTGTCGGGCGGGCGGGTGATCCTCGGGCTCGGCGCGTCCGGCCCGCAGGTCGTCGAGGGCTGGTACGGGCAGCCGTTCCCGAAGCCGCTCGCCCGCACCCGGGAGTACCTCGACATCGTCCGGCAGGTGTGGCGCCGCGAGGCCCCGGTGACCAGCGCGGGCCCGCACTACCCGCTGCCCTACCCCGGCGGGGCGGGCCTCGGCAAGCCGCTGAAGTCGATCACCCATCCCGTCCGGCCGGACATCCCCGTCTACCTGGGCGCCGAGGGCCCGAAGAACGTCGCGATGTCCACCGAGATCGCGCAGGGCTGGCTGCCGCTGTTCGTCGACCCGCAGCAGATCGACGCCGTCTTCGGCGCGTCCCTGGCGAACCGGCCGGACGGCTTCGAGATCGCCGCGACCGTCACCACGATCGTCACCGACGACCTCGCGTCCGCGCTGGAGTTCGCCAAGATGCCGCTCGCGTTCTACATCGGCGGGATGGGCGCCAAGGACCGCAACTTCCACCTCGACCTGATCGGCCGGCTCGGCTTCGCGGAGGAGGCCGAACGCGTCCAGGAGCTGTTCCTCGCCGGCCGCCGCGCCGAGGCGTTCAAGGCCGTCCCGGACGAGCTGGCCGACGCGATCTCGCTGCTCGGCCCGCTCGGCCGGATCAAGGAACGGCTCCAGCTCTGGCGCGACAGCCCCGTCACCACCCTGCTGATCGCCGGCGTGCGGGACGAGCCGACCCTGCGCGCCATCAAGGACATGGCCGACTCCTGAGCCGCACGGCCGCCGCACCGCGCCGGTGCGGCGGCCGCGGTCTCAGCCGACGACGCGTGTTTTTTCTTTTTTCTCCTCCTTCGGGCCTGGCGGCCCTCCATCGTCGAAAAAAGTGCGATCGCTGGCATCGCATCCGACTCGCCTAGCGGCTCGCTACGCGATCAGTTTCTTGCTTCGCTCGAACCTGCCTTCGGACGCGATCGCAACGTTGAGGTCCCCGCGCCCAACCTTAAAGACGTCCTCCCC
>NZ_JABXFD010000095.1 GCF_013372625.1 Actinomadura sp. BRA 177
GGGTCGCCCGCCGCGTCGCCGCGCCCGCGTTCGCGTTCGCGGCGGTGGTCAGCGCCAACGCCGCGATGCCCTACCACCTGCTGCACGGCGACGTGGACGGCGCCGTCCGGCACGCGCTGCGGATCGCCGCCATCGGCGCCACCACCTGGCTGGTGCTGCGGATCGCCTACGCGCTGAGCGACCCGCCGCTGGAACGGCTGATGCACATCGAGGGCGAGCGCAACCGGCGGGCCCGCCGTGCCCGCACCCAGATGCTGCTGCTGCGCCGGATCGCGGCCGCGGTGATCACGGTCGTCGCGGTGGGCGCCGCGCTGTTCACCTTCCCGAGCGTCCGGGCGATCGGCGCCGGGGTGCTCGCCTCGGCGGGCGTCGCCGGGCTGGTCGTCGGCATCGCGGCCCGGCCGACGCTCGGCAACCTGCTCGCCGGGCTGCAGCTGGCGTTCAGCGACGCGCTGCGGCTGGACGACATCGTGGTCACGCAGGGCACCTGGGGACGGGTCGAGGAGCTGACCCTGTCGTACGTGGTGCTGCGGCTCTGGGACGACCGGCGGATGATCTTCCCGGTGTCGCACTTCACCGAGCAGCCGTTCGAGAACTGGACCCGGCACTCCAGCCGGCTGCTCGGCTCGGTGGAGCTGCACGTGGACTGGACGGTGCCCGTCGAGGAGCTGCGCGCCGAGCTGTACTCGGCGTTGCAGGACAACCCGCTGTGGGACCGGCGCGAGTGGGTGCTGCAGCTCGTCGAGGTGCAGCCGAACGGGCTGGTGACGATGCGCGCGCTGATGAGCGCCGCCGACTCGGCGAGCACCTGGGACCTGCGCTGCGACGTGCGCGAGCACCTCGTCGCCTACATCCGCGACCACTACCCGCAGGCGCTCCCCCGCTTCCGCGTGGGCCCCGAGCCCGTCGCCGACGGCGCGGCCGTGTCCCCGGACGGGAGCGCCCCCTCCGCTGCTGAAGACGCTCCCGCCCTGGACGGGAAGACCCCCGCCGCAGACGGCGCGGCCCCCTCCGCGTCCGGCGCGGGGTCCTCCTCGCGCGGCACGGACTCCTCCGCGTCCGGCGCAGGCTCCCCCTCGTCCGGGGCGAGGTCGGCGAAGGCGCCCGCTCCGCGGACTGAGGGTGGCGCCTCGTCCGGGGTTAACGCGCCGGAGGATCCCGACGGGGCGCCGGACGACGCCGGGGGCGCGCGGGCCGCCCCGCGCGGGGACGGCCCGGCGCAGCGGAAGTCGCTCAGGCGAGCATGATCTTGTCGCCCTGAACGGTGACGTCCTTCTTCTCCAGGGGCTTGTCCGCGGGCGGGTTCACCACCGAACCGTCGGTGATCTTGAACTTGCTGCCGTGGCAGGGGCAGTTGATCGTGCCGCCGGAGACCGAGCCGACGCTGCAGCCGCGATGCGTGCAGTTGGCGGAGAACGCCGTGAACTGGCCCTGCCGCGGCTGGCACACGACGACCTTGGCGTCCTCGAAGACCTTGCCGCCGCCGACCGGGATCTCACTGGCCGCGGCGAGGGCGCCGCCGGCACCCGCGCCCGCGTCGCCGGAACCGGAGCCGCCGGAC
>NZ_JABXFD010000410.1 GCF_013372625.1 Actinomadura sp. BRA 177
GACGACAGGCTGCCCCCGTACCCGACGTCCTCCCGCGCGCCCCTGCCGACGACGAGCCGGGTGGGTACGTGCGCGCGCGGGAGGACGTCGGGTACGGGGGCAGCCTGTCGTCCGAGCCGGCGCCGCCGCTGGACGCGCTGCCAGAGCCAAGGCTGCCGCTCGACCCGGTTCCGGCGCTGCTGCCGACGGACGTCGAACTGGTCCGCGGCCGTGACCGGGAGGACGTGGAGGAGCGTCCCGTGGCGTCCACGACGCGTCCCGACATCGTGATCCCCGGCGCCGACGAGGACCTGCACGACGCCCCGCCCGCCGACCGCGCCGAGGACCCCGACGCCGGCGACCCGCAGGCCAAGGACTGGAACCCGCCGCCGTCCAGCAACTTCCGCAGCGGCCCCACCCCGCCCGCCGACTAGCGGGACGGGTCCGGGGTAGTGGCCCGGCATGAGCGCCTTACTCGCTCGGCTCTTCGACGACGCCGCGCTCTTCCCGCCGGAACGCGCCCCGATGGACGAGGCGCTCCCCGCCTACCGCGAGGCCGTCCGGAACCCCAGCACCGGACGGCTGCGGTGCCCCGCGTCCCGCTTCGCCGAGTTGCGGACCCATCTCGTCCCGGAGGACCTGCTCGACCTCGTCCTCGTCGCGGACACCGGGATCGAGGAGCTGCCGAAGGCGCTGGACGCCGTCCGGGCCGAGCCGCGCGTCCGGCCGTCCGCGATGGAGATCGCCGTGCCCGGGGACGCCGACCAGGCGCGAGCCGTCGCCGTGATGCTCGCGCGGCTGCCGTCCGACGTCCCCGCGCGCATCGAGGTGCGTCTTTCGCCCGGCTGGCGGGACGCGCTGGACCGCATCGCCGCAGCCCGCGACCTCGGCACACCGCTCGGCACCACCACCGCAACAGTGTCGGCAGCGTTCATCACGGCGTGCGCGGAACGCGAGCTTCAGTTCACCTGCGCGGGCCAGGGGTTCTTGAACGTCCTGCTGGCCACCGCGCAGGCCGCCGCCGGTGAGGCCGACATCGGTCGAACACTCCAACGCACCGACGCCCCGTCCCTGGCCACCGAGGTCCAGGACCTCTCGGACGACGCCGTGCAAGCCACCCGAAACCTCCTGGTCGCGGTCAATGTCCGCAATCTCGACGTCTTGGGCCTGATCAGAACGCCGGACACGGGGAAAGATATGTCTCCATGACGACCGTTTCGTGGGTTGAGGTCGATGAGGACGCGGGGTTCGGCATCGAGAACCTGCCGTACGGGGTGTTCGCGCGCCCCGGTGAGCTGCCGCGCGTCGGCGTGGCCATCGGCGACCGCGTCCTGGACCTGGCGGCGATGTCCGCCGCCGGGCTGGTCGAGGACCGCCACTACTTCGCCTCGGGTTCGCTGAACGCCTTCATGGTCGCGGGACGTCCCGCCTGGCAGGCGAACCGGGAGCGGGTGACCGAGCTGCTCACCGACGCGTCCTACCGGGCGCAGGTGGAGCCGCACCTGATCCCGGTCGCGGACGCGGAGTTGCTGCGGCCGTTCGAGGTCGCGGACTACGTCGACTTCTACTCGTCCGAGCACCACGCCACCAACGCGGGACGCATGTTCCGGCCGCAGGGCGACCCGCTGACGCCCAACTGGAAGCGGCTGCCGGTCGGCTACCACGGCCGCGCGGGGACCGTGTACCCGTCGGGCACGCCGATCATCCGGCCGTCCGGTCAGCGCCGCGCGCCCGGCGACCAGGAACCGTCCTACGGCCCGTCCCTTCGCCTGGACTTCGAGGTCGAGGTCGGGTTCGTCGCCGGCGTCCCCTCCTCGGCCGGACGCGGCGTCCCCACGAGCGCGTTCCGCGACCACGTGTTCGGGTTCGTCCTGGTGAACGACTGGAGCGCGCGCGACCTGCAAGCCTGGGAGTCGCAGCCGCTCGGCCCGTTCCTGGGCAAGTCGTTCGCGACGTCGATCTCCTCATGGGTGGTGCCGGTCGCCGCTCTGGAGCCGGCGCGCGTGTCGCCGCCCGTCCAGGATCCGGCGCCGCTGCCCTACCTGCGATGCGACGATCCGTGGGGCCTGGACCTGCACCTGGAGGTCCTGATCAACGGCCAGGTGGCGGCTCGCCCGCCGTTCGCGTCGATGTACTGGACGTCCCCGCAGCAACTGGCCCACGCCACCGTGAACGGCGCCCCGCTCCGCACCGGCGACCTGTTCGCCTCGGGGACGGTCTCGGGCCCGGACCGCGAGCAGCGCGGCTGCATGCTCGAACTCAGCTGGAACGGCCAGGAGCCCCTGTCACTGCCCGACGGCACAAAGCGCACATACCTGGAGGACGGCGACACGGTGACGCTCCGCGCCCAAGCCCCGGGCGCCTCCGGCTCCCGCATAACCCTCGGCGAAGTAACCGGCACCATCCACCCCGCCCAGCCCTAGAGGACGAGGGCGGTGGCGATCGCTGCCAGGCCTTCGCCTCGGCCTGTTAGGCCTAGGCCGTCTGTGGTGGTGGCTGAGATGGTTACCGGGGCGCCGGCCAGGGCCTCGGTCAGGGTTTTCTCCGCCTCCGCGCGGCGTTTGCCGATCTTGGGGCGGTTGCCGATGATCTGGATGGCGACGTTGCCGATGGTGAAGCCCGCTTCGGTGACGCGGCGGGCGACCTCCTGGAGGAGGTCGACGCCGGAGGCGCCGGACCAGCGGGGGTCGGCGGTGCCGAAGACGGCGCCGAGGTCGCCCAGGCCGCAGGCCGACAGGAGGGCGTCGCAGGCGGCGTGCGCGGCGACGTCGCCGTCGGAGTGGCCGGCCAAGCCGTGGCCTTCGCCCGGCCAGTCGAGGCCCGCGACCTTGAGCGGGCGCGGGGTGGACGAGAACGGGTGGACGTCGGTACCGACGCCCACCCGTGGAAGCCGTGTGCTCAACTCGGCCGGCCGCTCAGCTGGCCAGGACCTCGTCCAGCAGGGCCTCTGCCTTGTCCTCGTTGGTCTTCTCGGCGAGCGCGAGCTCGCTGACCAGAATCTGCCGCGCCTTGGCGAGCATCCGCTTCTCACCCGCGGACAGGCCGCGCTCCTTGTCGCGCCGCCACAGGTCGCGGACGACCTCGGCGACCTTGTTGACGTCGCCGGACGCCAGCTTCTCAAGGTTCGCCTTGTACCGGCGCGACCAGTTGGTGGGCTCCTCGGTGTAGGGTGCGCGAAGCACCTCGAACACCTTCTCCAGCCCCTCCTGGCCGACGACGTCCCGGACGCCCACGTCCTCAACGCTCTCAACCGGGACCCGCACCGTCAGGTCACCCTTGTCAACCTTCAGAACCAGATAGGTCCTGTCCTCACCCTTGATGGTGCGAGTCTCGATGGCCTCGATCCGAGCAGCCCCATGGTGGGGGTAGACGACGGTGTCGCCGACCTGGAAAGTCATGTGACAAGTACCCCTTCCGCTAGAACCAGGGTACCACGGAAACGAGCGTGGCTGAACCGGCCTTCCAGACAAATGCCCAGGTCAACGCCATATTGGGGTATTGACAAAGCCCTTTAATGGTGCATCGGCGACCAGTTCCCCGTACTCAGCGTAGCCGATAGATCACCTGGACCCCGTCCGAACGCCATTACCGGTAAGGGGAGCCCCGTTACAAGCATCCGTCCCGCCCGCCGCGCGGATGCGTTCCATACTGGAGGTGAGCATGCCGGGCCGCGCGGGTACGAAGCGCCCGGAAGGCCCCGAATAGGACGGCGGCCCGTGGGCACGCGAGCGGGGAGGGGAGGTGCGGCGGTGAGGCCGGACGGCGGCGACTCCGAGCCCGACGACTACGGGCTCCCGCGCATTGACGTCGTCGTGCCCGACGACGCCCGCGAGCTCGAGCGCGACATGGCCGCCTACCACCGCGAGGAGCGGCGCCGGCGCCGCCACGCCCGGGTCCGGCGGTTCGTCCACCCGGTGACCCGGTTCGGCGTCGCGATCCCGATCATCGCGGGCGCGCTGCTGGTCGCGCTGCTCAGCGGCGTGCTCATGACGGCGTTCGGCCCGCGTCCCGTACCCCGCCCGACGGGCGCGCAGCTCGCGCCCCGGCCGTCCGCGAGCCCCGGCAAGATCGGCGGCCTGCTGCCGGACGAGCAGGTCGTCCAGGCGGACGGCAGCACGTCCACCCCGCTGCGCGACCTGCGTCCCGGCGTGATCGGCATCGTCCCGCCCGCCTACGAGTGCGAGAACGTGGTAGCCGACCTCGCGGGCGAGACGCGGCAGTACAAGCTCAACTTCTGGCTCGTCGCCGACCCGCGTCCCGCCGGTGACCGGAAGGCGACGTCGCTGAAGGAGCTGCGGGCGTGCGTCGGCACCGCCCACGACGGGACGCCGCTGATCCTCGAAGACCGGGCCGGCGTCCTCGCCGCCGCCTACGCCCCCGCGCCCGGCACGCGCGGCCCGACCGGCACCGGCCTGACCGCCGTGTTCGTGCAGCCGGACGGCATCGTCACCGAGATCGTCCACGCGCCGCAGCCGGGGCCCGAGCTCACCGGCCGGGTCGAGTCCCTCGGCACCGGCTGACCGGCACCGGCTGACCGGCCGGGGAGCTGGCCCCGAGGAGCCGGACCGCCCAAGGAGCCGGATCGCGGCGCACGGGACGCATGTTCCGCGCGTTCGCGAGCATTGTTCAGGCCATGTGCGAGCGTGTCGGCCACCCCGGAGAGGGATCCGCGGCAGGGTCTCGCTACGCTTCCTCTGGCGTATCTCACGCCACTCTCACTTTCTGCTGACACTTCGCGAGGAGACCGACGCCGTGATCCGAAACAGCCGTCGAGTGGTCGTGCTCGCCGTCGCGGGCGCCGTCGCGATCGCGCCGGTGATCTCCGGCTGCGGCGCCGGCGAGACTCCCCAGTCCGCCTACCCGACCCGCCTGTCCGAGGGCGTCAACGTGACGGTCCCGAAGGACAAGCCGGAGGCGTCGCAGATCGACCTGCGCAACATGTTCCTGCTGGGCCCGGGTTCCGGTGAGCCGACCAAGCCCGGCCAGGCCATGCCGCTCTACGGCGTGCTGATCAACCAGGTGGAGGGCAGGGAGGACCGGCTGGTCGCGGTCAGCTCGCCGGCCTTCAGCGGGGCGAAGATCGCGGGCGGCACCATCACGCTGCCGCCCGCCGCGCCGGACGGGACGGGCAGCATGGTCAAGCTGCTCGGCAAGCCGTCGGCGCAGAGTCCCGCGGCCACTCCGTCCGGCTCCCCCACGGGGACCGGGAGCCCGGAGCCCACCGCCGGCACCGGCGCCACGCCGAACCCGTCCAGCACCCCGACGTCGCAGAACACGGCCGGCCCGGAGGAGAGCCCGCTGCCGGTGACCCCCGGCACGGGCGAGCAGCCGCTGATCGTGCTCAACGGGCTCACCCAGGAACTCATCGCGGGGTCGACCGTCCCGGTGCGGCTCCAGTTCGAGCACGCGGGCGCGGTCGAGTTCCAGGTGCCCGTCGTCCCGCACCAGCAGGACTACCTCACCTACCCGCTCGCCACCCCGTCCGCGCCGGCGTCCGGCAGCCCGACGCCGGGGGCGACGGGCCCGTCCGGCAGCCCGAGCCCCGGCGCGTCCGGCGAGCCGACCCCGGGCGCCACGCAGACGCCCGGCGGAACCGAGACGCCCGCCGCCTGACCCTTCGCACGTATAGAACGGCCCGTCCGCACTCCGGACGGGCCGTTCCGCGTCACGGTTCGAACTTGTAGCCCAGCCCCCGCACGGTCACGATGTACCGCGGCGCGGACGGCGTCTCCTCGATCTTGGCGCGGAGGCGTTTGATGTGGACGTCCAGCGTCTTGGTGTCGCCCACGTAGTCGGCGCCCCACACGCGGTCGATCAGCTGCATCCGGGTCAGCACCCGCCCGGCGTTGCGCAGCAGCACCTCCAGCAGCTCGAACTCCTTCAGCGGCAGCTGGACGGGCTCACCGCCGACGCTCACGATGTGCCGTTCCACGTCCATCCGGACCGGGCCGGCCTCCAGCGTCGCGGGCGCGGGCTCGTCCACCTCGCCCTGCCGGCGCAGGACGGCCCGCATCCGGGCGATCAGCTCGCGGGTGGAGAACGGCTTGGTGACGTAGTCGTCGGCGCCGAGCTCCAGCCCGACGACCTTGTCGACCTCGCTGTCCTTCGCGGTCAGCATGATCACCGGCACGTTGGACTTGGCGCGCAGCTCCCGGCACACCTCGGTCCCGGGCAGCCCGGGCAGCATCAGGTCGAGCAGGACGAGGTCGGCGCCGTTGCGCTCGAAGATGTCCAGCGCGTCGGGGCCGGTGGCGGCGACCGCCACCTCGAAGCCCTCCTTGCGCAGGTTGTACGACAGCGCGTCGCTGAACGACTCCTCGTCTTCCACGACGAGCACGCGGGTCACTGTTCTGCCTCCCGGGCGGTGTTGTGCGGGGATTCCGCTGCGGCCGGACGGGGACGGGACGGCGCGTCGAGCAGCGGCAGCCGGATCGTGAACGTCGACCCGTGCCCCTCCTTGCTCCACACCGTCACGTCGCCGCCGTGCTTGCCGGTGACGTGCTTGACGATGGCGAGGCCGAGCCCGGTGCCGCCGGTCTGCCGGGAGCGGGCCGGGTCGACCCGGTAGAAGCGCTCGAAGATCCGGCCGATCTCGGTGTCGGGGATGCCGATGCCCTGGTCGGTCACGTTGATCTCGACCTGCCGGTCGTCGCACCGCCGCGCCGACACCACGACCCGGGTGCGCTCGGGGCTGTAGGCGACGGCGTTGTCGACGAGGTTGCGCAGCGCGGTGACGAGCAGCTCCTGGTCGGCGCGTACCCGCAGGTCCTCCTCGCCGCCGGACGCCAGCTCGATCTCCTTCGCGGACGCCTTGAACTGGCAGCGTTCGAGCGCCTCCACCATGACGTCGTCCAGCGCGACGGCCTTCATGTCGGGCAGCGGCTCCTGCCCCTGGACCCGCGACAGCGTCATCAGGTCCTGGACGAGGTTGTTGAGCCGCACCGACTCGTACTGCATCCGCCCGGCGAACCGGCGGACGGCCTCCGGGTCGTCGGCGGCGCCCTCGACGGTCTCGGCGAGCAGCGACAGGGCGCCGACCGGGGTCTTCAGCTCGTGGCTGACGTTCGCCACGAAATCACGCCGTATCGCCTCCGTGCGGTGCATGTCGGTCAGGTCCTCGGCGAGGACGAGGACGAGGCCGTGCGACCCGAGCGGCGCGACCCGCACCGCGAACCAGCGGCCGTCCGCGCGGCTCCGCACGCTCATCGGCCCGACCTGGATCTCGGTCTCCCGGATCTCCCCGTCCCGGCGCACCAGCCGGGTCATCGCGAGGACCTCGTCCACGACGAGGCGGTCGCCGCTGACCAGCCCGTACGCCCGCGCGGCGGAGCTGGCGCGCAGCACCCGGTCCTCGCCGTCCACGACGACGGCGGACGACCGCAGAACGCTCAGCACCGACGCGACGCCCGGGGGCAGCGTCCCCGCGGGGGCCGCCGGCACCCGCGTCCGCTGGGCTCGCTCGCTCACACGCACCGCGAATCCGGTCGTGAGCCCGATCGCGAGCCCGGCGAGCCCCGCGAGGCTCGCCACAATCTCGACCTCCACACCTCGGATCGTAAGCGGCTTTGCGACCCGCCCTTCCCCACCGCCCTGGTCAGGATGCACCGTTAGCCGAAAGTTCGCCTTCCCCTCCGGGCCCGTTCACGGCGGCGGGGCATGCTGTGTCGTGGGCGAGTCCGCCCTGCCCCCGTCCCCTGCGAAGGACTTCAATTGCGCGACGCCTACCACGAGGAGCTCGACTCCCTCACCGACAGCCTGGTGGAGATGACCCGCCTGGTCCGGTCCGCCATGGCCCGCGCGGTGACCGCCCTGCTGGACGCCGACCTGCGGCTCTCCGAGGAGGTCATCAGCGGTGACGAGCACGTCAACAAGATCGACGCGGACATCGAGGCGACCGTCTTCGACCTGATGGCGCGGCAGCAGCCCGTCGCCGGCGACCTGCGCACGCTGATCACGGCGCTGCGGATGGGCGGCGACCTGGAGCGGATGGGCGACCTCGCCGTGCACATCGCCAAGACCGCCCGCCGCCGGCACCCCGAGTCGGCCGTCCCGCCGGAGCTGCAGGCGACCGTCCTGGAGATGGGGCAGATCGCCGAGCGCATGATCGCGAAGACGGGCAGCGTGATCGCGTCCCAGGACGTGGAGATGGGCCTCGAACTGGACGCCGACGACGACCAGATGGACCGCCTCCACCGCCGCCTGTTCGACATCCTGCTGTCCCCCAAGTGGAAGCACGGCGTCGAGCCCGCCGTCGACATCACCCTCGCCGGCCGCTACTTCGAACGCTTCGCCGACCACGCCGTCCACGTCGCGGAGAATGTCGTCTACCTGGTGACAGGCCAGCGCCCCGAAGAGATCACCGACCTCTCGTAACCCCTCGCGCGGTCAAACCGCCCAGGCGGGCGCGAGGGCGATGGTGAGGCCGTCCGCCAGGACGGGCCCTAGCACGGCCGGCGCGATCAGGTACACCCGAGCCTTGAACCGCGCCCGCCGGACCGTCGTCTCGCGCTCCGGTAGCAGGCGGTTCGGCGCGCGGCGTCCGGGAAGTCGTTGCCTCGTGGAATTCCGGACGGGGGCTCTGGCGTGCCTGACGGCGGGCGCCGCCGCGGCGGAGGCGGCCGCGCTGCACGCCGCCGGCATGGGGTCGATCACGGGCATCGCCCCGCACG
Organism: Actinomadura sp. BRA 177; assembly: GCF_013372625.1. Lineage (GTDB taxonomy): Bacteria > Actinomycetota > Actinomycetes > Streptosporangiales > Streptosporangiaceae > Spirillospora. Next base: position 8,649 of record NZ_JABXFD010000410.1, read on the forward strand.
CCCTCGCCCCGCCGCCGTTCGGCACCTACCACGACCTGCGCTGGGTGTTCGTGTTCCACTCCTCATGGGCGGCGTTCGGCGGTGAACTGGTCGCGCTGCTGATCTTCCGGACACAGCTCAACACCGTCCTGACCCTGCTGGCCTGGCCGTCCTCCGTGCCGCGTCCGGAATTCAGCCGGCTGCTGGGGTCGCACGCCCTGGGCACGGTGCTGCTGATCGTGGTGCTGTCCCCGTGGGTGACGCTCGCGGCGATGGGCGCCGGGACGAGCCTGTCATGGTTCGTGATGAGCTCCGTCCTGGGGGTCGGCGTGACGGCGCTGATCCTCAACCGGGCCGGGCTCGTGCCTGGCTGGTGGCGCCACCCTCCGACCCTCGTCCCGCTGGGCCTCGCGTTCCTGACCTTCCTCATGCTGAGCGCGGCGTCCACCGCGATCAGCCTGACGCCCGGCTGGTGGGCGGTTCCGGTGGCGGGAGTGTGGGGTCTCGCCAACACATGGCTGTGGAGACGTCTGGTGCACACCCTTGCGGGCAAGCCCCTCCCGGTCGTCCCGGCATTCATCACACCCTTGGCGCTCGCCCTTATCCCGCTGCTGCTCCTCGGCATCGGCGGCCACCTGATCGGCCTCTCCCAGTCACTTCGGGTCAGGGAGATCACACCGACCACCTGGCGCCCACCGGCGGCCGTCAGGTGCTGGTCGTCGACGGCTACGGCAGCCACTACACGGGCCAGCGGATCCACGGCTACCCGTCCTGGATGCACTTCACCTACTACTCGTACCGCGGCCAGTACCCCGATGGCGCGCCCCTGCCGTACGGGCCGAACGCCACCCACCAGTCGGTGGACATCCTCGCCCGCCGCCTCGCCGACCAGATCAACGACCTCCACAAGCGCACCGGCGCCCCCATCGGCGTCATCGCGCACAGCGAAGGCACCGTCGTCTTCCGCGCCTACCTGCGCGAACACCGCGACCCGCCGGTGGACACCGTGGTGCTCCTGAGCCCGCTCGTCCGCCCGGTGCGGATCTACTACCCGCCCCGCTCCACCGACAGCTGGGGCGTCGGCCTCGGCTGGGAGGTGCGCCTCCTGGCGATGCTGTCCCGCTGGCAGACGGGCTCGACGGTCAGCGCGGACGAGCCGTTCGTCCGCTCGATCCTCGCCGCGGGCCCCTACTTCCGGAACAGGATGCTCTGCCCGGTCCAGGGCATCCGGATAGTCGCTTTCCTGCCCACCGCGAGCGCGGCGGCCGTCCCCCCAGCAGGCCACCTGTCGAACGTCCCCGTAGTGGAGATCCGCACCGTCCACGGCGCACTAACCGACCACGGCGCCCTACGCGACACCATCCTCGCCACCCTGACCGGCGGCCCCCTACCAACCCAAGACCTAACAAGCTACGAACTAGTACAAGGCGCCGCCGCGGGCTGGCAGGCCCCATCCCTGCCCCTCGCCTACGTCCCCACCTGGCGCTCGAACCAGTCCCCAGACGCGCCCCTCACCAACACAAGAGCCTGCGACCCCCCGTAAACCGGGGACTCTGAGGTTCAGAGATTTCGCCGCTTCCCTGGCCGCCTCGGCCTGGTCTTCGTGTCCGGCTTAGGCGCGACCGCCGGTGCCGGCGGCGGTGACTGGCCCCACTTCCGGAACGCTTCGAAGTCGGCCTGCCTGGTTGCCAGCACGTGGTCCCAGTCGTCCGAGAGCGACTCGACCTGCAACTCCTCGATGCAGTGCCGGATCACACCTTCAAGCGACAGCCGGGCAGTGGGGATATGCAGCTTGTTGTGCAGCACCACGTCCTTCGCCAGTTGAGTGTGTCCCAGATGGATGTGCGGGCCCTTTACCCTGCCCTTCGGGTGCCAGTGGTAGGACACGACGCCCTCGCCGCTGCTGTTCTGCACCTCGTAGTTGTAGGCGTGGGTGGTGACCCGCCACGGTTCTCGGCCGGGCTCCTCCACCGGGATGATCTCGTAGTTCATCTGGACGCGTAGCAGTAGTTGCTGGACGCCCTTCAGCTTCACGGCCTCGTCACGGTTCAGGGTGAGGCCGTGGACCCGACCAGCGGTGTTGTATCCGCCCTCAGAGAGTGTGATCTTGGCTTTGACTACGCAGGCGAGCGTGTCCTGCAGGGGGGCGAGGAAGGCTTCGACGGCCTCGCGGGGGTTCCTACCTGGCAAAGGGGATCAGCATGGCGACGTCGGCGACGGCAGGATCGTCGGAGTCGTCGTAGTAGCCGCGGTCCCAGCGGGCGAGGAACTCTTCCCCGGAGATGTTCAGCCGCCTGCGGGCGGCGTTGTCGAGCATGGAGGCGCCGTCGGCCCGTGAGACCTCGTCGACTTCGACGTCAGTGTGATGGCGTGTTTCGGGCATGGTGTCCTCTTCCTTGCCTGTCGCGCACGTACACGGGGCGTCAGCCTGTTCCAAAGATGTTCCCTGAGGGTCGCAACTCTAGGCGCTACTTAGCGTGATCGTTTGGTACTTGCTGGTAGTGACCGCACTGTGTCCTCATCCGGCCAGCAGCATGAGGCAATTGTCTGGTTTGTTCACAGTACCCCAAGCCAACCGAACCAGATTCGGAAACCTCCCGTGCCCGCAGGTGCCGACCACCAGCCATCCCACCAGTGGAGTTCACGTCAGCTCAGCGGACGGGAGCGGTGAACTCCTCGATCAAGCGCGCCGAGTCGAACTCCCGCAGGCGAACACCGTCCAGGAACGCATCCCACTCGGCCACCGTGAACACCTGCGGCTCCCGCTCCGGGTTCTTACTATCGCGGACGAGCACGACGAACTCCTCGTCCACCTTGTTCGCCGCCCCGCAGTCACGGCCCCGGGCTACAGCGACCTCAACGCACTGGCCGCCGTTGTTGCCGCTCAAGGAACTCTTGCGCCAGTTGACAGCGGTCAGGTCCATGATGGGCACTCCTTGCTCAGTCCTGCCTATGTCAGCTCTGCAGCCACCGCACGAAGCATCTCGATCGTCTGGTTCGGGTCGAGCGCACGAGCACGCAAATGGTCGGATATCAGCCTATACGTGTCAACCTCGTCCGCTTTCTGGATGTACAGGCAACTGGTCTGCTGTTCCATGTACACCTTGTCGGGGTCGTCGGCTCCACGGAACTTCAGAAGCGTGAACGTGCCATGCATGGCACCGTGCTCCCCAGCCGAGAACGGCAGGACCTGGAGGGTCACGTTACGGAGTCGGGCCAGCTTGATCAGGTGCTCGATCTGCTCCCGCATGACCCCACGGCCGCCCACGAGACGCCGGATCACCGACTCGTTGAGAACGGCCCAGAATTCAAGCGCGTCATCGCCTCCCAGACGCGCTTGTCGAGCGGCCCTCACCGTGACCTTGTCGGCGATCTCATCGTCCGTATCTGCGGACGGCGCGGTCGACATGATCGCCCGTGTGTAGTCCTCGGTCTGCATGACGCCTGGCACGAACTCAGCCTCGTACTGGAAGACGTGCGATGCGGACGCCTCCAGGACGACGTAGACCTGGAACCACTTCGGGATGGCACCGGAGTACTGGTGCCACCAGTCGGGTTCGCGAGCCAGCCGGGCCAGTTCGAGCATCGCGTCCGCCGCATCGCCTTCGACCTTGTACAGGCCCAGCAGGCGTTTGACGTCCCGGACCAGGACGCGGCTCTTGTCGTTCTCGATCCGGGTCAGTTTGCTCTCGTTCCAGCCCATCTCCTCGGCCACGGCTTCCTGGCTGAGGCCGGCCTGCCCGCGGAGGCTCCGGAGTTCCCGGGCGAGACGGGTGCTGGCCACGGTCGGAACGTGCCTGCCTGGCGCCATCGGAGTCCCTCGATCCATCAAGCTATTTAGCGACCTACAAATACGCTCTTGCGTTCATGCTCTTCGACGTGCATCCTAACGACGGCAGGTTGACCGCGCAGCGTAATTAGCAAATCACCCATAGTGGCCACAATGAGGAGAATGTCCGATGACGGGGCGCGAGGTGCAGTTGCTTCACCTGGTGGTGCTCGCCGTCGAGTTGGACGTCCTCGGGCGGTCCTGCGCGATCGCGCTCAACCGGTACGACATGCCGGTCCTGTACGTGCCGAGGGGCACGGAGACCTTGAAGATCAAAGCGGAACTGCGAGGCGAGCAATGGTTCTACGCGTGGGGGCGGAGTCCCTCGAACCGGATTCCGGTGGACGGGCGGGCGGCACGGGGGATCGCCGCGACGGTGGCGGCGCCGTGACGGGGCGCTTCCTCGGGCTCATCGTCTTCCCCGGGACCGTCGAGGAGGTGCCGGACGCCCGGCACTACGTCCGAAGCCTCCTCGCCCGCAACGGTTCGCCCGCCATCGCCGGCGACGCGGAGCTGCTGGCCTGCGAGTGCGTCAGCAACGCGATCAGGTTCACTCGCAGCGGCGCCAGAGGCGGCCGGGTCGCGGTCAAGCTGCTGGGGCTGGACGACGCCCTCCGTGTCGAGATCCTGAACGAGGGCGGCGCGTCGTCCATCCCGGCCCCGCGCGGCAACCCCGACTCCGACGAGGCCGAGAGCGGTCGCGGTCTGCACCTGATCGACGCGCTCGCGAAGGAGTGGGGCAGCATGTCCTACGGCCCCGGCACCCTCACCTGGTTCACCATCGCCCGCACCTGACGACGTCGTTCACGGCCAGAGCCAGTCCGGGGAGGCGGAGAGGGCGATGGCGTCCGCCAGGATCGGGACCACGAGCGTCGTCGCGATCAGTGCGCAGCGGAGCTTGAATCGTGCGGGGCGCAGGGTGAAGACGGTCGCGATCGTCGTCACTGCGGGGACGACGGCGATGGCCAGGAAGATCTTGGCGAACAGGGGGCTGCCCGGGCAGGACGCCTCGGCGCAGGAGGCCGGGCCGCCGAACACCAGGCCGGCCATCAGCAGGTTGGCCAGCGTCAGCACTCCCCCGAGGAAGATCACCACGGGCAGGGTGAGCCAGGTGCCCAGCGAGATCTCGTTGGTCGCCCGGGTCCCGGTCTGGTGAGTCACCCTCGGCCTCCTCTGCGGTCACGTCCATCGTGGCCTCGGCGGTCGCGGACATGGCAGGGCGCTGATACTCATTTCGGGCCGCCGCGACTACTCAGCCGCCACCCCCGCGGCGTTGACTTGCGGCGTGTTGTGGTTCTGGGCGGGCGGATGACAACAACACGCCGCAAGTCAACGGAGCGGGGGCTCGGGGTTGGAGAGGGGCGGGGGCTTGAGATCATGGGAGCCCCGAGCTTGGCGTGGGCGATATGGCGTTCGTTGTTATCGGCACTGTGGTGGCCTTCGTGGCCTGGACCATCGCGACGCAGTCATGGGCCATCGGACGGGTGTGGGGGCCTGTCGTGCGTAAGGCAAGGGGACGTACCTGGCTGGCCGCCGTGTTGTCGGTCGTCCTCTACATCACCGGACTGCTCGCGTTCGGCCTGGTGTGGGGCGTGGCGCATGCGCTGGTCGGCGGGCTCGCCGCGAAAGTGGTGGTGCTGCTGTTGATCGTGGCGTACACGCCGGTGGCGATGATGCCGATCCCCGACCGGGCGTCGTCCCCTTACCGGGACGTCCGGCGGGGCCTGGTGAAGGCGGGGGCGACCCGCAAGCAGGCGCGGGCCTCCGCGTGGGCGACCGGGCCGCTGACGTTCGCCGGGATGGGCGTCATCGGCGGTGCGTTCATGTACGTGTTCGTGGTGTGAGGGACCGGCACCGCCGATCCCTCACGCCGGGTCACTTCTTGCGGCCGCGCCTTGACTTTTCCTTCTTGGCGTCCTTGGCCGGCGGGGTCGGGGGCTTGGGGTCGCCCTTCTTGGCGGCGCCCTGGTTCTTGACGGCCTCGATGGCGGCCTTGGCGGCGGCCGGGTCGAGGTACTCGCCGCCGCGCTTGAGCGGGGCGAAGTCGTCGTCCAGCTCGTAGACGAGCGGGATGCCGGTCGGGATGTTGAGGCCGACGATCTGCTCGTCGGAGATCTCGTCCAGGTGCTTGACGAGCGCGCGGAGCGAGTTGCCGTGCGCGGCGACCAGGACGGTCTTGCCGACGGCCAGGTCGGGGACGATCGCGTCGTACCAGTAGGGCAGCATGCGGTCGACGACGTCGGCGAGGCATTCCGAGCGCGGGATCAGCTCGGACGGCAGTTCGGCGTAGCGGAGGTCGTTGACCTGGGACAGCGGGTCGTCGTCCTTGATGGGCGGCGGCGGGGTGTCGTAGGAGCGGCGCCAGGTCATGAACTGCTCTTCGCCGAACTCCTCGCGCGTCTGCGCCTTGTTCTTGCCCTGGAGGGCGCCGTAGTGGCGCTCGTTCAGCCGCCAGGAGCGCTCGACGGGGATCCAGAGGAGGTCCGCGACGTCCAGGGCGATGTTGGCGGTGCGGATGGCCCGCTTCAGCAGCGAGGTGTGCACCACGTCCGGGGTGATGTCGGCGTCGAGCAGCAGGTCGCCGCCGCGGGTCGCCTCGCCTTCGCCCTTCGTGGACAGGTCGACGTCCACCCAGCCGGTGAACAGCCCTTCCGCGTTCCAGACGCTTTCGCCATGCCGGAGCAATACCAAGGTCGCCATGACTCAGAGCCTATCGGCCCGGACGGGTCACTCGCGGTTGGCCGGGTCCGCGAAGGAGGCGAACGCCTGGAGGTTGGCGAGGCTCTCGCCGCGCTTGACGCGCCAGTCCCATTCGCGCTGGATGGACGACTTGAACCCGCGTTCGAGGGCCTTGTCGAAGTTGTCGTCGGAGTAGGTGAGGACACAGCCGAGGATGCGGTCGATCTCGTCCGGGGAGATGGCCTCCAACGGGAGCTTCCCGACGAGGTGGACGTCGCCGATGTCGTCCAGCGCGAACGCCACCCCGTACATGCGGCCGTTCTTCTCCAGGAGGAACCGGTAGAAGTCGGCGTGGTTCTCGTCGGGACGGCGGCAGAAGAACGCCTCGACGTGCAGGGAGTGGTCGCCGACGATCAGCCACGTCATGGTGGCGAGCTTGTGCTGGCCGGGGAGCTTGACGAAGAACGCGTTCTCGCGCGGCTCGTCGAACTCCAGCTCCGCCGCCTTGAGCGTCTCCCTGATGGTCTCGACCGGGCTCACGCTGAGACCTCCGCTGCTACGGGGACGGCCGGAATCGACATGGCACCGGTATACACGTCGAGGAGGCGGTCGACGGTCGCGTCCCAGCCGAAGCCGTCCGCGTGTCGGACGGCGCCGCGCGCGAGGCGGGCGTGCAGGCCGGGTTCGGCGTGCAGGCGGCGCAGGACGGCGGCGTAGTGGGCCGGGTCGTGGCCGGGGATCAGCACGCCGGACTCGCCGTCCGCGACGGCCGTGCACAGGCCGCCGACGCGGGAGGCGACGACGGGCGTCCCGCATGCCTGCGACTCGACGGCGACGAGCCCGAACGACTCGCTGTGGGACGGGATGACGGTGACGTCCGCGGCCCGGTACCAGTCGGCCAGCTCGTGCTGGGGGCTCGGCGGCTCGAAGCGCATGACGTCGGAGATGCCGAGGTGGGCGGCGAGGCGCTGGAGCCCTTCGGGGCGGCAGCGGCCGGAACCGGACGGGCCGCCGACGACGGCGACGACGAGCTTCGAGCGCAGCGCCGGATCGTCCGCGAGCATGCGGGCGACGGCGCGCAGCAGGACGTCCGGCGCTTTGAGCGGCTGGATGCGTCCGACGAACAGCAGCACGTAGGCGTCGCGCGGCAGGCCGAGGCGGCGGCGGGCGGGACCGGTGCGATGCGGGAGGAGTCCGGTGCTGCGCGCCAAGATGGGCGACTCGGGACGGAACAGGGAGAGGTCGACGCCAGGGGACACGGTCGCGACGCGCGAGGGGTCGGCGTCGTAGAGGGCGACGAGTTCCTGGGCCTCCTCGTCGGTGTTCGCGACGAGCTGGTCGGACGAGGCCACGACCTGCTCCTCGCCGAGGACGCGCTCGGCCGGCTCCGGCTTGTCGTCGTCCGCGAGGGCCGCGTTCTTGACCTTCGCCATCGTGTGCATGGAGTGGACGAGCGGGACGCCCCACCGCTGCTTGATCGCCTGCCCGGCCTGCCCGGACAGCCAGTAGTGCGTGTGCAGGAGGTCGTAGTGGCCGGGGTCGTGGGACGCCTCGACGCGCAGGGCACCCGACGTGAAGCCGCACAGATGCCGGGGAAGTTCGGTCTTGTCCAGTTCCTCGAACGGCCCGGCGACGACGTTCCGGACGAGGACGCCCGGCGCGAGTTCGACGACCGGAGGCAAGGCCCGCGACGTCGCGCGGGTGAAGATATCGACTTCCACGCCCCGCGCCGCCAGCCGCTTGGCCACCTCGACGATGTAGACGTTCATGCCGCCCGCGTCGCCGGTACCAGGTTGGTCGAGGGGGGAAGTATGAACACTGACCGTCGCAACCCGGTTGATACGACGCGACACTGCACACCACCTCCGGTAGTGCAACCTATCGACCGTGTTAGGTGTTCCCTCAGCAAGGGGGACAATCGTGACTTCCCGCCACAGTGATCGACCTCACCGGCGGCCCGTCGTCAGACACCTGGGACCCTGGACGCATGCGTAAGACCGCGATAGTGACCGGAGCAAGCAGCGGGATCGGGGCCGCCACGGCGAAGCGCCTGGCGGCGGAGGGGTTCAACGTCGTCCTCGCGGCACGGCGCCACGACCGCTGCGACGCCCTCGCCAAGGAGATCACCGAGACCGTGCCGGGCGCCGGCACGGTCGCGGCGGTCACCCTCGACGTGACGTCGCAGGAGTCGGTGGACGCGCTCGCGGCGGCGGTCGGCACCTGCCACGTCCTGGTCAACAACGCGGGCGGCGCCATCGGCCTCGACAGCGTCGCGACCGCCGACCTCGCCGACTGGCAGGCGATGTACGACACGAACGTCCTGGGCCTCGTGCGGGTGACCAAGGCGATTCTGCCGAAGCTGATCGAGAGCGGCGCCGGGCATGTGGTGAACGTCACCTCGCTCGCCGCGCACGTCCCGTACGAGGGCGGCGGCGGGTACAACGCGGCCAAGCACGCCGCCTACGCGGTCAACGACGTGATGCGGCTGGAACTGGTCGCCGAGCCCGTCCGCATCACGGAGATCGCGCCGGGGCTGGTGAAGACGGAGGAGTTCTCGCTGGTCCGGTTCCGCGGGGACGAGGAGCGGGCCGCCAAGCCGTACGAGGGCGTCCCGGAGCCGCTGGTCGCCGAGGACATCGCCGACTGCGTCGCCTGGGCCGTCACCCGTCCGCCGCACGTCAACATCGACCGGATCGACGTCCAGCCGCGCGTGCAGGCCGCTCCCTACAAGCTTTACCGGGAGTAAGGGGCCACTGCCGCCCAGGGCAGGGTGACCTCGCCGAGGCGCCACCGGTTTCGTCCGCCGAACGGAGGACGCGTAAGAACCGGGTGGGTCTGCGCCAACAGCGACACGGCCTCGACCCAGCGCGCGCGGGGGCCGAACGCCGAGTGCGGCGCGGCCATCGCCCAGCAGCGGTCGAACGCGGTCAGCAGAGCGTGGACGGGCTCGCCCGGCACGTTCCGGTGGATCAGCGTCTTCGGCAACCGCTCGGCCAGCACGGACGGACGTTCCAGCGAGCGCAGATGGGCCGCGAACGTAATGGTCTGGGGACCGTCTTTGGTGAGGGTCACCCAGACCGCGCGCCGCCCGATCTCGTCGCACGTCCCTTCGATGAGGACGCCCGTGGGTGCCAGGCGCGCGCGCAGATCGTCCCATGCGCGCCACGCCTCCGACTCGTCGTACTGCCGCAACACGTTGAACGCCCTGACAAGCACAGGCTGCCGAGGAACAGGCAACTCAAACCCACCCCGCCGAAACGACAACCCCTCAAACCCCACACCAACACCGCTCACCCCCGCTCCCGCTTTGGGGGTCTTAGCCCCTGCGCGGTCTCCAACTCCTTTGGGGGTTGCGGCTCCTTTGCAGGCTTTGGGGGCTGCCCCTTATACACCTCTGACGCCGCCGACGAAGAGGACAGCGCAACCCCC
>NZ_JABXFD010000651.1 GCF_013372625.1 Actinomadura sp. BRA 177
GTGGTACAGGGGCGCGACGGCGGCGCGGACGACCTCGGCGGGGTCCGTGCCGGCCGGGACCTCGCCGCGCGCGGCCGCGCGTTCGACGATGGCGGCGGACTGCTCGTGGCGCCGCGCGTAGAAGGCGTGCAGGGCGCGGGCGGCGTCGGCGCTGTGCGCGGCGGCCAGCACGAACGCGCGGGTGACGGGCCCCTGCGCGGGGTCGGTGAGGCCGGTCAGCACGAGCCGGGCGAGGGCGCGCAGGTCGCCGGCGAGGGTGCCGGTGTCGGGGACGGGCCACGGCTCGGCGGCGGCGCGGCCGAGCACGTCGGCGATCAGGCCGTCGGCGTCGCCCCAGCGCCGGTAGACGGTGGTCTTGTGCACGCCGGAGCGGGCCGCGACGCCGTCGACGGTGAGGCCGGGGTAGCCGTGCTCGGCGAGTTCGGCGAGCGTCGCGTCCCGGACGGCGTCGCGCACCCGCGCGGTGCGGCCGCCGGGCCGGACGGTCCCGGGCTCCGCACCGGTCACCGGTTGCCCCTGCGGCGTCGGACGGATCTCACGCCCCCACTCTAACGCAACACCGGTTGCGTTAACCTCGCCGCCGGGCGGAAACAGCTGATGAGGGACGAGGGGGGACGATCCATGCCGCAAGGTTCGCATGCCACGATCAGGGAGTACGCGGTCTCCGGCCCGGACGCCGGCCCGTGCGGCATCACGGCGGGACCCGACGGCGCGCTGTGGTTCACGCTCCGCGGCGCCGGCCGGATCGGCCGCCTCGCCCCGGACGGCGCCCCGGCCCTGCACGGCCCCTCCCCCGCCGGCCCGGCGGTCATCACGGCGGGACCCGACGGCGCGCTGTGGTTCACCGCGTCCCACGCGATCGGCCGGATCACCACGAGCGGCGAGGTCACCGCGTTCCCGGCGCCCGAGGGCTGCGGCCCGTGCGGGATCGCGGCCGGGCCCGACGGCGCCCTGTGGTTCACCCAGGCCCGCACCGGACGCATCGGCCGCATCACCACCGGCGGGCGGATCACCGAGTTCCCGCTGCCCGGCGACGGCACGGAACCGTCCATGATCACGGCCGGGCCGGACGGGGCGCTGTGGTTCACCCTCCGGCGGGGCAACGCCATCGGCAGGATCGCGGCGGACGGCGACGTCACCGTCCACGCGCTGCCCACCGAGGGCTCCGCGCCGGAGGGCATCACCGCCGGGCCGGACGGCGCGCTGTGGTTCACCGGCGCCGGCGCGGGCCATGTCGGGCAGATCACCACCGACGGGAAGGTCACCGAGTTCCCGCTGCCCGACCCGGGCGCGCGCCCGCACGCCATCACCGCCGGGCCCGGCGGGGACCTGTGGTTCACCGAGCGGGGCACCGCGCACGTCGGCCGCGTCACCCCCGACGGCCGCCTCCACGAGCACCCGCTGCCGGCGCCCGGCCGCACCCCGCCCGGCATCGCGCTCCGCGCCACCGCCGCCCTGTGGGTGGCGCTGGGGTCGGCGCCGAGCGCGATGCCGTGCGGTGGCCCCTTATACACAATCTACGCCGCCGACGAAAACGCAGGAGTAGCCA
>NZ_JABXFD010000168.1 GCF_013372625.1 Actinomadura sp. BRA 177
GGACGTGGGTATAAGAGACAGGTCCCGTACCGGTGGACGAGGCTGGACGCTCTCGACGCGCCGTCCCGCCTCGTCCACCGGTACGGGACCGAGGCGCCGCTGCTGGCCGCGCTGGGCGGGGAGGACCCGGCCCTGCTGGAGCCCGTGCTGCCGAACCTGCCCGTGACCGGGGCGGAGCTGGCCTGGGCCGTGCGGCACGAGGGCGCCCTCGACGCGGGCGACCTGCTGGACCGCCGCACCCGGATCGGGCTCGTCGCCGCCGACCGGGCGGCCGCACTGCCCGCCGCCGAGGCGCTCCTGCCCCGCGCGGCCCTGCACTGAGACCCCGTGCTTGTGGCCTCTGTCACCCCTGGTTGAACACCCCTCCTGGTTTGACGAGGGGCCGTTAGGTTACCCTTACCTAATCGATTGAAGATCGACCGGGGGGATCACTTGACGCGCGGTAAGGGCTGCGGGCACTGCCTTGGCAGCCACACGGGCGAGCGGCCGTGCCTGGCGACCGCGACCACGAAGGCGCGCGCCTGGCTTCTCGTCGAGCACCCCGGCCCCTGGCCGGAGAACGTCACCGGCCTGCCCGCCTCCGACCCGGTGGCCGGCACGGTGCGCGCGGCGAAGAAGGCGGGCGTCCGGCCGCAGCTCATCCGGCGGCCGGGGCGCCGCCGCGGCACCCCGCCGATCCAGGTCTACGCCGCGTACTCGCGCGGCGGCGAGGTCCGGCTGGAGGGGCGCGAGCTGGCCGACCCGGCGGAGCTGGCCGCGCTCGACCTGGCCGCGCTCGCCGCCGGCCGGTCGCCCGGTCTCGGCGAGCCGGTGGCCGAGCCGGTGCTGCTGGTCTGCACGCACGGGCGGCACAACGCCTGCTGCGCCCGGACCGGTGCGCCGCTGGCCCGCGGCCTCGCCGCGCGTTTCGATCCCCTCGTATGGGAAACCACCCATGTCGGTGGCGACCGATTTGCGGCGAATTTGGTGTGTCTTCCCCACGGCTTCTCCTATGGCGACCTCGGCGAGACCGAGGCCGTGCGAGCGGTGGACGCCTACCTGCGGGGCGAGGTCGTCCTCGACCGGCTGCGCGGGCGGGCCGGCATCCCGGAGCCGGCGCAGGCGGCGGAGCATTTCGCCCGGGCGCACACCGGCGTCCTCGGGGTGGACGAGGTGACGGTGGAATCGGTCACCGGGACATCCCGGTACGAAGCGGTCGTTCTCGCGCGGCAGAGCCGTTACCGGGTGACCGTGGAGGCGGTCGAGCAGTCCGATCCCTGCGGCCCGGACTGCGGGGAGAACCTGCGAACCCATGTTGTTAGGGAACTCACCCTTCTCAACGAGGCCGCCCTCGTGTAATCTCCATGAGGCCCCATTCGAGGGTCTCCCTGTCGCACGTCCCCAGGTTTCCGGAGTGACCGGACGGGGAACAGAGCGGCAACTCCAGACGTTGGAACATTCGGCGCTTCTGACTCATGTCACTCGAAGTACGTCGAGCGTCCATGTCCCGATTTTGTTCGAAACCAATCAAGGTGGGTGTTCCATGGCTCAGGTACGTCGGCAGGCAAACCTCCCTCGTCCCAGTTGGGGCTGGCAGGACGCCGCGGCGTGCCGGGGGGAAGACCTCGTCCTCTTCTTCGGTCCCGACGGCGAGCGCCAGCCCGAGCGCGAGATCCGCGAGCGCAAGGCCAAGCAGATCTGCATGGGCTGCCCGGTCCGCACGGAGTGCCTGGACTACGCGGTCTCCAGGCCCGAGAAGTACGGCACGTGGGGCGGTCTGAACGAGGACGAGCGCGCGTCCGAGCGCCGTCGCCGGATGCGCCGCGCCAACGCCGCCTAAGCGAGTACGAAGGCCGCCGAAACGCTCCCAGTCCGATCCCCGGCACGCCACCAGAAAACGACACGGCCCCGCCCCGCGGGGCCGTTTGCGTTGCCCGGGCCCGGCCCCGCCCGGCCGGGTCAGGGCGCGCGGTCACATCTGCATCACAGCGGGGTTACATCGCACCACGACATTCCTCCCGAGATGCCTTTAGCGCAAACGACCGCGCGATGTGACCCATTCATCGAAATTCGCACGTGCCATTCTTGTGCGCCGGCTCACAACGGGCCCCCGCCCGCGGCGCGGCCGGCCCGCTCCAGCCAGGCGGTCACGTCGGCGTCGGTCAGCTGGTCGAAGTCGCGGTACCACTGGCCGACGGCGCGGAACTCCCACGGCGCCGCCGGGACGACCATGTCGTCCACCTCGTCCGCCAGCGCGCGGACGGTCTCCGCGGCGCCCACCGGCACCGCCAGCACCAGCCGGGACGGCCCGCGCCCGCGCGGCGGTGCCGCCGGTCGCCAGCCCGTCGTCCACCACGACCACCGGGCGCCCGGCGACCTCGGGCAGCGCGCGGCCGTGCCGGTAGGCCGCCACGCGGCGGTCCAGTTCGGCGCGTTCTGCCGCGACCGTGCCGGCCAGCTCGTCCTCGCGGAGCCCGAGCCGGGCCAGCAGCTCGCCATCGAACACCGGGGAGCCGCCCTCGGCGATCGCCCCGACGCCGAGCTCGGGCTGCGGCGGATACCCGATCTTGCGGGTCACCAGGACGTCGAGCGGCGAGCCGAGCCGCTTCGCGATCTCGTAGCCGACGGGGACGCCGCCGCGCGGCAGCGCGAGGACGACCGCCCCCTCAAGCCCCAGGGGGACGAGGCGCTCGGCGAGCACACGGCCCGCCTCGGCGCGGTCGGTGTAAGGAAGCCGGACGGTCTCCGCCTGCTGGAAGTCCTCCCGCGCGGATCTGTTCCGGGACATGGGGAACACCCCCTTCCGGGGTCCCCCTACCCACTCACGCCCCCGTGAGCCACCTCAGCGGGTTGTCGCGCAGGATCGCGTCCAGGGTGCCGTCATCGGCGCCCGCGGCGCGCAGCGCGGGCAGGAACGTCTCGAAGAGGTACCCGAAGCCGGCGCCGCCGTAGCGGCCGATCTGCGCCATCCGGGAGACGCCGGCGCTGAGCAGCACCCGGTCGGCGTGCCCGGCCTCCAGCAGGTCCAGCACGCAGCGGACGCGGCGGCCGACGGCGGCCCGGTCCTCGCCGGCGAGGCCGAGCGTGCCGAACGACACGTAGCCGCCCGTCTCGGCGATCTTGCGGTGCTGGCCGGGGTCGTCCACCCGGTCCTGCTGGCCGACCGCGACCCGGTCCGGGGACAGCCCGGCGGCGGTGAGGATCTCCAGCTGGGCGAGGCCCGCCCGGCCGTAGGTCGCGACGGACAGGCCGGAGTAGCGGGCCGCCCGCGCGGCGGCGCGCAGGCACAGCTCCTCGGTCTCGGTCGGCGCCTCGCCCCAGGTGCCGATCTCGCCGATGACGCCCGGCAGGCAGTTGGTGCCGTCCATGCCGAAGCCGACCTCGGCGAGCAGCCGCTCCGCGAGCCGCTCGACGCCCGTGGGCCCCTCGGGTCCCGTCCCGGCGGCCAGGGTCTCCCGGACGAACGCCGGGTGGAACGGCTCGGTGAACACGCCCGTCCCGGCGACCACGGCCACCCGGGCGCCGGCGCTGATCCGGGCGAGCGCGGCGGCGTTGCGGCCCATGCCCGAGCACGTCAGGTCGACGACGAGGCCGAGGCCGTGCTCCTTGCGCAGCGTGGACAGCTCCCGCTGGACGGACTTCTCCTCGTCCAGCCAGCGGCCGGGGTCGGAGCCGACCAGCTGGGGACGGGCCGGCCAGCGCAGGTCCATCTGCAGGTGCTCGTGGGAGAGCACCGGCCCGGTGATGTCCGACGTCGCGATCGTGCCGGTCACGGTGCGCAGCCGGCGCGGCTCCTCACGGGGGGTCATGACACGCGAGGTTACGACATGTTTGACCTATTCAGAGCCGGATTCGGGTTTGTTTTTACCCGTCGCCCCCAGGTCACGCGGCACCTGGTCGCCCTGCTTCTCCCGCACGGCGCGCGCACGGGCGGTGTCGCCGGACGGCCACCGCCGGTCGATCTCGGCGTTCAGCGCGGCCCCGATCAGCACCGCGAGCGCCGCCACGTACAGCCAAGCGAGCACCGCGATCGCGGCGGCGAGCGACCCGTACACCGACACGCCGCTCAGCGATCCGGCCAGGTAGAGCCGCAGGCCGGCGCTCCCGATGATCCAGATCAGCAGCGCCAGCACGGCGCCGGGCACCTCGCGCCACCAGGACGTCCGCACCGGGACGCTCACGTGGTAGAGCAGCGCGAGGAAGACGATCGACAGGCTCACCACGACCGGCCAGTACAGCGCCTGGACGGCCTCGGCGCTCTCCGGCAGCGCCTGCCGCACCAGCGCCGGCCCGGCCACCAGCATCGGGATGACGACCAGCATGACCAGCAGCCCGATGAGGTACAGCACGAAGGCGCGCGTCCGGGTGCGGATCACCCCGCGGACACCGGACAGCCCGTAGGCGATGGTGATCGTGTCGACGTAGACGTTCGTCGCCCGCGACCCCGCCCACAGCGAGAGCAGGAAGCTGACGGACACGATGTCGGGGCTGCCGCCCCGGATCACGTCGTCGATCAGCGGGATGACGACGGAGTCGACCGCCGGGCCGGTCAGCACCGTCCCCGCCTGCTCGATCGCCCAGGTGCGGACCTCCTGCACGGTGTCGGCGCCGAACAGGCCGCGCAGGTGGCCCATCGTGCCGATCAGCCCGATCACGAGCGGCGGCAGCGACAGCAGCGCGAAGAACGCGGCCTCGGCCGCCAGGCCGGTCACCCGGTAGCGGAACGCGCCGACCGCGGTGCCCTTGACCAGCAGCCAGCAGACCCCGGCCGCGGTGCGCGCGGCCGACCGGGTGCGCGCGAGCAGCCGGCGGGGCAACCGCGAGCGGGGGCCGCGCGGGTCCCGTTCGGAGTCGGAGTCCCCGGCCGAGGGGACGCCCTCGGCGTCGGAGACGGTCGTCACACCGCCCCACGGTAGAGCGTTACGCGCCCGGAACATGCCGCACCGCCCATTTCAGTGGTCCGCTCCGCGAGTCGCGTGCCGATCGCCTCCCCCGCCGGATCGTCGCGCCCCGGGGCCGCTCCCCCGCCCATCCCTGTGCCCATACCCGGTTGGACGGATCGGAACGTCGCCCGGACCATGATCATCACAGCGTGCGTTTGCCTCCATGGGTGACAATGGAGGCATGATCTGCGCGTCCTGCCGAGAGCGCCGCCACGAGGAGTGCCGCGGCGGATCCTGGTGCGACTGCCAGCATCTCCCGCCGCCCGCCACGCCGGAGGAGCGGCGCCGCTCCGGCCGTCCGACCGGCGCGAACGCCGAGCCGCCGGTGAACTGGCGGCGGCAGGGATGACGCATATCACGCGTCCGCATGCCGGACGTAACTGGACAGTGCGCGAGACGTCGTGTCAGAGTTCGAGTATGACTGCCGCGGACCCGTTGCTGGCCAAGCGCCGCCACGTGGACTTCCAGCGCGTCCGCAGCGCGATCTGTCGGTGACGCCCCGACCACGCCCCCTGCTCAGCGGGCGCGTGGTGCATCGGTGTCGCCTTTGACTTGACCCTGCTCAGCGTTGAGCCGGCCGTCCAGGACTGCCGGTGCGCTACGCGTCCCTCACGACCAACAGATGAGGACGCGCGCCGTGCCACCCGCGATCAAGCGCAAGAAGGGCGAGGGCCAGTGGGCCCTCGGCTACCGCGAACCCCTGAACGCCACCGAGGAGAACAAGAAGAACGACGACGGGCTGAACGTCCGCCGCCGCATCATCGACGTCTACTCCAAGGGCGGGTTCGACTCGATCGACCCGTCCGACCTGCGCGGCCGGTTCCGCTGGATGGGCCTGTACACCCAGCGGCGGCCCGGCATCGACGGCGGCCGGACCGGCGCGCTGTCGGACGAGGAGCTCGAGGACCGCTACTTCATGATGCGGATCCGCATCGACGGCGGCCAGCTCAGCGGTCCGCAGCTGCGCACGATCGCCGACATCTCCCGCAACTACGCGCGCGGCACCGCCGACATCACCAACCGGCACAACATCCAGCTGCACTGGGTCGGCATCGAGGACGTCCCCGCGATCTGGGACGCGCTCGCCGCCGTCGGGCTGCACACCACCGAGGCGTGTGGCGACGTGCCGCGCACGATCATCGGCTGCCCGCTGGCCGGGATCGCCGCCGACGAGGTGATCGACTCGACGCCGCAGCTCCGCGAGATCCACGACCGCTACATCGGCTCCCCCGAGTTCTCCAACCTGCCGCGCAAGTACAAGACGGCGCTGTCGGGCTGCACCTCGCACTGCACCGTCCACGAGATCAACGACATCGCGTTCGTCGGCGTGGTGAACGAGCAGGGCGAGACCGGCTACCAGCTGTTCGTCGGCGGCGGCCTGTCCACCAACCCGATGTTCTCCAAGAGCCTCGGCGTGTTCGTCAAGCCCGAGCAGGCCCACGAGGTGTGGCACGGCGTCACCTCGATCTTCCGCGACTACGGGTACCGGCGGCTGCGCAGCCGCGCCCGGCTGAAGTTCCTGATGAAGGACTGGGGCGCGGAGAAGTTCCGCGAGGTGCTGGAGAAGGATTACCTCGGGTACGCGCTGCCGGACGGCCCGGAGCCGGCCGCCCCGGACGTCCACCGCGACCACCTCGGCGTCCACCCGCAGCAGGGCGGGAACTTCTACGTCGGGTTCGCGCCCCGCGTGGGCCGGCTGAACGGCGAGCTGCTCGGCGTCATCGGCGAGCTGGCCGACCGCTACGGCTCGGGCCGCGTCCGCACGACGCTCGAACAGAAGATGATCATCCTGGACGTGCCGGAGGAGAACACCGAGGCGCTCGTCGAGGCGCTCGCCGAGCACGACCTGCACGCCCGCCCGTCCACGTTCCGGCGGCACATGATGGCGTGCACCGGCATCGAGTACTGCAAGCTCGCGATCGTCGACACCAAGCAGCGCGCCATGGACCTGATGGACGAGCTGGAGAAGCGGCTCCCCGACTTCGACCAGCCGCTGACCGTCAACATCAACGGCTGCCCGAATAGCTGCGCCCGCGTCCAGGTCGCCGACATCGGCCTCAAGGGCCAGCTGGTCGTGGACGAGAACGGCGACCAGGTGGAGGGCTTCCAGGTCCACCTCGGCGGGCGGCTCGGCGCCTCGTTCGGCAAGAAGGTCCGCGGGCTGAAGACCACCTCGTCCGGGCTGACCGACTACGTCGAGCGGGTCGTCCGGAAGTTCGACGAGCAGCGCACCGAGGGCGAGGTCTTCGCCGACTGGGTGCAGCGCGCCGAGGAGGCCGACCTCAAGTGAGCGAGCGCATGGCGCCGTTCTACTGCCCGTACTGCGGCGAGGAGAACCTGGAACCGCGCGAAGAGCACGGTTCCTGGTTCTGCCCCGACTGCCTCCGATCCTTCACGTTGAAATTCCTCGGTGTCGGAGCTCCCCACACCGCGAGCAAGGAGATCCCTCGGTGACTCTTCTGGAGACCGACAGACCTACCCTTGACCTCGAAGACATCGTCGAATCGGCCTCCGCCGCGCTGGAGGGCGCGCCCACGCTGGAGGTCATCCGCTGGGCCGCCGCCACGTTCGGCGACCGGATCTGCCTCACCTCGTCCATGTCGGACGCGGCGCTGATCCACCTGGTGTCGAAGGTGAAGCCCGGCATCGACGTGCTGTTCGTCGACACCGGCTACCACTTCGCCGAGACGATCGGCACCCGGGACGCGGTCGAGGCCGTCTACCCGGTGAACGTCATCAACGTCACCCCGTCCCGGACGGTCGAGGAGCAGGAGGCCGCGCTCGGCCCCCGGCTGCACGGCCGCAACCCGGACCTGTGCTGCCACCTGCGCAAGGTGGAGCCGCTCGGCCGCGCGCTGGAGGGCTACATGGCCTGGTTCAGCGGCATCCGCCGGGACGAGACCGCGAGCCGCCGCGACCGGAAGGTCGTCGAGTGGGACCGCCGGCGCGGCATGGTCAAGGTCAACCCGATCCTGGACTGGACCCAGGACGACATGGACAACTACATCGAGGACAACGGGGTCATCGTCAACCCGCTGCACTACGACGGCTACCCCTCGATCGGCTGCGAGCCGTGCACCCGCCCGGTCGCGCCCGGCGAGGACCCGCGCAGCGGCCGGTGGGCCGGGCTGGGCAAGACCGAATGCGGCATCCACCTGTGAGCGTTCCCGTCGTGGCGGTGGCGCACGGGAGCCGGGACCCGCGCGCCGCCGCGACCGTCGCCGCCCTCCTGGACGCCGTCCGGGCACGCCGCCCCGGCGTGCCCGTGCACGCCGCCTTCCTCGACCACGGCCCGCCGGCCCCCGACCAGGTGCTGGCCGGCCTGACCGATGCGGTCGTGCTCCCCCTCCTCCTCACCGCGGCCTACCACAGCAAAACGGACCTCCCGGGCGTCCTGAACCGGGTGCGCGCCCGCCACCCCCGCCTGCACATGCGCACTGCGGGCACCCTCGGCCCGCACCCGCTCCTCATGAAGGCCCTGGAACGCCGCCTGTCGGACGCGGGCGTCGAACCCGGCGACCCGGACACGGCGGTCGTCCTGGTCTCGGCGGGCTCCAGCGACGCGTCCGCCAACGCCACGATCGCCCGCCTCGCCCGCGAGTGGCGGTCGCGCGGCTGGTGGGACGCCGTCCCGGCGTACGCGTCGGCGACCGGCCCGAAACCGGGCGAGGCCGTGTCGGCCCTGCTGGAGGCGGGCGCCCCCCGCGTCGCGGTGGCGTCCTACTTCCTGGCACCGGGCTACTTCACCGACAAGGTCCGCAAGGAAACCCAGGCCGCCGGCGCGTCCACGGTCTCCCCCGCCCTAGGCGCCGCCCCAGAGGTGGCAGACCTGATCGTCCACCGCTACGAAGAGGCGTGCGAGACGCCCCGCACCGCCACCGCCGTCTAGCGCGTTCACTTGCGGCATGTTGTTGTTGTGCGGTTACGCATAAGAACAACACGCCGCAACTCAACGAGGCGCCGATTCGTGTCCCGGCGGCCGGGTATGCGGGGTGCCATGAAGCGCGAGGATCTCGGCCACGAGCCCGAAGAGACACACGACCGCGAGTTCGCCCCGGTCAACGAGCGCTCCGACGGCCGCGGCCGCACCGTCCGCCAGCCTCCACCCACCACCGATCAATCGACGAGCTCCGCTCGGCCTATTGAGCGCGACGGTGAGGAGACGAGCGGCACGGGCACGCCCGGCGTCCGGTACGAGCACCCGGACACGCTTGCGCCGGACGAGGCCGGCGTCGAGGAGGCCGAGCGCGGCGACGACAGCCGCTGACCGCTACTTGCGGTCGCGCCACCACTCGGCGATGGCGCGGCGGACGGGCGCGTGGTGCTCGTCGTCGACGATCTTGATGTCGCCCATCACGGCGGTCGCGTTGACCCGGACGACGGGGACGCGGGCGCCGGGATGGGGGTCGCGGACGTTGACCTTCCGGTCGCCGAGGAAGTTGTGGCCGGACAGCTCGACGCTGACCCCGTCCGGGACGATGATCTTGACGTCGCCCATGACGGCGGTCGCCGTGATGAGGACCTCGCCGGTCGTCACCTGCGCGCCGCGCAGGTCGAGCTCGACGTCGCCCATCACCGACACGGCCTCCAGGGGCCCGTCGATGCGGCCGGCGATGCGCTCCTTGCAGTCGCCCATGACGGCGCTGAACCTGCGCTTGGTCTGGACGGGCGCGGGGTTGGCGCCGGGGGCGCCCATGCCGGGCAGGTCGGCGGTGATGTGCTCCAGGTCGCCGCGGCTCACGGCCGCGTAGGCGGCCTCCGTGCGCTCGGTCAGCTCCTCGAAGGTGAGCCGTCCCTCCACGGAGGCGATCCGCAGCCGCTCGACGACGGCCTCCCGCTCGGCGTCGGACGCCCGGACGGTATCCGGTGCGGTCGTGATGTCGACGGGGTCGGGCACGGGGTGGGCGTCCTGCCGCCGGGCCGGCGGACGGCCGTGGCAGGACCGCTCAGGCTGCGGGGTGGACTGACTCATATTTCGAAGGTATGCCCCCGCCGGAGCCCGACAATCCGCCGGGGGGACGAGATCGTCCCACCACTTCAGGAGGATGGACGTCCGGCCCAGGTCCAGGCATGATCATCCCTTGCCCGAACGAGGTTCTGTATCCTGCGGGGCAACGCAGCGGACGTGGGAAGGCGGCAGGGTGACGCACGAGGTGGTCAATCAGGTTCCCCCGCTCACCGGGCACGACGTCGCCGACGAGGCCGTCCTGCTGGACGGGCTGGCGCGCGAGGGCGCGGGCTGGGCCGAGCCCGAGGTGCGCGAACTGGGCCGCCTCACGGGCACCGAGGAGGCCCAGGACTGGGGCCGCCTCGCGAACGAGAACCCGCCCGTCCTGCGCACGCACGACCGCTACGGGCACCGGATCGACGAGGTCGAGTTCCACCCGGCGTGGCACGAACTGATGACCGTCGCGGTGACGCACGGCCTGCACGGCTCCGCCTGGGCCGACCCTCGCGAGGGCGCCCACGTGGCCCGCGCCGCGAAGTTCTACACCTGGCGCGTCGACGCAGGTCACGGCTGCCCCATCTCAATGACGTACGCGGCCGTCCCCGCCCTGCGCCAGTCCCCCGAACTGGCCGCCCAATACGAGCCGCTCCTCGCCAAACCCGAGTACGACTACGGCCTGCGCGCCCCACTCACCAAGAACGCCCTACTCGCCGGCATGTCGATGACGGAGAAGCAGGGTGGCTCGGACGTCCGCGCCAACACGACCCAGGCCGCACCCCAGCCCGACGGCACCTACCGCCTCGTCGGCCACAAGTGGTTCACCAGCGCCCCGATGTGCGACGTGTTCCTCACCCTGGCCCAAGCACCAGAGGGCCTGACCTGCTTCCTCGTCCCCCGCGTCCTCCCGGACGGCACCCTCAACCCGCTCCGCCTGATGCGCCTGAAGGACAAGCTCGGCAACAAGTCCAACGCGTCCTCCGAGGTGGAGTACGAGAACGCGGTCGCCTGGCGGGTCGGTGACGAGGGCCGTGGGGTCCGCACCATCATCGAGATGGTCAACATGACCCGGCTCGACTGCGTGATCGGCGCGGCGGCCGGAATGCGGTACGGCGTCACGACCGCCGCGCACCACGCCGCGCACCGCAAGGCGTTCGGCAAGTACCTGATCGACCAGCCGCTGATGCGCAACGTCCTCGCCGACCTGGCGATCGAGTCCGAGGCCGCCACGACCACGATGCTGCGCCTCGCGGGCGCCACCGACCGCTCCGTGCGCGGCGACGCCTCCGAGACCGCCTTCAAGCGCCTCGCCCTCGCCATCAGCAAGTACTGGATCTGCAAGCGCTGGCCGACGCACGCCGCCGAGTCCCTCGAATGCCTGGGCGGCAACGGCTACGTCGAAGACTCCGGCATGCCCCGCCTGTTCCGCGAGTCCCCCCTCAACTCCATCTGGGAGGGCTCAGGCAACGTGGCGGCGCTGGACGTCCTGCGGGCCATGGCGAAGGAGCCGCAGACCGTTGAGGCGTTCTTCACCGAAGTAGACCGCGCCGCCGGGGCCGACCCTCGCCTGGACGCGGCCGTCCGCGAGGTGAAGACGTCCCTCGCCGACCTGGAGACCATCGAGCTGCGCGCCCGCCGCATCGTCGAGCGCATGGCCCTCACGCTGCAGGCGTCCCTGCTGGTCCGGCACGGCCACCCGGCCGTCGCCGACGCCTTCTGCGCGACCCGCCTGGCCGGCGACTGGGGCACCGCCTTCGGCACCCTCCCGGCGGGCCTGGACCTGTCCCCCATCATCGACCGCGCCACCCCCAAACTCGGCTGAGCCCCCACTCAAAGACCAGCGTTCGGTGCTCACCAAGCCGCCGCATCAGCCCACCCAAGACCGATCCAAGCAAGATCATCCGCTAACGTACTCGTTAGTAGCAAGCCACCGCGCTACACCCGTGGCGTCCAGTTCACCCGCATGCCCCCCGGTCTCATATCCGACTGGTCACCCCCGTACCTATCCTCCATCTCCCACGACCGAGGGAACGCTGGGGGTCACCTCGACGGACGGGAAGCTGACTTTCGGTCTTGGGCGTGCTCGGCCTCTTGGGGCTGTTTCCGGATGTTCAGGTGGGCGATCTCGTCTGGTTCCGTGATCGGTGGAGGCAGCGGCTTCAACGGGCGGGCGTTGGCGATGCCCTGATGCGGGCGATGCTCGTTGTAGAAGGCCTCGAACTCGCGGAGCGCGTGGAGCAGGTGCCGCTGGTTCCAGATCAACGTGCGGTCCAAGAGCTCACGGCGGCAGGTCTGCACCCAGATGCCGGCATCGGCCAGGACGGCGTCGAACAGGTCAGGGAACTTGCCATCGCGGTCGCGGATCAGGGACCGTGCCCGGCAGCCGGCGTCCTCAAGGTCCAGGACCAGGTTCCGGGCCGCCTGGGTCACCCACGCTGCGTTCGGGTGGGGCGGTGGCGCCCAGAAGCCGGATCCGGCGGGTGTGATGCTCGATGAACGCCAGCACGTACATTCGGGCGCCGGTGAGGGTCACCGTCTCCAAGAAGTCACACGCCAGCCGCGCCTCGGCCAGGTAGTGGAGGCACGCTTGGGCGCCGGGGTCGATGCCTGCGTCCTTGAGAATCTCCCAGACGGTGGAGGCGGCCACCTTGACACCGAGCACAAGCAACTCAGGGTGCAACCGGTGGTAGCCCCAGTTCAGGTTCTCCCGCACCAGGCGAAGTACCAGCGGCCGGATGGAACGGACGGTCGGTGGACGGCCCGGACGTTTGTGTTTCGAGCGCGCAGCGTGCCTGCCGGTGACCTGGTCGCGGTGCCAGCGCAAGACCGTGTCGGCCGTACCAGCAACCGAATCCGCCGCAACGCCACGAGACGCAACCGGTGCAGCAGCGTCGCCAGAAGCGGCCGATCCGCTGCAGTGAACCGCATCCTCTTCCCGCCCCTTCCCTGCGAACTCATCGAGCCCCGCGCCAGAACCCAGCCCTGAGCTGCAGTGATGTCGGTTGCCGTGGGCCCCACCGCAGCCAGGCGCAATGGCTGACGCTCTGTTCCCAGCCCCCTGACCTACTGACCGCGGGCCGGCTGGTTGGCGATCAGCAGGGTGGTGCCGGCCGGCCGGAAGCCCAGTCGGGCGTATATCCGCGCGACGGCCTCCTCGGCGTAGGCGAGGAAGACGGTTGCCACGCCGTGCTCGCGAGCATGGGCGGCCAGGGCCGCCGTGACGGCAGCGCCGAGCCCCTGGCGGCGAGCGGCGGGGAGGGTGCCGACTCCGCCGATCTCGGTGGTGCCGTTCACCGGGTGATAGTGGCCCGCGGCAAGCGGGGTGCCGTCCGGGGCGAACGCGGCGACGAGCACCTTGTGGCCGGCGCGGAGCGAGGCGCGGACCGTCGCGGCTGCACCGTCCGCGCTGAGTTCTTCGGCCACTGCCGCCAGCTCCGCATGGCCCGCCGAACCCACCTCCGTGCCCTCGTCCGCAAACGCCAGCTCGGGGAGAGCCATTACCTCGGGCAGGGCGGGGTCGTCAGCGTCCACGGCCCGGATCGTGACGCCGGCTGGAAGGGGCTGCGGGGGCAGCTGATGGAGTGGGTCGAGGATCATCAGCGGGCGTTCAGCCACCGGCAGCCCCGCTGCCTCGATGCGGCCGCGCAGCGATGGCGTGACTTCGGCGAGCCACTCGAAAGCCTCCGGCACGCCGAGCTCGCGCTGGCGGGCGCGCACCAGGTCGATGTCGGCGGCAGAGGGTGACACGTGGCCGCCTGCCGAGGTGGGGCGGGCGTGGCTCGGGCCGCCGTAGTACGGGGCACCCGCATTCTTCCGTACGAAAAGGCATAGGGGGCCGAACGTCTCGGCTTCGGCGAACAGCAGCGGCACGGTGGCGTAGTACTGCTCGATACGGTCACGCAGGGACGGCTTGCTCATCGACGCAGCCCATCACGGGACGTGCAGTAACGCATCGAATAAACGACTCGACGCTCTTCATGAGGTGGCGAGCTTTTCGATCGTTCGGAGTTCCTGGTCGATCTTCGCGAGGGCGGCGGGGCACGGCTCGGTCGCGTGGGGCTCCGCAGGCTGCGTGCGCCGGTGTTCCAGATGCGCCAGGAGGGTTCGGCCGCCTTGGCGACGGGCGGCGAAGGCGACGACGACCGTGTCGGACTGCATGAGGCACCATCCCGGCCGGAGCCGGGCGTCCATCGTGTCCTCACGGTCAGAAGCGTGCCGCACCAGTAGCCGCAGATTCTCCCCGCTCCGTTCGATGACGCGGACGCCGGCGACACCGGGTTCGTAGTGGGGAAGGGTGTGTTCCAGGTCCGCGATGACCCGCCACACGGCCTCGAAGGAGGCGGCGATACGGCGCTGCCGGACGGCGGCGCCGGGCAGGGCGGCCGCGAGGACGGCCAGCCGGTCGATCGGGTCGATACCAGGCATCGCCGCGGGGTCGTTCACGCTTCCCACTCCTCCCGGAACGCGGCCCGGGCTCGATGCAACCGGGACTTCACTGTGCCCGCCGGGATCCCCAAGGTGGTGGCGATCTCTTGTTCGCTGAGCCCCTCTCGGGTGCGCAGGACCAGCACGGCGCGCTGGGGAACCGGCAGGCGTGCCAGGGCGTCGTCGATGTCGACCAGCCCTTCGAGGGAAGGGGCCGGACGGTTCATGACCGTTTCCTCCGTGGCGACCTCGAGGTCGTGCCGGCGGGCGAGCCGGATGGCCGTCCGGACGGTGACCGACCGGACCCAGGTCATGATCGCCTCGGGGGCGCGCAGCGAGGGCAGGCCCTGGAAGATCGCCAGCAGAGCCTCCTGTGTCGCGTCGTCGGCCGTCGCAGGGGCGATCCGCGCGCACAGCCGGCGGACATAGGGGGCCAGCTCGTCGAGAAGCCCGTCCAGTGCGAGCGCGTCCCCCTGCTGAGCGGCCGCGACGTTCTCCGGATCCACACCAGGAAAGTTATGCGGAACCTTCCAAAGGTTCCCTGCAACTTTCCAGAGGGGTGAACACCGTACGGAGAGGCGTGTCCAGTGGAAGCAGAACTGATGATCGTGGGGGCGGGCGTCACCGGGCTCACCGCCGCCATCGAGGCCGCCGAGCGTGGTCGCCGGGTGACCCTCGTCGAGGCGCACTCGCGGCCGGGCGGGCGGGCACGCTCGCTGGCGGCGCCCTTCCGGGCCAACGACGGTCCCCACGCGATGTATGTGGACGGGCCCTGGTGGGCGTGGCTGGAGCGCCGCGGTCTTACACCGCCCATCGTCGAGGCGCCGCGCCGTCCCGACCTCGTCCAGGTGGCAGGCCGGTTGCGCCCGTGGCCCGCCGAACTCGGCAACGCCATCGCCGCGCTGCCCGACGAGGCGCCGGTACAGGAGACGTTCCGTGCCTGGCTGTTCCGGCACGTCGACATCGAGACGGCCGAAGCCATCATCGGTTTGGCGTTCATCTTCACCTTCGACCACGACCCGGGACGGCTTTCCACCGCGTTCGTCCGGCAGGGCCTTCGCCGGTCGCTCGCCGGCGGCGCCCGGTACGTGGCCGGCGGGTGGTCCACCCTGGTGGATGTGCTCGCCGAGCGAGCCGCCGACCTCGGTGTACGGATACGCGCCCGGAGGCGGATGTCCGCGCTGCCCGCGGGTCCGACGATCGTGGCCACCAGCCTCGCCACGGCACGCCGGCTCAGCGGCGACGCATCGCTCATCTGGCCCAGCGCCCGCGTGGCGACCATCGACCTGGGCCTGCGGGCCGACGGCGGCCCCGACTGGTTCCGGGTCATGGACCTCGATGACCGGATCTACGCCGCCCGCTACAGCCTTGCCGACTCCACCTTGGCGCCTGCCGGGCATGACCTCGTCCAGATCTCCGCAGCGTGCGCCCCCGGCGAACGGAAAAGCGACTCCGAACACCGGGTACAGCGCCTCCTCGACCAGGCCTGGCCCGGTTGGCGCGCAGCGGTGGAGTGGCGCCGCAGCGCCCTGCGCGCGCACTGCACCGGAGCCCTGGATCTGCCTGGGACGACATGGCGTGACCGTCCGGCCGTCCGCCGCGGCGGCGACCTCGCCGTGGCCACGGACCAGTCCGCCGCACCCGGATTGCTCGCTGAGGTGGGCGTCGCCGCCGCCCGACTCGCCGTCCGGCAACTCGGCGAAACCTCGGATCGGCCCAGGTCCGAGCTTGCTCCGCGCCCCGGATGAAGGCCGGCCCACCCGATGAACACGTCCGGCCGGGCCGAGCTACGCATCGCCGAGATCGTCGACTTCACCGAATCCGCGGTCGCCATCCTCCGGCCGCCAGGAATCCCTTGACACTTCGGACGGGCTCGGCGCCGGGCGGCCCCATCGGCTGCGGCCGGTTCCTTCTCGGACGCTCGCGAGGCAGCAGCACGCTCGCCGCGATCAGCCAGATCAGCCCACCGAACCGCGCGATGGGCAGCACGATCCCCAGCGAGTCGTCCAGAAGCGCGAACGTTCCCAGGACGGCAACGGCGGCCAGCACAATTCCGGACCAGGCGAACCCGGTAGGCACGAGTCGTACGAGCAGTGCCGGAACCGCGACGCCGGCGAGGAGCAGTCCGAACGCCACCACGTGGGCAGGGCCTCCGGCCGCGAACATCAGGTCGGCCAGGGTGCGGGCGAGCACGGGGCTCTGCAGGGAGCCCGCGCGGGACGCCGCCCATCCGAGCACACCGCACAGTGCCATCGCCACCGCCGACATCACCCCGCCCGCCAGCGCGATCACCGGCCCGGGAGCCGTCACCCCGAGGAGCCGCAGCCGCCCGTAGGCGACGGCGGACCAGATTGCGAGCGGGAACGCGGCACCGCAGGACGCCGGCGACTTTCCCTCAACAGTTCAGAGCCCGGTATGCCTCTTCCATCAGGACGGGCGTCCGGGGGTCGGCTCAGGCCGGCGGCCGAAGGGGGCGTTACCGGCGAGCTTGCCGCCGTCGATGGGGAGGGTGACGCCGGTGACGAACGACGCCGCGTCCGAGCACAGCCACACCGCCGCTTCCGCGACCTCCCCGGGGCGTCCGATCCGCCGCATGGGCATCGCCCGTCCAGCCGCCTCCCGCGCCTGTTCCCCGGCGCGCTCGAGCTGCTCGGTGTGGATCGGTCCGGGGGCCAGCGCGTTGATCCGTACCCCGGTCTCGGCGTAGTCCAGTGCCGCCGACCGGGTCAGCCCGATGAGGCCGAACTTGCTCGACACGTAGCCGGCCAGGCCGCCGACCGCCTGCAGTCCCGCCGTGGAGGACATGTTCACGATCGCGCCTCCGCCGCCGTCGAGCATGGCGGGGATCTGGTGCTTCATGCACAGGAAGACGCCGCGCAGGTTGACCGTCAGCGCGCTGTCGAAGTCGGCGACGGCGACGTCGGCCAGCGGCGTGGGCGGGTGACCGCCCCCGGCCGCGTTGTTGACCGCGGCGTCCAGCCGCCCGAACTCCCCGACCGCTCGGTGGACGAGCCGTTCGACGTCGTCCGGGTCCGTCACGTCGGTCGGCACTGCCAGCGCGCGGCCGCCCGCGGCGCCGATCTCGGCCGCGAGCGCCGACAGCGCGGCGCCGTCCCGGGCGGCCAGGACGACGGCCGCCCCGGCCTCGTGCAGCGTGCGGGCGGTGGCCGCGCCGATACCCCGACTCGCGCCGGTGACGATCGCGACCCGTCCGTCCAAGGGCCGTTCAATGCTCATAACCTGCTCCTTCTCATCGGATGCCGGTACTGCTAGAATTACTTGGACAGACAGTAAATCCAAATTTAGGAGTGGTCAAGGGGATGAGTCCGCGCGAGTACCGGTCCGACAAACGCCGGGCCGCCGCCGAGGAGACCCGGCAACGGATCCTGGACGCCACCCGCGCCCTGCTGGCGGACGCCGCGCAGTCCCGACTGTCGGTGGACGCGGTCGCCAAAGCGGCCGACGTGTCACGCCAGAGCGTCTACAACGCCTTCGGATCCAAGTCCGGCCTGCTGGAGGCGCTGTTCGACGCGCTCGCCGACCGGGCGGGCATGGATTTGGCGGACGCCTTCACCGCACCCGACGCGGACGAGGCCCTCGCCGCGTTCGCCGGGACGTTCTGCCACTTCTGGGCGAGCGACCGGACGGTCCTGCGCAGACTCCGCGGGATGGCCGTCCTCGACCAAGACCTGGAGCGCCTGCTGCGCCGCCGCGACGAGATGCGCCGCACCGCCCTGACCGAACTGCTCCGCCGGTTCACCGACACCCCCGACGACGCGACGGTCGACGTGATCTGGCAACTGACCTCGTTCGAGACCTACGACGCCATCGCCGACCGCGACCAGACTCGCACCAACGAGGACCTCGCACGCATCATCCGGGCCGCCGCCACGGCCGTCCACCGGACGGGACCGCCGACCTGAACCGCCGCAGCGCGCGCCACCGGGGACAGCCCCGGCCAAGCAGGTTCGTGTCAGCCTTGAGCGGTCGTCTGATTTGAGCTGATTACTCTCGGCGATCCCGCCTTCGACCCCTTCTGGGCCGAGTTGGACCGCCGCGCGGCAGTGGTGTTCATCCACGCGGCCGGCACGGACCTGGACTCACCACTGATCTCCGAGCACGGCCTGACCTGGATCG
>NZ_JABXFD010000334.1 GCF_013372625.1 Actinomadura sp. BRA 177
CCGTTGCACTCGGTCGAGATCGCCATCGGCGAACACCACATCACCGCCGAACCAACCATCCCCGCCGAGGCCAGAGACATCCTCAACAAACTCCCACCACCGGGGCACTAGACCTGTGAGAGTCAGGTCCCACGCCGACCGCGCTGAACAGCAGCGTCAACTGGGTGAAGCCCAGCAGCGGGATCGGCTCTCCATCGACCTCCACTGGCACGCCCGCCGACTTTGCGGCAGCGGCGATGACCGTGGTGGCCACAGCGGTGGCGACGCAGGCGAGCACGCCGATGCGCCACAGGGGGATGGCCGGGCGCTGGGAGATGGCGGGGGCACTGCTCTGCTGGACGGTCATTGTCTCGCTCCTTCGGGTAAGTGAGTCGACAATGCAGACCGCGGGCCCGCCCAGTACTCATCGGCCCCCGGCAGATTCTTCGTGATCGGCGGTCGATTTCCGAATATGCCTTAATGTCGCAGGCCGTTTGGGTAAGGTGGTGCGTCGTCGTGACGGGCGCGTGGGAATGAGGCGATCGTGGCTGGGGCCGATGTGCTGCGGAGAGGCAATCTCATCCAGCCGAGCACCGCTCTCGTCGGGCGGCATGCCGAGCTCGCCGAGCTCAGGGGGTTGTTCGGCACCGGGCGCATGGTGACGGTGACCGGGGTGGGCGGCGTCGGCAAGACGCGGGTCGCGCTGGAGGCCGCGCGGGAACTGGCGGACCTGTTCTGTGACGGCGCGTGGGTGGTGCCCCTGTCGGGCCTGCGGGACGGCTCGCTCGTGGGCCATGCGATCGCCCGCACCCTGCGGGTCGTCGACCAGACCGCGCGTCCGCAGCTCGACGTCCTGGCCGATCACCTGTCCGGCAGGCGGCTGCTGCTGGTGCTGGACACGTGCGAGCACCTCCGGGACGCCTGCGCGGGCGTGGTCGAGGTCCTGCTGAAGGCGGCGCCCGGATTGCGCGTGTTGTCCACGAGTCGTCAGGCCCTCGGCGTCAACGGTGAGCGGGTGCTGAAACTCGCGCCGCTGGAGACGGCGGATACGGTTTCGCGGCCCGCGGCGGTCACCCTGTTCGAGGAGCGTGCCGCGGCCGCTACGGGCGGCTTCGCCGTCAGCGATGACAACTGGCGTACCGTCGTGCGGCTGTGTCACCGCTTGGAGGGACTTCCACTGGCCCTGGAACTCGCCGCCGGCCAGCTGCGGCGACTCTCCCTGGAGCAATTGTCGGATCGGCTGGACGACCGGTTCGAGATGCTGGTGGACGGAACCGCGGATGTGTCCCAGGACGTGTCACGGCACGACGCACTGCGCACGACGGTCGGCTGGAGCCACGAGCTGTGCACGCGCCAGGAGCGGCTGCTGTGGGCTCGGCTGTCGGTCTTCGCCGGGGACTTCGATCAGCGGGCGGTCGAACACGTGTGCAGCGACGATGTGCTGCCCGCGGATCGCGTCCCGGGGACGCTGGCGGGGCTCGTCGACAAGTCGATCCTCTCGCGGACCGGAGACGGCGCGGACGTCCGGTACCGGCTGCTGGACACCTTGCGCGAGTACGGCTCGGAATGGCTCGGTGAGCTGGGCGAGCAGCAGAATGTGCGCGGACGGCACCGCGACTGGTATCTGCGTCTGGTCGAGCAGTGCGAGCGGGAGTGGTTCGGCGCCGGCCAGAAGGAGATCTTCACGCGCCTGCTCAGCGAGCACGCCAACGTGAGCGCCGCCCTGGACTACTGCCTCACCACGCCCGGCGAGGCGCAGACCGGCCTGCGGATGGCCGGGGCGCTGTGCTTCTACTGGGTGGGCTGCGGCTTCCTGGCCGAAGGGCGGTACTGGCTGGATCGGGCACTCGCCCTTGACGCCGACGTGACCCGGGTTCGGGCCAAGGCCCTCTGGGTGAACGGCTACATCGCCATCAAGCAGGGCGAAACGGACGCCGCGACCGCGTACCTGGAGGCCGGTCGGGCGGCGGCCCTGCAGATCGGCGACCCGGTGGCGTCGGCCAACGCCGTCCACCGTCTGGGCTGCGTCGCGCTGGTGACCGACGACCACGCGCAAGCGGCCACCCTGTTCAAGGACGCGCTCGCGGCCTATGACTCGCTCGGAGAAATGAACACCAGCGTGATCATGGCGCGCGCCGAGTACGCCATGACGGTCGCGTTCCAGGGTGACCTGCCCTTCGCCGTCGAGTTGTGCGAAGAGGTGCGCGCGATCGGCGAGGAGTACGGCGAGCAGTGGGTCAGGGCCTACGCGCTCTACGTCCTGGCCTTCGCCGCCTGGACCGGTGGCCGGGTCGAGGAGGCGACCGATCTCGCCCGGCAGTGTGTGAACATCAGCCGGACTTTCCATGATCTGGTGTGCGCGGTGCTGGGCATCGAGCTGCTCGCGTTGTTCCACGCGGCGGGCGGCCGTCCTCGGGACGCCGCGGCCCTGCAGGGGGCGGCCGGACGGATCTGGCGGACGGTAGGGCTCCCGCTGTTCGGTTCCGCGTATTTCAACGCCCCGCACAACGAAGGCGAGGCGCTTGCCCGGCAGGCCTTGGGTGACGAGACGTACGGCCACTTCTTCGAGCAGGGGACGGGCCTCGACCTCGACCAGGCCGTCGCCTTCGCGATGGGGGAGCGCCCGAGTGCCCTCCCGCTCACGGAAGCCGCTGATCGCCGCCGCTGACGTCCTTGGAGCAGTGCCTATTCCGCGCCCGCGAGGAGGAAGACCATGACGCAGCCCCGTGAGCATGCCGTTGTGATCGGCGGCAGCCTGATGGGGCTGCTGGCGGCCAGGATCCTCACCGACCACTTCGCCCAGGTCACGCTGATCGAGCGGGACCGTTTCGCGGAGGCCGTCGCGTCCCGTCCCGGCCTGGGGCAGGCCCGCCATCTGCACGTGCTCTGGAGCCGGGGACTGGAGATCGCCGAGCAACTGTTCCCCGGGCTGGAGGACGAACTGCTCGCCGCGGACGTCCCAGAGGTCCGGGTGCCCGCCGACATGCTGTGGCTGACCTCCGCCGGATGGCGGCGCCGGTTCGAGTCGACCCGCCTGCTGACCTTCAGCCGGGACCTCCTCGACTGGACCGTGCGCGCCCGGCTGGCCAAGATCGGGAACCTCCGGCTGCTCTCTGGGCACGAGGTGACCGGGCTGCTGGCCGACGCCGGGGCCGTCACCGGAGTCGAGATGCGGGAGCGCGGGACGACCGGACCGGGTGAGCCGATCACCGCGGACCTGGTCGTCGACGCCACCGGGCGCGCCTCGAAGACCCCCGCCTGGCTGGAGCGGCTCGGCTACCCGGCCGTCCGGCAGACCCTGATCAACCCGCTGCTGGGATATGCCAGCCGCACCTACGCCATCCCCGCCGGGTTCGACCCCGGCTGGAAGGCGCTCTACCTCCAGGCCGACCCTCCGCAGGGCACGCGCACCGGCGCGCTGTTCCCTCAGGAGGGCGGACGGTGGATCGTCAGCCTCTTCGGTGTCGGCGAGGACTACCCGCCCACCGACGACGACGGCTTCCTGGAGTTCGCCAAGAGCCTGCGCAGCCCGGTGCTCTACGAGGCGATCCGCGACGCCGAGCCGCTCACCCCCATCGGCAGCTACCGGCGCACCGAGAATCTCCGCCGTCACTACGAGCGGATGCGGGCATGGCCGAAGAGGTTCCTCGTCTCGGGGGACGCCCTGTGCGCCTTCAACCCGCTCTACGGCCAGGGAATGACCGTCGCGGCGAAGTCCGCGCTCACGCTGGACGCGTGCCTGCGGGCGGACGGCGACCTCGACGGGCTGGCGCGGCGCTTCCACCGCAAGGTGATCAAGAACGCCACCGGCCCGTGGCTGGTGGCCACCGGGGAGGACCTGCGGTACGGCACCACCCAGGGCGCCACGGCCGGTGTCCGGACCAAGATCCTCAACCGCTACGTCGACCGGGTCCAGCACCTCGCCAACGTCGACCCGCGAGTATGCGACCGGTTCGTCGACGTGCTGGCGCTCACCGCCCAGCCCCAGTCCCTGTTCCTGCCGGAGGTGCTCTGGCGCGCCGCCACCACGCGCACGCGCCCGGCCACCGGACCCGACGACCTCGTCCCGTGAGCGGGATGCGAGCCAACGCGCGAGGAGCCCGCGATGCCGCTGCAGACGCCTTCGGAGGTGGGAGGTGACCGCTGATCGCCCGGGGTCGAGTTCGACGGTGCTGCGCATCATCCTCGGCGCACAGCTGCGCCGCCTGCGGGAGGCGTCCGGGCTGAGCCGCCACGAGGCCGGTGACCGCATCCGGAGCTCGGAATCGAAGATCAGCCGGATGGAACTCGGCCGGGTGAGCTTCAAGGAGCGGGACGTCGCCGACCTGCTCACCCTTTACGGTGTGGCCGACCAGGTCGAGCGGGACACGATCCTGGAAAAGGTTCGCGAGGCGAACACGCCGGGATGGTGGCACCGGTACCACGACGTCCTGCCCAACTGGTTCCAGACTTATGTGGGGCTCGAAGAATCGACGTCGCTCATCCGAACGTACGAGATTCAGTTCGTCCCCGGCCTGCTGCAGACTCCCGATTATGCGCGCGCGGTGATCCGGCTCGGGAATCCGGACGCGTCCGCCGCCGAGATCGAGCACCGGGTCGAACTGCGGCTGCGCCGCCAGGAACGGCTCTCCGGACCGGACGCCCCCCGGCTGTGGGCCGTCATCGATGAGACGGCGCTGCGCCGGCCACTCGGCGGAGCCGAGACGATGCGGGGCCAGCTCGAGCATCTCATCGCCATGTCCACGCGACCGAACACCACGATTCAGATCATGCCGTTCCGTTTCGGGGGCCACGTCGCGGAGGGCGGCGCGTTCACCATTCTGCGCTTCCCCGAGCCCGAGGTGCCGGACGTGGTCTACCTGGAGAACCTCACTGGCGCGCTCTATCTGGACAAGCCGGAGGAGACCGAAAGCTACCTGCGAACGATTGAACGGCTGTGCGTGGACAGCGCCACTCCGGAGTCCACTCCCGAGGTCCTCTTGGACGTCCTCAGGAGGGAATACCGAACGCCGACGGCGGCCGAGACCTTCGCGCAGCAGGGTGGAACGGTGCGCACGCGCAGTTGCCGGATTCCGGCGGCGTCCCAGAACCATGGTGATTTCCATGCCGTCCTGCCCACGCCTTTCGGCACCCGGATCCTGATCGGGGACGTGCTCGGTACAGGCGAATCAGCCCAGCAGACGGCGGCCGCCGCACTCGGCAACTTCCGGCAACTGGCTCTCAATGAGCCGAACCTGCCGGGGGTGGCCGAGCGGATGCATTCGGTCCTCGCCCCGATGCTCCAGGACGACGAATTCGTCACCGCGCTGCTGCTCACCCTCCGCGAGGACACCGCCGAAATGGTGTGCTGCGGGAACCCGCCGCCCCTGCTGATGAGAGAGGGCCGGGTACTTCCATTCGAAGCTCTGCCCGCCTATCCGCCGCTGACCCTGCTCGACCTCGACGGCCAGTGGTGCGAGACCACGACCGTGCCGCTCCGCCACGGTGATCGCCTGCTGCTGCACACCTACGGCCTGATGCAGGCACGCGACGAGGGAGGCCGCGCCTATCCGCATTCGGAACGGGCGGCCGCACTGAGCACGGACGATCCGGCCCTTGCATTGGAGAACATCAGAGCCGACCTGCTCGACCACGCGGTGGACGGTCTCGGCCTCTCGACGACACTCCTGCTGGCGGACCTCGAACGACCTACTCCGCAGCCGTTCCCCGCAGATCCGCACGGGCGATCCACTGGAATCAGCCACCTGGAGTCCGGCTGAGCGTTACCTTCGGACGGTGCCCTCACACTGGTCCGACGAACACGCCGGCTTTCACCCTGAGATCCCCAATGAGGCACGCATCCTCGATTACCTCACCGGCGGCAAGGACCATTTCGCCGTGGACCGTGAGGCGGCCGAGCAGGCGCTGCGGATCGCGCCCGAACTGAGGGTCGCCGCCATGCAGTCGCGCCGGTTCCTGCGCCGCGCGGTGGAAGCCCTCGTCGCCGAAGGCATGCGGCAGTTCATCGATGTGGGCTGCGGGCTGCCCACGCCGGGCAGCGTCCACCACATCCTCCAGGAGACCGCGCCGGGCTCCCGGCTGGTCTGTGTGGACAACGATCCCGTCGTGGCGGCGCACGCCGCCTCGGTGGTCGGTATCGGCGGGCCGTCCCGGATCGTGATGGCCGACATGCGCGACCCCGACGCGCTGATGGACGACCCGGTCGTCACGTCGGTGATCGACCTGGACGAGCCGGTCGGGCTCGTCCTGCATTCGGTCCTGGCAGTGATTCCGGAGGACGACGTCGCGGACCACATCGTCCAGGGGCTCCTGGCGCGGGTGGCGCCGGGCAGCCACCTGCTGCTGGCGCACGCCATCAGTGATCCCGACCCCGAGACGACCGCCCGGCTCGCCGCGCTCTATCAGGAGAACAAGACGGTCCGGGGTGCGCGGACGCGCTCGAACCTGCGCACCGCGGCCGAGGTCGAGGACCTGATGCGGGACCTGGACCTGCTGCCGCCCGGCATGGTCCTGCTGCAGCAGTGGCGGCCCGGCACCGCCGAGCCGGAGCCGGCCCCGCGGTCGATCCACGCGATCGGCGGAATCGGCCGCAAGCCCTGACGCGCAAGCGCCGCGGCATCAGTACGAGCTCTTCCATATTCGCCGGCGACTGCATGTAGTCAAAGATTCGTCACTGTCGATTCGTGTTCGCCGGGGTGGGTACTCGGATGGCGGCCACCGGGTAGCGCGATCAACTCACCGTGGAGGTTCACGTGGCAGGAGCCGACAACGACAAGCAACGCCAGCTCGACTACCACCGGGTCAGGTCGGACGGAGCCCAATACACCACAGACCAGGGCATCGGGGTCGACGACACCGACAACTCGCTGTCGGTGGGGGAGCGCGGCCCGACCCTGCTGGAGGACTTCCACTTCCGCGAGAAGATCATGCGGTTCGACCACGAGCGGATCCCCGAGCGGGTGGTGCACGCGCGCGGGTCCGGCGCGTACGGGGAGTTCCAGGTGTACGAGTCCCTGGAGGACATCACGTGCGCCGACTTCCTGTGCGACCCGTCCCTGGTCACGCCCACGTTCGTGCGGTTCTCCACCGTCGCCGGCGAGCGCGGTTCGGCCGACACCGTCCGGGACGTGCGGGGCTTCGCGACCAAGTTCTACACCCGGCAGGGCAACTACGACCTGGTCGCCAACAACTTCCCGGTGTTCCCGATCCAGGACGGCATCAAGTTCCTCGACTTCGTGCACGCGGTGAAGCCGGAGCCGCGCAACCAGATCCCCCAGGCACAGTCGGCGCACGACACCCTGTGGGACTTCGTGCAGATGCAGCCCGAGACCATGCACTTCATCATGTGGCTGATGTCGGACCGGGCGATCCCGCGCAGCTACCGGATGATGCAGGGCTTCGGCGTGCACACCTTCCGGTTCGTCAACGCCCAGGGCAAGGGCACGTTCGTGAAGTTCCACTGGCGGCCGAAGCTCGGCACGTACTCGCTGGTGTGGGACGAGGTCCTGCGCGTCCAGGGCAACGACCCCGACTTCAACCGGCGCGACCTGTGGGACACCATCGACAGCGGCGACTTCGCCGAGTTCGAGCTGTGCGTCCAGCTGGTGGCCGAGGAGGACGAGCACAAGTTCGACTTCGACCTGCTCGACTCCACCAAGATCATTCCGGAGGAGGAGGTGCCGCTGCGGCCGATCGGCAAGATGGTCCTCAACCGGAACCCGCAGAACTTCTTCGCCGAGACCGAGCAGGTCGCGTTCTGCACCGCCAACATCGTCGCCGGCATCGACTTCACCAACGACCCGCTGCTGCAGGCGCGCAACTTCTCCTACCTCGACACCCAGCTCATCCGCCTCGGCGGGCCCAACCACCAGCAGATCCCCGTCAACCGGCCGATCGCGCCCGTGCACAACGACCACCGGGACGGCTACCACCAGCACATGATCCACGACAGCGACACCGCCTACGCCAAGAACTCGATCAGCGGCGGCTGCCCGGCGACCGCCGCCGACACCGGGAAGATGCAGGGGGTGTTCCGGCACTACGAGGAGCGCGTGTCGGGCGAGGTGATCCGCCGGCGCAGCCCGAGCTTCGAGGACCACTACTCCCAGGCGACGCTGTTCTGGAACAGCATGGCCGGCTGGGAGAAGACCCACATCGTCAACGCGCTGCTGTTCGAGCTCGGCCACGTGGAGCGCCGCTACATCAAGGAGAAGGTCGTCGAGCGGCTCGCCAACGTGGACGGCGACCTCGCCACGCAGGTGGCCGACGGCCTCGGTATCACCGCGCCGAGTCAGACCGTGACGAACCACGGCAGGTCGTCCCCGGCGCTCAGCATGGCCGACCAGCCGAGGTCGATCGCCACCCGCAAGATCGCCGTGCTGGCCGGCGACCAGACCGACGCGGGGACGCTGCAACCGGTACTGGAGGCACTGCGCGGCCAGGGCGCCATCTGCGAGATCGTCGCTCCGCACGAGGGCACCGTGGCGACGCTCGCGGTCGACAAGCAGCTGAGCGCGGCGAACTCGGTGCTCTACGACGCGGTGCTGGCGGCCGGCGGGCAGGAACTCGTCGCCGACGGATACGCCGTCCAGTTCGTCCGCGAGGCGTTCAAGCACTGCAAGGCGGTCGGCGTGCTGCCGGGCGCCGAACCGCTGCTGGAGGCCGCGAACCTGCCCGGACGCCAGGGCGTCGTCGACGCGAGCGCGGGGGACGCGTTCGCGCAGCAGTTCGCCGACGCGGTCGCCGCGCACCGCCACTGGGACCGCGACCTCGCCTCCTTCCCCGCCTGACACCGACTCCTTCCGCACGCGGCCGGCGCCCCACGGCGCCGGCCGCGTGCGGCGCCGGCGCGTGGCGCGATGGTAGAACGTGTTCTACTCTATCCCTGGAGTAGTGACTGGACATGTGTCCAATTCCCTCGTGTGCGCGGAGGTGCTCGTGGTCCGAGCCGATTACGTCGTGGTGGGCGCGGGCAGCGCCGGGTGCGCGGTGGCGCGCCGTCTCGCCGAGAGCGGGGCGAGCGTGGTGGTGCTGGAGGCCGGGGGCCGCGACACCGCGCGGGGGGTGAAGAACCTGCTGGAGATCCCCGGTGCGGTCGCGGTGATGCTCTCCACACCGCAGCTGAAGAAACTCGTCGACTGGGGGTACAAGTCGGTGCCTCAGACGTCGGCGTGGGGACGGGTGATCCCGCAGACGCGCGGCAGGGTGCTCGGCGGCTCCAGTTCGGTCAACGGCATGTTGTTCGTGCGCGGCAACCGGCAGAACTTCGACGACTGGGCCGCGGACGGCGCCGAGGGCTGGTCGTACGAGGACGTGCTGCCCGCGTTCAAGCGGCTCGAAGACTGGGAGGACGGCGCCGGCGAGCTGCGGGGGGCCGGGGGCCCAGTCAAGGTGCGGCGGCAGAAGGACCTCACCGAGGCGTCCCGCAGCTTCATCGACGCCGCGACCGACCGGCTCGCCGTCCCGTTCCTGGACGACTACAACGGCCCCGAGCAGGAGGGCGTCGGCGTCTTCCAGCTCAGCGCGGACCGCGGGGTGCGCTACTCGGCCGCCCGCGCCTACCTGCGCACCGACCCGCCGGACAACCTGCTGGTCCTCACCGATGCCGACGCGGCCCGGATCGTGCTGAGCGGCGGCCGCGCCACCGGCGTCGAGGTCGTCGGCGCGGACGGCGAACGGCAGGTCATCGCCGCCGACCGCGAGGTGATCGTCTCCGCCGGGGTGTTCGGCTCGCCCAAGCTGCTGCAGCTGTCGGGGATCGGGCCGGCGGCGCTCCTGCGGCAGCACGGCATCGAGGTGGTCAGCGACCTGCCGGTGGGCGACAACCTGCACGACCACCTGTTCGTCCCGGTCTCCTTCCGGATGGACTCGGCGCTGCGGCGGCCGACGCCGGCGTACTTCATGCGCGGGCTCGCGCGGGCGCGGCTGCACCGCTTGGGCTGGGCGAGCGGCTCGCAGTTCGAGGCGACCGGGTTCGTGCGCAGCTCGCTGTCCGGCGCGATCCCCGACCTGCAGCTGCACGCGCTGTACTGGGTCTATCCGTTCCCCAACCAGGACGGCGACAAGGCGGTGCGCCCGCCCACGTCCAAGCCCGGCCTCAGCGTCTTCCCGACGCTGATCTACCCCGAGAGCCGGGGGACGGTCCGGATCGCCGGCCCCGACCCGGCGCTGCCGCCGCTGATCGACCCCGCCTACCTGACGGCCGGCAAGGACGCCGAGGTGCTGATGGAGGGCATCTCGATCGTCCGGGAGGTGATGGCGGGAACGGGCGACAACCAGGGTGAGATCCGCCCCGGCCCCGACTACACCGACTCCGCCGAACTGCGGCGGTTCCTGCCCAACATCGTGCACTCGGTCTACCACCCGGTCGGCACCTGCCGGATCGGATCGGACGAGCGCGCCGTCGTCGATCCGCAACTGCGGGTCCGGGGCGTCGAGGGGCTGCGGGTCGCCGACGCGTCGGTCATGCCGTCGGTCACCGGAGGCAACACCAACGCGCCCTCGATCATGATCGGTGAGCGCTGCGCGGACCTCGTCCTCGGGACGGAGGCGGCCAAGTGAGCGAGGAAGCCCCGATCCTGCTGGTCGAGGACGCCGACCGCGTCCGGACGATCACGCTCAACCGGCCCGCCGCGCTCAACGCGTTCAACGAGGCCCTCTACGACGCGCTGACGGACGCGCTGCTGGAGGCCGCCGACGACCCGGCGGTGGCGGTGGTGCTGCTGACCGGCAGCGGACGCGCGTTCAGCGCCGGCACCGACCTGGTCGAGATGGGCGAGCGCATCGCCGACCCGGACTTCGAACCCGGCAAGCACGGATTCATCGGCCTCATCGACGCCCTGGACGCGTTCGACAAGCCGCTGATCCTGGCGGTCAACGGGCTGGGGCTGGGCATCGGGCTGACCGTCATCGGGTTCGCGGACCTGGTCCTGATGTCCGGCGACGCCCGGCTCAAGACCCCGTTCACCAGCCTGGGCGTCGCGCCGGAGGCCGCGTCGAGCTACCTGCTGCCCCGCCTGGTCGGCCGTCAGAACGCCGCCTGGATCCTGCTGTCGGCGGAATGGATCTCCGCGGCCGAGGCCAAGGAGATGGGACTGGTCTGGCGGGTCTGCGAGCCCGCCGCCCTGCTGGACGAGGCGCACCGGGTCGCGGCCACGCTGGCGAGCCGCCCGATCTCCAGCCTGCGCGAGGTCAAGCGCGACATGACCGCGCCGCTGCGCGAGGAGATCCGGCGGGCCCGGGAGCGGGAGAACGACGGTTTCGCCCGGCTCATGGGCGGCCCCGCCAACGCCGAGGCCCTGGCGGCTTTCGCCGAGGGCCGCGACCCCGACTTCACCTCCCTCCCGCCGGGCTGGTAGGCCCGGCGCAGGATCTCCCCGGTCGCCGGGCCCGTTTGACAGGCGATGCTGCATCTACTTAGTTATTGCATACTTGTTGCAGTTACTGAGGGGACGCATGGGTTCGGCAACGGTGGCCCCGGCAGCGGCGGAGGCGGGATCCGACCTCGACGATCTGGGGGCGTCCTCCCGCCGGCGCCGGTACCTGCTCCTCCTGCTCGGGCTGCTGGCGGTCTTCCTCGCCACGGTCGTCGCGGCGGTCGGGATGGGCGCGGTGTCGGTGCCGCCGCTGACCGTCCTCGACATCGTCGGCCACCACCTCGTGGGCAGCCCGGCCGAGGTCACCTGGCGTCCGGCGCACGACTCGATCGTGTGGCGGGTCCGGTTGCCGCGCGTGCTGCTGGGCGCGGCGGTCGGTGCCGGGCTCGCCGTCACCGGCATGGCCCTGCAGGCGATGGTGCGCAACATGCTCGCCGACCCGTACCTGCTGGGCGTCAACTCCGGCGGATCGACGGGCGCGGCGGCGGCGATCCTCTTCGGGTTCGGTGCGGGGTGGGGCGAGCACGCGCTGCAGTTCGCCGCCTTCCTGGGGGCGCTCGCCGCCTCGCTGCTGGTCTTCGTGATCGCGCGGACGGCGGGACGGGTCACCTCGACGCGGCTGCTGATGACCGGGGTGGCCGTCGGCTACGCGCTCTACGCGCTGACCAGCTTCCTGATCTTCGCGTCCGATTCGGCCGAGGGGTCGAGGTCGGTGCTGTTCTGGCTGCTGGGCACGCTGGCGCTCGCGCACTGGTCGGTGCCGCTGGTCGTGGTCGTGGCCGCCGTCGTCCTGGTGACCGGCCTGCTCACGCTGTGGGGACGGCGGCTGGACGCGCTGGCGATCGGTGACGAGACCGCGCAGACCCTGGGGGTCTCGCCGGCGCGGTTCCGGCTGGTGCTGCTGGTGCTGGTGTCGCTGGCCGTGGGGGTGCTGGTGGCCTCCTCGGGCAGCATCGGCTTCGTCGGGCTGGTGATCCCGCACCTGGCCCGGCGCATCGTGGGCGCCACCCACCGGCGGGCCATTCCCGTCGCGGCGCTGATCGGCGCGACCTTCCTGCTGTGGGCCGACCTGGCCGCCCGCATGGTGCTGAGCCCGCAGGAACTGCCGATCGGCATCATCACCGCGCTGGTCGGCGCGCCGTTCCTGCTCATCCTGGTCCGCCGCCTGCACGCCGGAAGCGAGTGAGACAGCCATGATCGAAGGACGCGGGCTCAGCTACGCCTACGGATCGACGACCGTGGTGCGCGACATCGACGTCCGAGCGGAATCGGGCCGGATCCTCGGGCTGCTCGGCCCGAACGGCAGCGGCAAGACCACGGTCGTGCGGATGCTCACCGGGATCGTCGCGCCCCGCAGCGGGCACGTCCTGCTGGACGGGCGTCCGCTGGACGCCTTCCCCCACCGCGAACTCGCCCGGCAGATCGCCGTCGTGCTGCAGGAGTCGTCCGGCGACCTGCCGATGACCGTGGCCGACATGGTCATGCTCGGCCGGGCGCCGCACCAGTCGACGTTCTCCCGCAACAGCGCCGAGGACCACCGCATCGCGGCGGCCGCGCTGCGCAGGGTCGGCGCCCGGCACCTGGCGGACCGGATCTTCGTCCGGCTGTCCGGCGGCGAGAAGCAGCGCGTGATGATCGCCCGCGCGCTGGCGCAGCAGCCGGCGCACCTGGTCCTGGACGAGCCGACCAACCACCTCGACATCCGGTTCCAGCACGAGCTGCTCACCATGATCCGCGGGCTCGGCATCACCACGGTCATCGTGCTCCACGACCTGAATCTGGCCGCCCGCTACTGCGACGACGTCCTGGTCCTCCAGCAGGGCGACGTCGTCGCGCACGGACCCTGCGCCGACGTGCTGACGCCCGAACTCCTCGAAGGCGTCTACGGCGTCGGCGTCGAACGCCTCGACACCTCGCGCGGCATCCAGTTCCTCTTCCACCCGCTCGACACCGCGTCCGTACCGGCGTCCGCGAGCAGCGGCTGACCCGGACGCCGTACCGATCACTGCAAGGAGTAGTCCGTCAGATGAAGCGATACCTCGCCTGGTTCGGGGCCGGCCTGCTGGCCGCCGCGCTGGCCGGCTGCGGCTCGACCGGCCCGGAGGCGGACGGCCAGGGGAACACCGCGGCGGGCTATCCCGTCACCGTCCAGAACTGCGGGGTGGACGTCAAGGTGGACGAGCCGCCCTCCCGCGCCATGATCGTCAACAGTGCGCCGCTGCAGTACCTGTCCTCGCTCGGCGTCCTCGACCGGCTGGGATCGCGGGCCGGGAAGTTCCCGCCGGAGTACTATTCGGAGCAGACGCTCGCGGCGGTCGGCAAGGTCCCGTCCCTCACCGACCGGCTCGGCTCCGACGGGCATCTGAAGATCTCCACCGAGGCGATCATCGCCCAGGACCCCGACCTGCTGCTCGGCCTGCCGGAGGGCGTCACGCGGGAGTCCCTCGCCGCCGCCGGCATCCCCGTGCTCCTGGAGCCCAGCTTCTGCCCGGACGGGATCGAGGACCCCGGCTACGAGACGATCTACAGCCAGATGCGGCTGTACGGGAAGGTCTTCGACCGGCAGGCGCAGGCCGAGCAGGCCGTCAAGGACCTCCAGAAGCGCATCACGACCGTCGAAGCGGGCCTTCCCGCCCAGAAGGGCCGCAAGGTGGCCGTGCTGTGGCCCTACCGGGGCGAAGGGACCGTCGGGGCCTACGGCAACCAGAGCATGGCCACACCCCAGCTCAAGACGCTCGGCGCGCGGAAGGTGTTCGCCGACGTCGACAAGCGCATCTTCGAAGTGTCGATGGAGGAACTGCTGGGACGCGACCCCGACACCATCGTCCTGCTGCACACCGAAGGCACCGACCAGGAGATCAAGCAGGCCCTGCTCGACATCCCCGGCGCCAAGGACCTCCGCGCGGTCAAGAACGACGCGATCACCGTGCAGCTGTTCAACTTCACCGAACCGCCCACGCCCCTGGTCCTGGACGGACTGGAGCGCCTCGCCGCCTACTTCAAGGGAAAGTGAACGCCATGCCCTCGAACTCGCCCGTCCAGGAGCGGATCACCTGGTACTGGGACCAGCACGCCCCCGCCTACCAGGAATTCCAGGAGCAGCGCCTCGCGCACCCCGACTACAACGCCGCCTGGACCCGGATCTGGCAGGACGCGCTGCCGGACGACGCCGAA
Organism: Actinomadura sp. BRA 177; assembly: GCF_013372625.1. Lineage (GTDB taxonomy): Bacteria > Actinomycetota > Actinomycetes > Streptosporangiales > Streptosporangiaceae > Spirillospora. Next base: position 14,529 of record NZ_JABXFD010000334.1, read on the forward strand.
ACCGTCCTCGACATCGGTACCGGCACCGGTCACGCCGCACTGACCATCGCCGCCCTCGGCCGCCGCGTGACCGGCATCGACATCGCGCCCGCCATGCTCGACTACGCACGCGACAACGCCCAGCGCCGCGGACTCGACATCACCTTCGTCCAAGGCGACGCGGTCAGGCCCGAAGCGCCCGGCGCCCCCTTCGACGCACTCGTCAGCCGCTACCTCCTCTGGACACTGCCCGACGTCGACACCGCGCTGAGCAACTGGCGCCGCCTGCTCCGCCCCGGAGGCCGGCTGGCCATCGCGGACGCGCCCTGGCACGCCGGCGGAATGCGGCACTCCGACACCGACCCCAGAGCCCGCGCCTACGACGAGGAGGCCCGCCGCGCACTGGTGCTGGCGGAAGCGGAGACCATCACCGCCTGGCAGGACCGGATCACCGCCGCAGGCTTCGCGGACGTCGAGGTCACCGCGCTGACTGACCTCTACGAACTCGACGGCGTCCACGGCGTCGCGGCCGACCACCGCCGCACCCTGCAACACCTGATCACCGCGCGGAACCCCGAGACGGCCACGTCCCGCCCCCAGGACGGGGGATAAGCCACACGTCCGCGAAAGAAATCCGGGCGGCGGTGTCGGATCGAGGGGGTGGTGTTCGTAGCAGGGGTGAGGCCGCCCACGAGGGCGCTCCCAACGAGAAGGGAACCCCGATCATGAAGCTGACGACCAACACGCAGGTCTCCGTCGATGGAGTGGTGCAGGCGAACGGTGGGCGGAACCCGGACTTCGACCCCGGTTTCGAGCGCGGCGGGTGGGCCCGGCCGCTGTTCGACGGCGAGGCCATGACGTTCGTCGACGAGTTCTACCAGCGCGCCGACGCCTTCCTGTTCGGCCGGCGGACCTACGATCTGTTCGCCGGCTACTGGGGAGTGATGGAGCCGGGCAGCAGCCCCATCGCGGACGTGTTGAACACGCGGCCCAAGTACGTCGCGTCGAACACGCTCACCGACGCGGGCTGGGCGGACACGACCGTCCTGTCCGGGGACGTCGCGGCGGCCGTCCGCGAGTTGAAGGCCAGGCCGGGAGGCGAGTTGCAGGTGCACGGGAGCGGCAGGCTCGTCCGCTGGCTCCTCGCCAACGGGCTGGTCGACGAGATCAACCTGCTCGTCTGCCCGGTCGTCGTCGGCGCGGGCACGCGGCTGTTCCCCGAAAACGGCCCGGACCTGGCGCTTGAGCCGGTGGAGTCGCGAACCTATCCGAAGGGCATAACGCTCCAGGTCTTTCGGCCCGCCGGACGTCCGCAGTACGCGGCCTGAAGCACGGGAGGCGATCCGGGATGCAGTACCTGATCTCCGTCATCCATGACAGCGGCGACCTCGCCACCGCGGCCGAGGCGTTCGCGACCGCCGTCGAGCGGTGGCCGGCCGGCGGTGTACCGCCCAACCCCGGCGGCTGGCTGACCACCACCGCCAACCGGAAGGCCATCGACCGGATCCGGCGTGAGAACAAGCGCGACGACAGGCACAAGGAGGCTCAGATGGTCTACGACGACTGTCCGAGCCTCCCGGCGCCATCGATGACGACCGGCTCCGGCTGATCTTCACCTGCTGCCACCCGGCGCTGGCGATGGAGGCCCGCGTGGCGCTGACGCTGCGCATGGTCGGCGGGCTGACCGTGCCCGAGATCGCCCGCGCCTTCCTGGTGCGGGAGAGCGCCATGGGGCGGCGGATCACCCGCGCGAAGGACAAGATCAAGGCGGCGCGCATCCCGTACCGGGTGCCGTCCGCCGAGGATCTCCCGGCGCGCGTCTCCGGCGTGCTCGCCGTCCTGTTCCTCGTCTTCAACGAGGGCTACCTGGCGACCGGCCCCGGCACCGGTCCGGTACGTCCCGGCCTGACCGCCGAGGCGATCCGGCTCACCCGCCTGGTCCGCGCCCTCCTGCCGGACGACGGCGAGGCGACGGGGCTGCTGGCGCTGATGCTGCTCACCGAGGCCCGCCGCCCCGCCCGCGTCTCGGCGGGCGGCGACCTGGTCGCGCTCGACGAGCAGGACCGCGGGACGTGGGACGTGGCGCTGATCGCCGAGGGCCACCGGCTGGTGCGCGAGCGCCTGGCCGCCCGGACGGCTCCGGGGCGCTACCAGATCCTCGCGGCGATCAACGCCGTGCACACCTCGGCCCGCGACATGCGCGACACCGACTGGTCGCAGGTCGTCGCCCTCTACGACCAGCTCGTCCGCGTCGACCCGTCGCCGGTCATCGCCCTCAACCGGGCGATCGCGGTCGCCGAACTCGACGGCCCGGAGGTCGCGCTGGCGGCCGTCGACCGCCTCGCCGACAGATTGGCCGGCTACCACGCCTACCATGCGGCCCGCGCCGACCTGCTGCGCCGGCTGGGCCGGAGCCGTGAGTCACGCGCGGCGTACGACAGGGCGATCGAGCTGGCGGGCAACACCGCCGAGACCGCCTACCTGACCCGCCGCCGCGACCAGCTTCCGATGTGAAAGGCGGTCAGGGCTTCTTCGCTACGCCGCACCACATGGGCAGCTGCCGGGTGGAGGAGACTCCGGGGCCGGGCCGCCACGCGGGCAGTTGCACCACTCCGGGCTCCAGCATCTCCAGCCCGGCGAAGAAGCGCGAGACGCCGGCGTGGGTGCGGGGCGTGGCCTGTTCCTGCTGGGGCGCCCGCTCGTTGTAGCGCCGCATCGACTCGGCCACCTGGTCCGCCCCGATGTCGCTGGCCGGGTGCGAGACCACCAGGTGGCTGCCCGGTGCCAGCGCCGCCAGCAGCCGGGTGACGATGCCGTACGGGTCGTCGGCGTCCGAGATGTACTGCAGGACCGCCACCAGCATCAGCGCGACCGGCCGGCCCAGGTCCAGGATCTCCCCGGCCTGCGCCAGGATGGCGTCCACATCGCGCAGGTCGGCGTCCAAGTAGCCGGTGGCCCCCTCCGGCGTGCTGGACAGCAGCGCGCGGGCGTGCGCGAGCACGACGGGGTCGTTGTCGACATAGACGATGCGGGACGCCGGCGCGGCCCGCTGCGCCACCTCGTGGGTGTTGTTGGCGGCCGGGATACCGGTGCCGATGTCGAGGAACTGGCCGATTCCCGCATCGGCCGCCAGGTAATGCACCGCCCGCCCGAGGAACGCCCGGTTGGCGCGGACCGCGAGCGGGATGTCGGGATTGGCGGCGACGGCCAGTTCGGCCGCCTCGCGGTCGGCGGCGTAGTTGTCCTTGCCGCCCAGCCAGGCGTCGTAGACGCGGGCGGGATGCGCGGTCGAGGTATCGACGCCCGCCGGCGTGCCGTCCGTCCGATTCTCAGCCACCCTGCGTCCCCCTTCACGTCGGGGCCACAGCCTAGCCGCTGCGGGCGTTCATGATCCGCAACTTCGCAAATCGGCACTGCGGAGAGCCTGCGGCAGAAGGCGGACGGGCGAACGCTGCTGCCCGCGCCACCATCATTGCGCAACGTCGTAATATCGGACTATGCCGATTCAGAGGCTGGACCAGGATGGAATTCGCGCGGCAACGCACGAACTCTCGGCTGGACGAGAGATCATCCTGCCGTTTCCTTCGCCGCTGCCCTATGTCGTCGCCGGTACCAGCGCGGACGGCGTCAACACCGCGAAAGGGCGGCCCGCGGAGCAGCCGACGGGAATGGCCATTGCCGATGCTGCGGACATTCTGCCGTATATCGCACTCGATCCGGAAAGCTGGCAGTTCGCCGAATGGGCGTCCCGGGCCAGGAAGGTCAATGTGCTGGTCCCGGTGACGGACGCCGTGCCGGACTGGGTCCGGCCGACCGTGGTCGCCGGTCAGGCGGCCATCACCCTGGCCTGGCTTCCCGAACTGCGTCCCCTGCTGGACGGATTCCGGCATCTGTATCTCAGCAGTGCGAACCGGACCAAGCACGAGGTGGCCACCACGGCGCACGCGGCCGGCACCGAGTTCCCGAATCTGCTCGTCCTCGACGGCGACCGGCTGCGAGACGCGAGCACGAAGTCGGGATCCGCCGCGATCGTGCGCTTCGACCGGAAGTTGGCCGCCTCCGTGCATCGCAGCGGAATCCACATGGACGGATGGCCGGACGCGAGCAGCTTCCTCGCCGACCTGAAACGCGATTGGCAGGCATCCCGAGCATCCTGACGCCCGTCAGGTGACCAGGGCGCGCACGGTCTCGATGTCCTTGATGCGCTGGGCCCGGCCCTCCGCCAGCGGGGTCAGGTTGAGGGTGGTCGCGCCGCTTTCGCGCAGGGCGTCGAGGCGTTCGCGGACGTAGCCCAACGGGCCGATGAGGGACGTGCGGTCGACCAGCTCGTCCGGTACGGCGGCCGCCGCTTCGGCCTTGCGGCCGTCCAGGTAGAGCCGCTGGACGGTCTCGGCGGCCTCCTCGAACCCGTACCGGCAGGCGAGCTGGTTGTAGAAGTTCTTGCTGCGGGCGCCCATCCCGCCGACGTAGAGGGCGATCTGCGCGCGGACGTCCGCCTTGAGGCGGCCGACGTCCTCGCCGATGGCCAGGGACGCACCGACGACGACGTCAAGTTCGCCGAGGCCCGGGACCCTGCGGGCGCGTCCCTCGGCGAGCGGGGCGCCCCAGATCTCGTGCGCCTTCTCGGGGTAGTAGAACAGCGGCTCCCAGCCGTCGGCGATCTCCGCCGCCTGGGCCACGTTCCTGGGGCCGAGCGCGGCGAGCAGGATCGGGATGGAGTCGCGCACCGGGCGGTTGATGAGGTGCAGCGGCTTGCCCAGGCCGGTGCCCTGGCCGGCCGGCAGCGGGATGGTGAAGTGCGGGCCCCGGTGGGTCAGGTCCTCCCGGCGCCAGACCTTGCGGCAGATCTCGACGACCTCCCGGGTGCGCACGAGCGGCTCGCGGTACGGGACGCCGTGGAAGCCCTCCACCACCTGCGGGCCGGAGACGCCCAGGCCGAGCGTGAAGCGGCCCCTGGAGACGTGGTCGAGCCCGGCGGCGGTCATGGCGGTGAGGGTCGGGGTGCGCGAGTAGATCTGCATGATGCCCGAGGCGATCTCCAGCGTCGTCGTGCGCGCGGCGATGAACCCGAGCTGGCTCACCGCGTCGAAGCTGTAGGCCTCGGGGACGAACACGATCTGCAGCCCGGCCCGCTCGAAGTCGGGCAGGTCGTCGACCGCCTCCCAGAAACCTCCGGCGTACGACAGCGGCATTCCGATGCGCATGGGGCCTCCTCTGTGACCGTTGACACGTCCTGCGCCGAAACTTAGTCTGATGCCGACGTCAACTTCAAAATTAGGAGCCGCCCATGTCCAGGTCCGCGGTCATCGTCGACGCCGTCCGCACGCCGGGCGGTAAACGCAACGGGTCCCTGGGCGGATGGCATGCCGCCGACCTGGCCGGCACGGTCCTGCGGACGCTGGGGGAGCGGAACGACCTCGACCCCGCCCTCGTCGAGGACGTCATCATGGGATGCGTCGGCCAGGTCGGTGACCAGAGCGTCAACGTCGGGCGTTCCGCCGTGCTCGCCGCCGGCTGGCCCGAGGGCGTCCCGGCCACCACGATCGACCGGCAGTGCGGATCGAGCCAGCAGGCCGCGCACTTCGCCGCACAGGGCGTGATCGCCGGTGCGTACGACGTCGTCGTGGCGGCGGGCGTCGAGGTGATGACGCGCACGCCGATGGGCGCGTCCGGGGTCGGCGGCGAGCCGTTCGGCCCGCTCACCAAGGCCCGCTATGCCGACGTCGAGATTCACGGCACCAGGGGACTGATCCACCAGGGGCTGAGCGCCGAGCTCATCGCCGACCGCTGGGGACTCACCCGCGCGGACCTGGACGCCTTCGGCCTGCGCAGCCAGCAGCTCGCCGCGGCGGCACGGGACGCCGGGCGCTTCGACCGCGAGATCGTCCCCGTCGAGGCCCGGACCTGGGATCCCGAGTCCAAGGACGTGACCCGCACGGGCACCGACCTCACCGCCGACGAGGGAATCCGCGCGTCGACGGCGGAGAAGCTGGCGACCCTCAAGCCCGCGTTCCTGCCGGACGGGAAGGTGACCGCCGCGAACAGCTCACAGATCACCGACGGCGCCTCGGCCGTGCTGATCATGTCCGAGGAGAAGGCTGCGCAGCTCGGCCTCACCCCGCGGGCCCGCTTCCACTCGTTCGCCGTGGTCGGCGACGACCCCATCGCCATGCTCACCGGGCCGATCCCCGCCACCCGCAAGGTGCTGGAGCGTTCCGGACTCTCCGCCGGCGACATCGACATCGCCGAGGTCAACGAGGCGTTCGCGTCCGTCGTCCTGGCGTGGCAGAGGGAGACCGGCTTCGACATGGCGAAGGTGAACCCGAACGGCGGCGCGATCGCGCTCGGCCACGCGCTCGGCTCGTCCGGCACCCGGTTGATGGCGACGCTGCTGTGCGAGCTGGAGCGCACCGGCGGGCGCTACGGGCTGCAGACCATGTGCGAGGGCGGCGGCATGGCCAACGCGACCATCATCGAGCGGCTGTGAGCAGGGAACCGCGAGGAGGCGAATGATGGGCACCGCGCTCGGCCAGAGCATGCAGATCAGCCTGGGGGAGAGCATCGCGCTCACCGCGCGGAACTACCCCGACCGGGCGAGCTTCCTGTTCGCCGACGGCGGCGAGCACACCTTCGCGCAGACGAACGCCCGGGTGAACCGGCTGGTGTCGGCGCTCCGCTCCAACGGCATCGGCCGGGGCGACCGGCTGGCGATCTTCGCGCTGGACTCGCACCGCTTCGTGGAGATCGTCCTCGCGGCCACGAAGCTCGGCGCCGTCTACGTCCCGCTCAACTACCGGCTCCGCAGACCGGAGGTGGACGTCCTCGTCGGGCGGGCGAAGCCGGCGGCCTTCTTCTACGACGTCCGGTACGCCGGACTGCTCGACGGGCTGGACGAGCAGCACGGGATCAAGCTCATGCTCGCACTGGACGAACGTCCGGGGGAGGCGGTCTCCGAGTACGAGGACCTCCTCGCGACCGGGACCGAGGCCGAGCCGCCCGTCGTGGCGTCCGACGGCGACATCATCGGGCTCGCCTTCACCTCCGGCACGACCGGCCTGCCCAAGGGCGTGCTCCAGTCGCAGCGGATGATGAAGGCGATCGTCACCGAGCAGATCATCGAGTTCCGCATGCTGCCCGAGGAGGTCCGCTACACCGCGGCGCCGGCGTTCCACATCACCGGCATCTGCCAGCTCCTCGCGGGGGTCTCCTACGGGTTCACCTCGCTGGTCGTCCCGCAGTTCGACCCCCGGGTGACCCTCGACCACCTCGCCGCCGACAAGCTGACCGGCATCTTCATGGTGCCCACGATGATCAGCACCGTGCTGCAGCTCGACGGCGTCCACGACCACGACTACGAGCGGCTGCGGCTGATGTACTACGGCGCCGCCGCCATGTCGCCGTCCCTCCTGCGCCGTGCCATGGACACCTTCAGATGCGACTTCCTCAACGCGTTCGGCGCCGGCACCGAGGCGGGGCTGCAGGCGCTGCTGGGGCCGGAGGACCACCGCCGGGCCCTGGACGGCAGGCCGGAACTGCTCGGTTCGATCGGCAAGCCGGCGTACGGGGTCGCGCTGCGGATCGTGGACGACGACCTGCGGGACGTGCCGCCCGGCGAGGTCGGCGAGATCGCCACCCGCAGCGACATGCAGTTCGACGGCTACCTCGACATGCCCGAGGAGACCGAGCGCGCCACCCGCGGCGGCTGGTTCCGGGCCGGGGACATGGGATACGTCGACGACAGCGGCTACCTCTACCTGCACGGACGCAAGAAGGACATGATCGTGCGGGGCGGGGAGAACATCTACCCGATCGAGATCGAGTCCGTCCTCGCCGAGCATCCCGACGTCGTGCAGTGCGCCGCCGTCGGGGTCGCGGACGAGCACTGGAGCGAGATCGTCCGGGCCTGGGTGCAGGTGCGCGAGGGCGCGCGGGTGACGGCGGAGGAACTCGCCGCGCACTGCGCCGAGCGGCTGGCCAAGTACAAGGTGCCCGCGGAGTTCCGGTTCGCCGGGGCCCTGCCCACCAACGCCAGCGGCAAGATCCTGAAGCGGGAGCTTCGCACCTGGGACTGAAGGCCCCTTCGACCGGCCGCTCGCGCGGCGGCGCGGCCTCGCGTCCGCGCTGCGCAGCGGGCGTTCCGCACGACGAATGTGACCCTTGACACCCGCGGAAGGGGCGTGACATGGTCTCGAATTATGACGGCGACGTCATATTCAGGCCGTTCCAGTACTGAGTTCAGGTGTCCGCCGGGCCCGGCCCGGCAGTAGCACGAGCGCCGCACGAGCGGCGGCCTCGCACAGGAGGAGGACCCGCACATGATGACGGGGCAGCAGTACAAGGACTCGCTCAAGGACGGCCGGAAGGTCTACTTCGAGGGGCGGCTTGTCGAGGACTTCGCCACCGAGCCGGGGCTCGCGGTGCCGATGGAGGTGGCCGCGGAGGGGTACGACAAGTACCACTCCGCCGAGCCCGGCGCGCGGAACCCGGTCATCTCCGCGCCGGGCAGCGTGGACGAGCTGCGGAACAAGATTCCGGAGCTGCTGGAGATGGACCTGCTCCTCAACGTGACGTACCAGTCGATCATGACGCTGATCGTCGCCGCCGCGCGGATGGAGTCGGCCGCGCCGGAGTACATCCCCCGCATCCACGCCTACATCAACCAGGCACTCGAAGATGACATCCGCATCACCGAGTGCATCACCGACTCCAAGGGCAACCGCAGCCAGGCGCCGGCCAAGCAGGACGACCCCGACGCCTACGTCCGCGTCGTCGAGCGCCGCCCCGACGGCGTCGTGGTGCGCGGCGCCAAGATGCACATCAGCGCCGCGGCGCTCGGCCACCACCTCATGGTCATGCCCACCAAGACCATGAAGCCCGGCGAGGAGGACTACGCGATCGCCTGCGCGATCCCCGTGAACGCGCCGGGCGTCCACATCACCAACACCACCTACCACCCCACCGGCCGCGACGCCCGGGACTTCCCGGTGAGCTCGAAGAGCAGCGTGCCGGACAGCATGTGCATCTTCGACGACGTCTTCGTCCCCAACGAGCACGTCTTCCTGGACGGCCAGGTCGAGCACGCGGCCGTCTTCGCCCACTCGCTGGGGCTCTGGGAGCGGCTCGGCGGCACGGCCTTCATGGTCGAGCAGGCCGACGAGCTGGTGGGCCTCGCCCAGCTGATCGCCGAGGCGAACGGCACCCACCGGATCTCGCACGTCCGCGAGAAGATCGACGAGATGATCATCCACGCCACCCTGCTGCGGGCCGGCCTGGAGGCGGCGCTCATGCACGCCCACTCGACGCCCGAGGGGTACTTCTACCCCGACGACATGTACACCAACGTCACCAAGTACCAGGGTGCGACGCAGTTCGGGCACATGGTGCGCAACCTCCACGACATCGCCGGCGGCGCGGTGCTGACGGCCCCCTCGATGTCGGACTTCGACAACGAGACGCTCCGCCCGTTCCTGGAGAAGTACATGTCGACCGGGGACGAGGTCGCCGGCGAGTACCGCACCAAGCTCTTCCACGCCATCCGCGACACGACCGCCGACGCCTACGGCGGCTGGCACCTGGTGACCAACATCCAGTCCGGCGGCGGCCTGTTCGCGCAGCGGCTGGTCACCCGCAGGCACTACGACATGGAACGCGCCAAGCACCTCGCCTACAAGGCGGCGGGCCTGTCCGGCGGCTGACCCGTCCCCGCTCCCGGAGCCGGCCGGGCTCCGGGAGCACCCTCCCCACCCACGATCGCGGACGCTCGCCCGAGGCGGGCGCGGCGGCGGCTCGCCGTGCCCGGACGCAGCGCGGCCCAACACAGGACGGACACGAACCATGGCGGATGCGAGGAGAAGCAGGTGACCACGTATCTGGAGTTCGCGGTGCTCGGTCTCGGGCTCGCGGCTGTCTACATCGGACTGGCGACGGGCCTGCTGCTCGTGTACCGCGCGACCGGGATCGTCAACTTCGCCCAGGGCGCGATGGCGATGTGGGGGGCCTACGTCTTCGCCGCGCTCGTCGACGACGGGCTGCTGATCTTCCCGGTGGGCAGCGTCCAGTTCGGCGACGAGCTGGGCATCCTGCCGGCGCTGCTGATCGGGCTGCTCAACGCGGCGGTCCTCGGCGTCCTCGTGCACTACCTGGTGTTCCGGCCGGTGCGGAACGCGCCGGTCCTCGCCCAGGTCGTGGTCTCGATCGGGCTGATGATCGGCCTCCAGGCGCTGGCGGTGATCCGGTTCGGCCCGAACAACATGAAGGTCGAGACGCTGATCCCGCGCGGCGAGATCGAGCTGCTCGGCGCCTCCCTGTCGGTGCGCGAGATGGTGATGACCGCCATCATGCTCGTGCTCGCCGCCGGGGTCTGGGCCTACCTCCGGTTCACCTACTCGGGCGCCGCCACCCGGGCGGCGTCGGAGAACGAGCGCGGCGCGGTCCTCATGGGCTTCGACCCCGACCGCCTCGCCCTGGTGGCGATGGTCATGGGCGCCCTGGTCAGCACGATGGGGGTGGTGCTGGCCAGCACGCTGACCGGGCTGAGCCCGGCGAACTACACCGTGATGGTCGTGCCGGCGCTCGCGGTGCTGCTGATCGCCCGGCTGGAGTCCATCGCGCTCGTCTGCGCGGGCGGCGTCGCGCTCGGGGTGTTCCAGTCCGAGCTCAGCCTCATCGCCTCGAAGAGCTGGTGGCCGGTGTGGGCGAAGTCGGGCCTGGAGCAGGTCGTCCCGTTCATCGTCATCATGATCATCCTGTTCGTGCTCGGGCGGCGGATGCCGGCGCGCGGCTCGCTGCAGTCGGTGCGCCTCCCGGACGTGGCGGTGCCCCGCGTCCGCCCGGTGCCCGCGCTGCTCCTGCTGGGCGCGGCGGCGTTCCTGCTGGTCGCCTTCAACGACACCTACCGGTTCGCCCTCACCAGCTCGCTGATCATCGCGCTGCTCGCGCTGTCCTACGTGGTGATCACCGGCTACCTCGGGCAGATCTCGCTGGCGCAGTCGGCGTTCGCCGGCGCCGCCGGATTCGCGCTGGCCAAGCTGACCGCCGCCTGGAACATGCCGTTCCCGCTGGCCATCGTGCTCTGCGCGCTCGTGGCGGCGTGCCTCGGCATGGCGGTGTCGCTGCCGGCGTTCCGGATCCGCGGCGTCCAGCTCGCCATCGTGACGATCGCGGCGGCGCTCGCGATCGAGCGGTTCGTGTTCGGCAACTACAGCCTGACGCCCCCGACCGGGAACCCGATCGCCGACCCGGGGCTGTTCGGCATGAGCTTCGCCGTGCGGGAGGGACGCGACCTCGCGCGGGTGGAGTTCTCGCTGATGGTGCTCGTGGTCGTCGCGCTGGTGATCTGGATGTTCATCCGGATCGCCCGGGGCGACACGGGACGCGCGTTCCTGGCCGTCCGGGCCAACGAGCGGGCGGCCGCCTCGGCGGGGATCGACGTGCGGCGCACCAAGCTGATGGGCTTCGGCCTGTCGGCGTTCATCGCCGGCGTGGCCGGCTGCCTGCTCGGCTACAGCCAGGGCCAGCTGTCCGCCGAGTCGTTCTCGGTGGTCGTGGGCTTGCAGATCCTCGCCATGGCCTACCTGGGCGGCATCACCTCGTTCGGCGGAGCGCTCGTCGCGGGCATGATCGGCCCGCTGGGGCTGGTGTACACGGCCCTGCACCAGTGGTTCGACATGGGCGACTACTACGCGCTGATCAGCGGTTTCGCGCTGATCCTCACCGCGATCCTCAACCCGGCCGGCATCGCCGGGAAGACGAGGGAGCAGATCGCCTGGATCCGCGCGAGAACGGCCGGGTCGGCCCCCGCGGGCCCGGCCGGACGCGGGACAACCGAAGTCGAAGGCGCGCCGGCCGGCGGCGCGCGTGAGGAGGTCGCCCGGCATGTCTGAGCATGAGCGCGGGCTAACGGCCCGCGGCCTGACCGTCCGCTACGGCGGTGTCGTCGCCAACGACGGCATCGACCTGGACGTCCGGCCCGGCACGGTCGTCGGCCTCATCGGCCCGAACGGCGCCGGGAAGACGACCCTCGTCGACGCCGTCACGGGGTTCACGCCCGCGGAGGGCGAGATCACCCTGAACGGCCAGAGCCTCGCCGCGATGGCGCCGCACAAGCGCAAGGCCGAAGGGCTCGCCCGCACCTGGCAGTCCGCGGAACTGTTCGGCAACCTCACCGTCGAGGAGAACCTCCTGGTGTCGGCCCGCACGGTCGGGTTCGGCTCCCTGTTCCGCGACCTCTTCGGCCGGGCGGGTGCGGGAGGCTCGGTCGACCGGGCGCTGGAGACGGTCGGGCTGACCGGGGCGCGCGGCGCCCTGGCGCGCGACCTGACCCTCGGCCAGCAGAAGCTGGTGGGCGTCGCCCGCGCGCTCGCCGGCCGGTGCGACCTGCTCCTCCTGGACGAGCCGGCCGCCGGCCTGGACAGCAACGAGAGCGTCGAGCTGGGCGAACGGGTGCGCGAGATCGCGGCGTCCGGGCCCGGGGTGCTGCTGATCGACCACGACATGTCGCTCGTCCTCAACGTGTGCGACGTCGTCTACGTCATGGAGTTCGGCAAGGTCATCTTCGCCGGCACGCCGGCGGAGGCCCGCGTGGACGCGGCGGTGGCCGCCGCCTACCTCGGTTCCCCGATGGAGGAAGCAGATGTCTGATCCCGTGCTCAGCGTCCGGAACCTCACGGCCGGGTACGGCGGCGTCCAGGCCGTCCGCGACCTCACCTTCGACGTGGCGCCCGGGGAGGTGGTGGCCCTGCTCGGCCCCAACGGCGCGGGCAAGACCACGGCGCTGCTGTCGATCGTGGGGCTCGTGCCGCTCATGTCCGGGGAGGTCCGGGCGCTGGGCCGCGAGGTCGAGTCCAAGCGGCCCCACCGGCTGGCCCGGCGCGGCGTGATGCTCGTGCCGGACGACCGCGGCGTGTTCTTCGGCCTCAGCGTCCGCGAGCACTTCCGGCTGGCGCACCGGCGGCCCGACAGGGAGCGCGAGCGGCAGGTGCTGGAGCGGTTCCCGGCGCTCCGCGACCTGCAGGGCCGCCGCGTCGGCCTGCTGTCGGGCGGGGAGCAGCAGATGCTCACCATCGCCAAGGCGATCCTCGCCAAGCCGAAGGTGCTCATGATCGACGAGATGAGCCTCGGCCTGGCACCGAAGATCGTCCAGGAGATGCTGCCGTCGATCCGGGACCTGGCGAAGGAGGAGGGGATCGGCCTGGTCCTCGTCGAGCAGCACATCGAGCTCGCCCTCTCGGTCGCGGACCGCGGGATCATCCTCAACCACAGCCGGGTCGTGCTGGACGCCCCCGCGAAGTCGCTGCTGAACCGGCGCGCGGACGTCGAGGCGGCGTACTTCGGTGCCGACGAGTACGGCGACGCCGACGCCGTGCTGCCCTCCTGAGCAGGGAGCGCGACATGACGGAGTCGATCGAGCTCACCCCCGGCCGGCGCGGGTCGGTCGTCGTCGACGGCGTGGCCGTCGCCTGGGAGCGGTGGCCGCGGCCCGGCGCCCCCTGCGCCGTGCTGGTGCACGGGACCACCGCGCACACGGCGTGGTGGCACCACACCGTGAGCCGGCTCGCCGACGGGTACGACGTCGTCGCCGTGGACCTGTCCGGGCACGGCGACAGCGGCCGCCGGGCCGGCTACGACCTGGACACCTGGTCGCGCGAGGTCCTCGGCGTCGTCGACGCGGTGGTCGGCGGCCCGGCGGTCCTCGTGGGGCACAGCATCGGCGGCCTGGTCACCGCCGGTGCGGCGGCGGCCCGCCCGGACGCGGTTCGGGCGATGGTCCTCGTGGACTGCGTCGTCACCGAGCCCCGCAAGGCCGGGAAGCCGTCGGCCGGACGCGGCGGGACGGTGTTCCGGACGGTCGAGGAGGCGCTCGGCCGGTTCCGGCTGACGCCGCCCCAGCCGGTGCCCGACGTGCGGGTCCTGACCTACGTGGCCGAGCGGTCGGTGCGCCCGGTGCGCGGCGGGTGGGCGTGGAAGGCCGACCCGGCGATCTTCGGCGCCCTCGACACCGACCGGATGACGGCACCGCTCGCGGACGTGCGGTGCCCGACGGCGGTGGTCCGCGGCGAGCTGAGCCAGCTCGTGCCCGCGGACGCCGCCGCGGTGCTGGCCGACCTCCTCGGCCGCCCCGTCGCCCAGTACGACGTCCCGAACGCCTACCACCACGTGATGATCGACCAGGGTGCGCCGTTCGGGCGGTTGCTGCGGCGGGCGCTGGACGAGCTGCTGGCGCCCGTCTCCGCGGAACAACAGAAGGAGTAGAAGTGGACCTGGACGTTTCGTGGCCCATCGGCCGGATCATCACCGAGTCCGCGCGGCGCTTCCGCGACGTCCCGTGCTGGCTGGCGACCAGCGGGGAGCAGCGCACGTTCGCCGAGGTCAACGCCCGCGTCAACCGGATCTGCGACGCGCTGGCCGAACGGGGGGTCGGCAAGGGCACCCGGATCGCGCTGCTGGACACCGACTCCTTCGCCTACGCCGAGGTCCTGCTCGCCTGCTTCAAGCTGGGCGCGACGTACGTCCCGGTGAACTTCCGGCTGGCGCAGTTCGAGATCGAGAACATCCTGGGGCAGGCGAAGCCCGAGCTCTTCTTCGTGGGCGGGCGCTACCTGGACCTCGCGCGCAAGGTCGTCCCCGGGCTGCCCCGGGAGTGCGCGCTGCTGTCGCTGGACGGCTGCCTGGACGACGACGTGGAGTCGCTCGCGGCCGCCGGACGCGACATCGAGCCCGACGTCAGGCTCAAGGACGACGACCTGCTCGGGATCATGTTCACCAGCGGCACCACCGGGCTGCCCAAGGGGGTCATGCAGACCCACGGCATGCTCAAGCGGATGCTGAGCCTGGGCTGGGAGGTCTTCGCCAGGCCGCGCGACGTACGGTACACGGCGTCCCCGCTGTTCCACATCGCCGGCTGGGCGCTGGTCTTCGAGCAGGTGTCGGTCGGCTGCACGTCCCTCATCGAGCCGCAGTTCGACCCCGCCGTGACGGCGAAGGCGATCGCGGACGGGCTGCTGACCGGGTGCTTCCTCGTCCCGACGATGATCCAGGCGGTGCTCGACGCCGACACGGGCCCCACCGGAAGGGAGCGGCTCGACACCATGCTCTACGGCTCGGCGCCGATGCCGCCGAGCCTGCTGAAGCGGGCGCTGGAGCGGTATCCCGACTGCGGGTTCTGGAACATGTTCGGCGCCGGGACGGAGTCGGGCGTGCAGACCCTGCTGCGCCCCGAGGACCACCGGCGCGCGCTGGCGGGGGAGGAGCACCTGCTGGCGTCGGCGGGCCAGCCGGTCCTCTACGTCGACATGCGGATCCTGGACGACGCGGGCAACGAGGTGCCGGCCGGCGTGGTGGGCAACATCGCGGCGCGCACCGACTGCGTGATGGCCGGATACCTCGACCTGCCCGACAAGACGCGGGAGGCGCTGCACGACGGGTGGTTCTGGGGCGGCGACCGCGGCTGGGTCGACGAGGAGGGATACCTGTTCCTGGGCGGCCGCAGCCGCGACATGATCGTGCGCGGCGGCGAGAACATCTACGTCTCGGAGATCGAGCTGGTGCTCACCGACGTCCCCGAGGTCGCGGACGCGGCCGTGGTCGGCCGGCCCGACGAGCGGTGGGGCGAGGTCGTGGTGGCGTTCGTGGAGTACCGCGGCGAGCCGCCGGCGGCCGAGGACCTGGAGCGGATGTGCCGGGCCCGGCTCGCCGGCTACAAGGTGCCGGTCGAGTACCACATCCTCCGCGAGCTTCCCCGCAACCCGACGGGCAAGGTCCGCAAGAGCGACCTGCTGGACCTGGCCACCTCCTGACCCACACGACCTGGTCACAACCTGAACAAACCTCGCACAGATTGATTGACACTGACGTCAACACCAACAATGCTCTAGGCACATGTAGGGCGGCGCCGCCGCCTCCGGCAGAAGGCTGGTAGCAGGAATGAAGAAGACGATCGCGGCCGCGGGGGCGCTGACCCTGGCCCTCGCGCTGGCCGCATGCGGCGGGGAGACGAAGGCATCGGACTCCGACGGCGGCCTGACCGGGGAGCCGATCGTCCTCGGCGTCCAGTCGCTCGACACCGGCCCGGTGGCCTACCCGCAGAACACCTACGGCGCCGAGGCCGCGGAGTGGTACATCAACAACAAGATGGGCGGGATCGGCGGCCGCCCGGTCAAGCTCGACATCTGCTCGGGCGACGGCACCCCCGAAACCGGCGTGAAGTGCGCGAACGACTTCGTCGCCAAGAACGCGCCGGTGGTCTTCGACGCCTACGACGGCACGAGCATGGGCGCAATGACGCCGATCCTGAAGTCGGCCGGCATCCCGATCGTGGGCACGCTCGCCGGCCAGGCGGTGGCCGAGCGGGAGAAGTACCCGACGTCCTTCTACTTCTCCGGCCCGCTGGAGACCAGCGCGCTCGGCATGGTGAAGATCCTCAGCCAGCTCGGCAAGAAGAAGGCGTCCCTGGCCGTGACCGACGCGCCGTCGTCGCACGGGTACGTCGACAACCTGGTCAAGCCGATGGGCGAGAAGCTCGGCGTCCAGGTGGGGGCCGTCTACGTCAAGGTCGACAACATCAACTTCCAGGTGCTGGCGTCCACCGAGATGTCGTCCAAGCCCGACGTGGCCGGCGTCATCGCGCTGCCGGAGGACGGCTGCACCGGGCTGATCCGGGCGCTGCGGCAGTCCGGCTACGAGGGCACGATCTTCGCCGGCTCGTGCTCGCAGTTCATCGACGAGCTGGGCAAGGACGCGGCGGGCGCGATCGTGCAGCCGCGGCTGTGGGTCCCGCTCTCCCGCGACCACGCGCCCGCCGAGGTGCAGAAGCAGCTGGACGAGTTCGCCGAGGCGATGAAGGCCGTCGACTACGAGGACGAGCAGTCGGCGCGGTCGCTCTACTCCTTCGCCGGGCTGATCAACCTGGCCAAGGTCGTCCAGGGGATCGACGGGGAGATCACCAACAAGGCCGTCTCCACGGCCATGCAGCAGGTCAAGGACTTCCCGACCTTCCTCGGGCCGAAGGTGACCTGTGACGGCGAGCAGTGGCCGGGTGCGCCGGGCGCGTGCAGCCACGAGGGGATCTTCTTCGAGGTGCAGGAGGACGGCACGCTCAAGCCCGTCAACGAGCAGGGGTACATCGACCTGGAGCCGGCGGCGGTCTCCTGACCCGAGCCCGGCCGACGGCACGGCTCCGCGGCACCGGCGCTGCCTCGCCGGTGTCGCGGGGCCATTTTGAATCATGACGTCATTGTCAAGTAAGATGACCAGCGACTGACTAAGGTGGGCACGGCCCACCAGCGCCCCCGCCGCCCGCAGCTCTCGTCGAACCTTTGATGCCGCAGTCACCGAGGTGAGATGCTCATTGGTGCGCTGAGCGGGGGACGTACACCAGTGACCGGGAGTGATGAGCATGTCCAAGACGCGCGGTGGCCGGCTCGGTGTCGCCACGAGTCCGGAGCAGCAGGAGCGGCGCCAGGCCGGCCCGCTGACGGGGCGCGGCCACGCGCGCCGCGCCGCGCTGCTGGACGCGGCGCGCCGGGTCTTCGAGGAGAAGGGCTTCCTCGACACCCGGGTCGCCGACATCGCGGCGGAGGCGAAGGTGGCCCAGGGCACCTTCTACACCTACTTCGACTCCAAGGACGCGATCTTCCAGGCCGTCGCCACCCGGGTGGCCGGCGACATGATCATCGAGCTGGGGTCGAGCCGTCCGCAGGCGCCCGCGACCTACGACCGCACCTACGCCGCGATGAAGCGGTTCGTGGACTCCTACCGCCGCAACGCCAAGATCGTCGCCCTCATCGAGCAGGTCGGGACGTTCACTCCCGAGATGAAGCGGATCCGGCTGCAGGTCCGCGAGGCGCACGTGGACCGGATGGCGCGCATCATCGAGCACCACCAGAACGAGGGGCTGGCCGACCCGTCGCTCGACCCCGAGATGACCGCGGAGCTGATCGGCTCGATGGTCGACCAGATCTGCCACGTCTGGCTCAACCTCGGCAAGGAGTTCGACGAGAAGAAGCTCCTGCACGCCCTGACCACGGTGTGGCTGCGCGGCGCCGGCGTCTACGACTGGCAGGCCGCCAAGTCCGGCTGAGGGCCGCCGCACCGGGCGGCCCCCGCGCTCAGCCGCTCAGCTGCCGCTCGGCGGCCGCCGGCGGTGCGGTGCGGAGCGTGCGTTTGAGGATCTTGCCGCTGGCGTTGAGCGGCATCTCCGGGATCACGACGAACTCGGCGGGCACCTTGTAAGCGGCCAGGTGGTCGCGGCAGTGCCGCTGCAGCGCCCCGAGGTCGATCTCCTTCTCGGCGGTCAGGTAGGCGACCACGACCTCGCCCCAGTGGTCGTCCGGGCGGCCGACCACGGCGACCTGCGCGACGCCCGGATGGCCCGAGATCACCGTCTCGATCTCGATGGGGTAGATGTTCTCGCCGCCTCGGATGATCATGTCCTTGCTGCGCCCGGCGAGGTAGAGGTAGCCCTCCTCGTCCATCCGCGCCAGGTCCCCGCCCCAGAACCAGCCGTCGCGGACGGCCCGCGCGGTCTCCTCGGGCATCTCCAGGTAGCCGTTCATCACCGCGTCCGACCGGGTGATGATCTCGCCCGTCTCGCCGCGCGGCACGTCCTTGCCGTCGGCGTCCACGATGCGCAGCTCCACCCCGAAGGCGGGCTTGCCGATGGAGCCGAGCAGGTGGGTGTCGCCCGCCATCGCGCGCCGGTGGTCGGCGGAGCCCAGGACGGTCTGCAGGCCTCCTTCCGTCGCGGCCCCGAAGGCGTTGATCAGGTCGCAGCCGAAGGTCTCGATGGCCCGGCGCAGCAGGCCGGGCGAGATGGGGGCGCCACCGTAGATGATGGAGCGCAGGCTGGAGTAGTCGCCGCCGGCGGCCTCGGGGTGCTCCAGCACCGAGCTGATCATCGTCGGGACGAGGAAGACGCCGGTGAGCCGGCCGGACCGCATCCAGCGCAGCACCTCGCCCGGGTCGAACTGGGGCAGGACGAGCGTCGGGAAGCCGCGCCAGACGTGCATGAGGATCATGCCCTGGCCCGCGATGTGGAAGGTCGGCGACGCGGTGTAGCGGAACTCGCCCGGCCCGACCTCGTAGTCGATCGACATGTTGACGATGAGCGACTTGATCATGCGTTGCGACTGCAGGACGCCCTTGGGTAGTCCCGTCGTGCCCGAGGTGAACGCCAGGCCGATGACGTCCTCGTCGCGCACGTCGACGTCGGGCTCGACGTCCGCGCCGGTCGCCAGGAGCGCCTCGTAGCCCTCCGGGCCGCCGTCCTGGTCGAAGTCGACCAGCACGTCCAGCCCTTCGACCTGCGGGAGCAGGGCGCGCGCCGATTCCAGGTACCGGCTGGTCACGAACAGCATCGACGGCTCGGCCCAGCGCAGCAGCGTCAGCAGCTCGGGGCCGGCGAGGCGGTTGTTGAGCGGGACGTAGACCGCGCCCAGTTTCATGCAGGCCAGCAGCAGTTCGACGTATCCGCCGCAGTCGGTGGCGACGATCGCGACCTTGTCGCCCTTCGCGACGCCCCGCCGGGCCATGGCGTCGGCGAGCCGGTTCACCCGCGTGTTGGTCTCGGCAAAGGTCTGCTCGGTGCCGTCCCCGAAGACCAGGCAGGGGACGTCCGGGTAGCGCTGCGCACTGAGCCGCAGGTAGTCACCGACACGGATTCTGGGGTGCATGAGCCGCTCCTGCGGTGCGGGGGAGGAGTGGATCCGATCGCCGCGCCATAACTGACGTCGGAGTCACCCCGTGTCTAAACCATCGCCGGAGCGCTGTCAATGGTCGCCGTCTTCGCGATTTCGCCTGGCATGGCGCTGGTGAAGCGCTTGCGTGCCGACCGTTGACACCGTCCGGCCGCGCGGGTAGACAGACCGAGATTGACATCAGGGTCAATCTGGGAGGAATGATGGCGCGACGGGCGGGAGCAGAGCGGCTCGGCATCACGATCGGGGAGTTCCTCCCGCTGAGCGCCCGGCGGCACCCCGACCGGCCCTGCCTGGAGTTCCCGGACGGGACCGCGCACTCCTTCGCGATGACGAACTCGCGGGTGAACCGGCTCGTGTCCGCCCTGCGCGCGGAGGGCGTCGGCCGGGGCGACCGGCTCGCCGTCTTCGCGCTCGACTCGCACCGCTACCTGGAGATCGTGCTGGCGTGCATGAAGCTCGGCGCGGTCTACGTGCCGCTCAACTACCGGCTCCAGCGCCCGGAGGTCGACGTCCTGCTCCGGCGCTCGGCACCGGTCGCGCTCTTCCACGACGTCCGCTACCGCGAACTGCTGGCCGGCGCGGCCGACGAGCACGCCTCCCTGCGGACGGTCATCGAGCTGGACGCCCCCGACGGCGCCGGCCCGTCGCCCTATGAACGGCTGCTGAACGCGGGCGAGGACGTCGAGCCGCCGGTGGTGAGCAGCGACGACGACCTCATCGCGCTGGCCTTCACCTCCGGCACGACGGGACTGCCCAAGGGCGTCATGCAGTCGCAGCGGATGCTGAAGGCCATCATCTACTCCGGCATGGTCGAGTACCAGGCGCGGCCCGACGACGTCCGCTACACCGCGGCCCCCGCCTTCCACATCTCCGGGGTGTGCGGGCTGTTCATGGGCGTGGCGGCCGGCTTCACCTCGCTGCTGCTCCCGCAGTTCGAGCCGGGCGCCGTCCTCGACTTCCTCGTTCGGGACCGGGTGACCTCGGTCTTCCTCGTCCCGACGATGATCAGCAGCATCCTCCAGCTGGACGGGGTCGACGGCCACGACTACGCGCGCCTGCGCCTCATCACCTACGGCGCGGCCCCGATCTCCCCGACGCTGCTGCGCCGCGCGATGGACGTCTTCGACTGCGACTTCCTGCAGGCGTTCGGGGCCGGGACCGAGGCCGGCCTCCAGTCGACGCTGACTCCCGAGGACCACCGGCGGGCCCTCGCCGGCCGGCCCGGGTTGCTGCGCTCGTGCGGCCGCCCGTCGGTCGGGGTGGCGATGCGGATCGTGGACGCCGAGATGCGCGACGTGCCCCCGGGCGAGGTCGGCGAGGTCGCGACGCGCAGCGACCAGGTGATGGACGGCTACCTCGACATGCCCGAGGAGACGGCGCGGGCCTTCGAGGACGGCTGGTTCCGCGCCGGCGACATGGGCTACCTCGACGCGGAGGGCTACCTGTACCTGCACGGGCGCAGCAAAGACATGATCATCCGTGGCGGCGAGAACGTCTACCCGGTCGAGATCGAGTCCGTGCTGGCCGAGCATCCGTCGGTGGCGCAGGCCGCGGTGGTCGGGGTGCCGGACGAGCACTGGGGAGAGGTCGTGCGCGCCTTCGTCACGCCGGCGGTCGGCCACCGGCCGGACGCGGCCGAGCTGGCGGCGCACTGCGGCGCCCGGCTGGCGCGCTACAAGGTGCCGCGGGACTTCGTCGTCCTCGACGCGATGCCGGTCAACGCCAGCGGCAAGATCCTCAAACGCGAGCTGCGTCTTCACGCCGCTCCGCTGCCATGATATGACAGTGACATCAAGTTCGAATCGAGAGACGGGACCCATGACAAGCACTGACGAGGCGGCACCCGCGGTCGCGCCGTTCGCGGTGTCGCGCGAGGGGCACGTGGCGACGCTCACGATCTCCAACCCGCGGCGCAAGAACTCGATCGGCCAGGCGGCCTGGGGCGCGCTCCGGGACGCGGTCTCGGGTATCGCGGACGGCGACGCCCGGGTGCTCGTCATCACCGGTGAGGGCGGCGACTTCTGCGCCGGCGCGGACCTGTCCGCGCGCGGCGAGCGGCACGCGCTCATCGGCATGCAGGAGGTCAACGAGGCGTGCCTGGCCGTCCACCGGATGCGGGTGCCGGTCATCTGCCGCGTCGACGGGTACGCCGTGGGCGCGGGGATGAACCTCGCCCTCGCCGGCGACTTCGTCATCGCCAGCGACCGGGCCCGCTTCGCCCAGATCTTCGTCAAGCGCGGGCTCTCCGTGGACTTCGGCGGCTCGTGGCTGCTGCCGCGGCTGGTCGGGCTGCACCGCGCCAAGGAGATGGTGCTGCTCGGCGAGATGATCGACGCCGCGGCGCTGCACGGGCTCGGGATCGTGCGGCAGGTCGTCCCGCCCGAGGAGCTGGACGCCGCGGTCGCCGTCCTCGCCGAGCAGCTCGCCGCCGGGCCCCCGGTGGCGCTCGCCCAGTCGAAGCGGCTGCTCAACGACGCCTTCGAGAGCAGCTTCGAGGGCGCGCTGGAGGCCGAGGCCCACGCCCAGGCGGTGAACCTCGCCATGGAGGACGCCGCGGAGGCCGGCCGTGCCTTCTTCGAGAAGCGGCGCCCCGTGTTCCGCGGACGCTGACCCACCACCCCCCGAACAGGAGTTGACCACATGAGGATCGAAGGCACGTCAGCGGTCGTGTCGGGCGGGGCCTCCGGGCTCGGGCTGGCGACCGCGCGCAGGCTGCTCGGGCAGGGCGGCCGCGTCGTCCTGCTCGACCTGCCGTCCTCGGCGGGCGAGAAGACGGCCGCGGAACTGGGTGACGGGGCCGTGTTCGTCGCCGGGGACGTCCGGTCCGAGGAGGACGTGGCGGCCGCGGTGGAGGCCGCGTCGGCCCTCGCCCCGCTGCGCATCGCGGTCAGCTGCGCCGGCACGGGACGGGCGGGCCGGACCGTCGGGCGGGACGGCCCCATGCCCCTCGACGGGTTCTCCTGGACCGTCGAGGTCAACCTCGTCGGAACCTTCAACCTGATCCGCCTCGCCGCGGCGCGCATCGCCGAGCAGGAGCCCGTCGGCGGCGAGCGGGGGGTCGCGGTAGCGACCGCGTCGGTGGCCGCCTACGAGGGGCAGATCGGCCAGGCCGCCTACTCCGCCTCCAAGGGCGGCGTCGTGGGGATGACCCTGCCGATCGCGCGGGACCTCGCCTCGCTGCAGATCCGGATGATGACGATCGCGCCGGGCATCTTCGAGACCCCGATGCTGGGCGGGCTCAGCGACGAGGTGCGCGAGTCCCTGGGACGGCAGGTGCCGCACCCGTCGCGTCTCGGCGCCCCCGACGAGTACGCCGCGATGGTCCAGCACATCGTCGAGAACCCGATGCTCAACGGCGAGACGATCCGGCTGGACGGCGCCATCCGGATGAGCCCCCGCTAGACGCAGTCGCCACAGGGAGGTGGTCGCATGGAGTTCTCCTGGACGCCGGAGCACGGTGATCTGCGCGCCGCGGTGCGCAGCGTGCTGACGGCCAAGGCGCCGCTGTCGCGCGCGCGGGAACTGGCCGAGGCGGGTGAGCGGCACGATCCCGAGATGTGGGAGACCCTCGCCGCGCAGCTGGGATTGCAGGGCCTCGCCCTGCCCGAGGACGTCGGCGGCAGCGGCGGCTCACTCGTGGATCTGGCCATCGTCATGGAGGAGATGGGCGCCGTGCTGTTCGGCGGCCCGTTCCTGCCCACGGCGGTGCTCGCGGCGAACGTCCTCGCGGCGCTGCCGGACGACCCGGTCACCGCGGAACTGCTGCCGCCGCTGGCCGAGGGCGAGCTGACGGCGGCCGTCGCCGTCGTCGAGTCGGACGGACGCTGGGCGCCGGAGTCGCTGCGGACCTTCGCCCGCGACGGCGGCGGCGGTCCCGTCCTGGACGGCGACAAGGAACTCGTCCTCGACGGTGCCGGCGCCGACGTGATCCTCGTGCTCGCCAGGTCGGACGCCGGCTGGAACTGGTACGCGGTCGACGGCCGGGCCGATGGCCTCACCCGCGTGCCGCGCGAGGTCCTCGACGGCACCCGTCCGGCGGCCCGCCTTGAGCTGCGCGGGACACCGGCCCGCCTGCTCGGGGAACCGGGCCGGGGCTGGGCGGTCGCCGAGCGGATGCGGCGGACGGCGGCGATCCTGCTCGCGGCCGAGCAGGCCGGCGCCGCCGGTGAGCTGGTGCGCCGCACGGCCGAGTACGCGACGACGCGCCGCCAGTTCGGCCGCCCGGTCGGCGCCTTCCAGGGCGTGAAGCACCGGCTCGCCGACATGGCGGTGCGGCACGAGATGGCCCGGTCCGCCGCGTTCTGGGCCGCCTGGCAGGAGCCCGGTTCGCCCGACCGGGAGTTCGGTGCCCTCGTGGCCCGGTCCTACTGCTCCGACGCCCTCCTGCAGACGGCCAAGGACACGATCCAGCTGCACGGCGGCATCGGGTTCACCTGGGAGCACGACGCGCACCTCTTCCTCCGGCGGGCCCGCCTCGACGCGACCCTGCTCGGCGGGACGGCCGAGGCCCGCGCCGCGCTCCTGCCCCACGTCCTCCCCGATCCGCCGCCCGAGCTGGAAGGAGCGACCCCATGATCGAACTCGCGGAGGACGCCACCGAGGCGGAGGCCTACGAGGTCGCGGACGCCTGGCTGCGCCGCAACCTGCCCGGCGACGCCCTGAAGGCCGCCCTGGACGCGGACTGGGCGACCGTCGCCGCGTTCCTGGCCGATCCCGAGCGAGGCCCGGCGTGGCACTCAGCGCTGGGCGCCGCCGGGCTGTCGACGCCCACATGGCCGAAGGAATGGGGCGGTCTGGGGCTCTCCGCGCGGGCGGCGGGCGCGGTCGCCGAGGCGGTGCTGCGGTACCGGGTCGATCGCGGGATGTCCGACTTCGTTGGGCTCGCCCTCGCCGGGCCGACGATCATCGTCCACGGGACGCCGGAGCAGAAGCGGCGCTTCCTCGGCCCGCTCGCACGCGGCGAGCACCGCTGGTGCCAGCTGTTCAGCGAGCCCGGCGCCGGCTCAGACCTCGCCGGGCTCTCGACGCGGGCCGTGCGGCAGGACGACGGCACCTGGCTGGTCAACGGCCAGAA
Source organism: Actinomadura sp. BRA 177 (assembly GCF_013372625.1). Lineage (GTDB taxonomy): Bacteria > Actinomycetota > Actinomycetes > Streptosporangiales > Streptosporangiaceae > Spirillospora. The sequence goes on from NZ_JABXFD010000334.1 coordinate 39,276, forward strand.
GGTGTGGAGCTCGTTCGCCCACGTGTCCGACTACGGCCTGCTCATGGCCCGCACCGACCCGGCGCTGCCCAAGCACAAGGGCATCAGCTACTTCCTCGTCAACATGCGCACGCCCGGCGTCGATGCCCGGCCGCTGAAGCAGATGACCGGGGACGCCGAGTTCAACGAGGTCTTCCTCACCGACGTGCACCTGCCCGCCGACGCCCTGCTGGGCGAGGTCAACGGCGGCTGGGCGGTGGCGATCACGACCCTCATGCAGGAGCGCAACGGGCTGACCGGGCTTCCCGCCGTGGGCCCGGGGCGCTCGGACGAGCTGCTCCGCCGGGCCCGCGACAACGGGACCCTCGCCGAGCCGGTGCTGCGGGACGAGCTGCTTCGCCTCGTCGTCGAGGAGCGGGTCCTGCAGATGACCACCGTCCGGTCGTACGCGGAGTCCGGCCGGGACGCGGTCGGGGCCGAGGGGTCGATCCGCAAGCTCGTCCACGCCCAGTTCGAGGAGGCCGCGGCGTCGCTGGCCGCCGAGGTGGCGCCGCTGTCCGCGCTGGCCTGGGACGAGGGCCGGCAGAATTCCGAGGCTTCGTACGAATTCCTCGCGATGAAGCAGACGAGCATCGCGGGCGGGACGTCGGAGATCCAGCGCAACATCATCGCCGAGCGGATCCTGGGGCTGCCCAAGGACCCCGACCCGGAGAAGGACGTCCCGTTCAACGAGCGGCGGCGCGGCGGCTGAGACCGTCCGCCTCGCCCATGATCCAGGAGCCCCCATGTCCACGCTCGAACTGAGCACTCCCGAGCCGGGCATCGCCCTGCTCACCCTGTCCCGTCCCGAGCGGCTCAACGCGATGTCGGCGGAGCTGCTCGCCGAACTCCACCGGACGCTCGACGCGGTGGCCGAGGACCCCGGGTGCCGGGTCGTCGTCCTCACCGGCGCGGGACGCGGGTTCTGCGCCGGCCTGGACCTCACGGCCTATGACCTCGGCTCCCAGCGCGAGCGGCGGGAGTCGCCGCAGGAGCGCCTCGCGCTGCAGAAGCACATCGCGGCGCTGGTGCCGAAGCTGCGGGCGATGCCGCAGCCCGTGGTCGCGGCCGTCAACGGCCCGGCGGCGGGCGGCGGGCTGGCGCTCGCGCTGGCCTCGGACGTCCGCATCGCGGGCGCGTCGGCCCGCTTCAACGTCGCGTTCGTGCGGATCGGCCTGTCGGGCTGCGACATCGGCGTGAGCTGGATGCTGCCCAGGCTGGTCGGCGCGTCCCGGGCGTTCGAGCTGCTGCTGACCGGCCGCCTCATCGACGCGGCCGAGGCCGACCGCATCGGGCTGGTGACGCGGGTCGTCCCGGATGGGGAACTGCTGGAATCCGCGCTGGAGACCGCACGGGCCATCCGCGCCAACAGCCCGATGGGCGTGCGCATGACCAAGGAGGTCATGTGGAGCCAGTTGGAGATCGGCAGCCTCCAGGCGGGCATCGACCTGGAGAACCGGACCCAGATCCTGACCTCCTACACCGAGGACCACGACGAGGCCGCCGCGGCGTTCCGGGAACGACGCCCGCCCGCCTTCCGTGACCGCTGACCGGCCCGCCGACCATGAGGAGTCTGCAGTGACCACCACCGCCCCTGGCGATGCCCGGACCGACGAGGACCCGGGGGACCGCCGGCGCGTCCTGGACGCGGCGCGGGCCGTCCTCGAACGCCATCCGCCGGCCTCGACGCCGCAGCGGGAGTTCCTCGAAGCCTGCTTCGACGCGGGGCTGGCATGGGTGCAGTTCCCCGAGGGGCTCGGCGGTCTGGGTGTGGAACCGGGCCTTCAGGCCGCGGTCGATGCCGTCCTGCAGAGCGCGGGCGGGCCGGTGCCGTTCGACCTCAACCCGATGGGCTACGGCATGGCGGGCCCGACGGTGATGGCCCACGCGAGCCGGGAACTGAAGGAGCGACTGCTGCGGCCGCTCTACGTTTGCGATGAGATCTGGTGCCAGTTGTTCTCCGAGCCGGGCGCGGGTTCGGATCTCGCGGGCTTGGCGACCCGGGCGGTCCAGGACGGTGACGAATGGGTCCTCAACGGGCAGAAGGTGTGGACGAGCAACGCCCACAAGGCGAGGTGGGCGCTGCTGCTCGCCCGGACCGACCCCGACCAGCCCAAGCACAAGGGGCTGACGTACTTCGTCCTGGACATGGAGGACCCGGGCGTCGAGGTGCGGCCGCTGCGGCAGATGACCGGGGAGGCCGAGTTCAACGAGGTCTACATGCGGGACGCCCGTATCCCCGACGCGCACCGGCTCGGTGCCGTCGGTGAGGGGTGGCGGGTGGCCATGACCACTCTGATGAACGAGCGCAACGCGATCGGCGGCGGCTCCAGCATCCGCGGCAGCGGCTCGATCGGCTCGGCGTTGCGGCTGTGGCGGGAGCGGGAGGACTTGCGGACACCCGCGCTGCGCGCCCGGCTGCTGGAGTTGTTCGTCCGCGCGGACGCCGCACGCCTGACCGGCGACCGGCAGCGGGTGGAGCAGGGCGACCGTCCCGCCGGCGCGGAGGGATCGATCGGCAAGCTCACCGGCGCCGAGCTGAACCAGGACGTGTACGAGTTCTGCATGGACATGCTCGGACCGGACGCGGCGCTCTACAGCGGCTACGACGCGGTGCCGTCCGGTGGCGGCGAGGACCTGGCGCGCGCGTTCCTGCGGTCGCGCGCCAACACCATCGAGGGCGGCACCTCCGAGGTGCTGCGCAACGTCATCGGCGAGCGGCTGCTGGGTCTGCCCGGCGATCTCCGCGTCGACACGGGGAAGCCGTGGCGCGAGGTGCCCCGTGGCTGACCTGGCGGGAGGAGGAGCTGTGCTGGAGTTCGAGTTCACCGAGGAGCAGCGGGCGCTGCGCGACCTGGCCGGGTCCGTGGCGGAGCGCACCTGGACCGACGACGCGGTCCGCGCCCAGCTGAAGACTTCCGCGGGGTTCGACCGTGAGGTGTGGCGGACCTTGGGCCGGGACCTCGGCGTGCTGGGGCTCGCCCTGCCCACCGAGAGCGGCGAGGCCGTCGGCGGGGTGGTGGACCTCGCCATCGTCGCCGAGGAGTTCGGACGTGTCCTGGCCGGTGTGCCGCTGCTCGGCTGCGTCGCGCTCGCCGGGACGGTGCTGGCACGTTCGGGAGACGCGGCCGGGCTCGTCCCCAAGATCGTTTCTGGCGAGACCGTGGTGAGCCTGGTGGCCACCGACGCGCGGGGAGCCTGGGCGCCGGAGCGGACCGGCATCATTGCGGACGGCCCTGTGCTGTGCGGCGAAGCCTCGCACGTCCTTGACGCCGTCGCCGCCGACGCGTTCGTGGCGGTGGCCCAGGCCGAGGGCAGGCCGTCGCTGTTCCTTGTCGACGCGGGCGCGCAGGGCCTCGCCGTGGAGCCGCTGACCACCCTCGACCAGACCCGCCGCCTCGGCCGGGTCCGGTTCGACGGCACTCCCGCCCAGCTCTTGGGCGAACCCGGGACGTCGGCGCTCGACGCCGTTTCGGCGGCCCGGGACGTCGGCGCGGTCGTCCTCGCGGCCGAAGCCGCCGGGGCCAGCGCCCGGTTGCTGGCGATGAGCGTCGAGTACGCCACCGCGCGGCTCCAGTTCGGCCGTCCGATCGGCTCGTTCCAGGGCGTCAAGCACCGGTGCGCGGACATGCACGTCGCCGTGGAGCAGTCCCGGTCGACCGCCTACCACGCGGCCTGGACGTTGGACGATCCGAGCCTCGACGACCCGCGGATCGCCGTCGACCTGGCCACCGTCGAGACGGCGGCCGACTACCAGGCGGTGGCCAAGAACACCGTTCAAGTGCACGGTGGTATCGGCTTCACCTGGGAGCACCCCGTGCACCTCTACTACAAGCGCGCCGTGAGCGACGCCTCGCTGCTCGGCGGCCGCGCCGCCGCGTCCGAACGGCTGGCCGCGATGGTCCTCGACGCCGCCCTCATTCAAGGAGCACCATGACAGCCGAGACTCAAAACGCCGCGGAGGTCCACGTCGAGGCCGACGGCGGCGTCCTCGTCATCACGATCGACCGTCCCAAGGCACGCAACGCCGTCAACGAGAACGTCGCGCGCGCCATCGCGGAGGGCATCGAGCGGCTCGACTCCGATCCCGCCCTCCAGGTCGGCGTCATCACGGGCGCCGGCGGCACCTTCTGTGCGGGAATGGACCTCAAGGCGTTCGTGCGGGGCGAGCACCCCGTGGTCGAGGGACGCGGCTTCGCCGGGCTCGTCCAGCGTCCGCCGCGCAAACCGCTGATCGCCGCGGTCGAGGGGTACGCGCTCGCGGGCGGCTTCGAGATCGTGCTGGCCTGCGACCTCGTCGTCGCGGCCCGAGGCGCGTCGTTCGGCATCCCCGAGGTGAAGCGGAGCCTGGTCGCCGCCGGCGGCGGGCTGCTGCGGCTGCCGCGCCGCGTCCCCTACCACGTGGCAATGGAGTTCGCCCTGCTCGGCAACCACGTCGGGGCGGCGCGGATGAGCGAGCTGGGGCTGGTCAACCGCCTCGTGGACGACGGCGACGCGCTCGGCGCGGCGCTCGGCCTGGCCCGCGAGATCGCCGCCAACGGCCCCCTCGCGCTCACCGCGAGCAAGCGGATCATCGTGGAATCGGCGGACTGGACGGAAGAAGAAGCCTGGACCGAGCAGGACAAGATCGCGCGGCCGGTGGCGCGGTCCGAGGACGCCCGCGAGGGTGCCACGGCGTTCGCCGAGAAGCGGCCGCCGGTATGGAAGGGGCGATGATGAGCGACGTCCTGCTTCTCGACCGCGCCGACGGGGTCGCCACGGTGACCCTCAACCGGCCCGAGGTGCGCAACGCCCTCAGCTCGGTGCTCATCAACGCTCTGCGCGAGACCATGCGGGCCCTTGAGGACGACGCCGAGGTGCACGCCGTCGTCCTCACCGGCGCCGATCCCGCCTTCTGCGCCGGCCTGGACCTCAAGCAGCTCGGCAGCTCGGGGGACAACCTCCAGCTCGGCCAGGAGGAGGACGAGGGGCCCTCGCCCTATCCCTGGCCGGTGTTGTCCAAGCCGGTGATCGGAGCCGTGAACGGCGTCGCGGTCACCGGCGGGCTGAAACTCGCCCTCAACTGCGACATCCTCGTCGCCTCGGAACGGGCCCGGTTCGCCGACACCCATGCCCGCGTCGGCGTGCTGCCGGGGTGGGGGCTCTCGGTGCTGCTGCCGCAGCTGGTCGGCCGGCAGCTGGCCCGCCGCATGAGCCTGACCGGCGACTTCATCACCGCCGGCGAGGCCCTGCGCGCCGGACTCGTCACGGAGGTCGTCGCCCACGCCGACCTCCTGCCCACCGCGCACCGGATCGCCCGGAGGATCGCCGCCAACGACCACGACGCCGTCCGGACGCTGCTCGACTCCTACCGGCGCATCGAGCTGACCCAACTCGCAGCCGGCTACGACATCGAGGGCCGGACGTCGCGCGACTGGCTGGCCCGCGGGTTCGCCCCCGCCTCGGTCGAGGGACGCCGGCGGGCGATCGTCGACCGGGGCCGCGCCCAGAACGCCCCCTGAACGAGAGGAACGCCGTGCTCACCGGTGACCAGTACAAGGCCAGTCTCGACGACGGCCGCAGCACCTACTTCGAGGGCGGGAAGGTCACCGACCTTCCCGGGCACCCCGTCCTCGGCACCGTCGTGCAGAACATCGCCGACGGCTACGACTGGCTGGCGCTCAAGGCGGTCGACGGCGTCAGCCCACTCAGCGGCGTCCCGGCCACGGTGGAGCAGCTCCGCGAGAAGGTCGAGCTCGTCCACACGGCGGGCATGATGGCGCACGTCAACTACAGCTCGCTGATGACCCTGACGACGGCGGCGGGACGGCTGGCCGAGAGCAGCCCGCAGTATGTCGAGCGGATCCGGGCCTACGTGGACGACGCCCAGGAACGCGACATCCGGGTCACGCAGTGCATCACCGACGCGAAGGGCGACCGGTCGCTCCCGCCGGCCCGGCAGGACGACCCGGACGCCTACGTCCGCGTGGTCGACCGGACGTCCGACGGGGTCGTGATCCGGGGCGCCAAGCTGCACATCACCGCGGCGTCGTTCGGGCACGAGCTGATGACGATCCCGACCAAGGCGATGAAGCCGGGGGAGGAGGACTACGCGTTCGCGGCGGTGATCCCGGTCAACGCCCCCGGCGTGAAGATCATCAACACGACCTACGCGCCCCGGCACGCCGACCTGCGGTCGTTCCCGATGTCGGGCCAGGAGCACTTCCCGGAGGGCTTCGTCATCTTCGACGACGTGTTCGTCCCGAACGAGCGCGTCTTCCTCGACGGCGAGGTGGAGAGCGCGGCCGTCTTCGCCCACTCCCTCGGCCTGTGGGAGCGGCTCGGCGGCCTCACCTCCATGGCCGACGGCGCGGACGTGCTGGTCGGGCTCGCCCAGCTGATCGCCGAGGCGAACGGGCTGCAGCGGGTCGGGCACGTCCGGGAGAAGATCTCGGAGATGATCATCCACGCCACCGTGGTGCGGGCCTGCCTGGAGGCCGCGCTGACCCACGCGGAGACCGGCGTGTTCGGCGCCGTCTTCCCCAACGAGCTGTTCACCAACGCGGGCAAGTACACCGGAGCGGTCGAGTACAACACGATGGTGCGGCATCTGCACGACATCGCGGGCGCCGCCGTCGTCACCGCCCCGTCCGTCGCGGACCTGGAGAACCCCGAGGTGGGGCCGCTGGCGCGCAAGTACATGTCGACCCGGTCCGACGTGGACGGCGAGTACCGCACCCGGCTCTTCCACGCGATCCGCGACCTGACCGCCGACTCCTACGGCGGATGGCGCCAGGTCACCAACGTCCAGGCCGGCGGCGGACTGTACGCGCAGCGCATCGTCACCCGCAAGCACTACGACCTCGACGCCGCGAAGCAGGCCGCGCTCCAGGCGGCGGGCCTGGTCCCCGACGGGACGCCGAGCCGGGGTGTCTGACTTGCGCGGCATCGACGCGGGCGCGCTCACCGAATGGTTCGGCGAGACGCTGGGCGTGTCCGGGCCGCTGGAGTTCACGTGGATCTCCGGCGGCCGCTCCAACCTCACCTACCGGGTGGCCGCTCCGGACGGCCGCGCCTTCGCGCTGCGCAGGCCCCCGACTGGGGATCTCCTGCCGACGGCCCACGACATGGAACGGGAGTGGCGCATCGTCACCGGCGTCGGCCGCACCTCGGTGCCGGTGCCGAAGACGCGGGCGCTCTGCGAAGATTCGGCTGTCACGGGCGCCCCGTTCTACGTCATGGACTTCGTCGACGGGACGGTGCTCGACTCCGACGAGGACGCCGCCGGCCTGTCGTCCGAGGCACGGGCCCGGTTCTCGCGGCAGTGCGCGGAAGTCCTCGCGAAGATCCACGACGTGGCCCCGGCGGACGCCGGCCTCGCCGTCCGGCCGGACGCGGAACCCTATGTGCCCCGCCAGCTGCGCCGGTGGACGGCCCAGGTCGACCGGGTCGCCGCACGGTCGGGACACGAGGACCCCGCCGCGCGGGAGCTGGCGGAGGTGCGCGCCCTGCTGGAGGCGCGGACGCCCCCGCAGCGGTGGACGGGCCTGGCGCACGGCGACTACCGTCCCGGCAACATGATCATCGACGGCGGCGGGACCATCGCCGCCGTCCTCGACTGGGAACTGTGCACCACCGGAGACGTCCTGGCGGATCTCGGCTGGCTCACCGCCTGGTGGCACACCGGCGGCACCGTCGGCTGGGGCCCGGCCCGGCTCCCGGGTTTCCTGGACGCCGCGACGCTGTCGCGGCACTACGCCGACATCTCGGGACGGGACGTGTCGGACCTGCCGTTCTTCGAGGCGTTCGCGCTGTGGCGGCTCGGCTGCATCAGCCACGGCATCCACGACCGTTACCGCAGGCTGGACACCCCGCCCGAGCCCTTGGACGTGCTCGAACGGCGGCCGCGCGAACTGGCCGCACTGGCGCGTGGCATTCTCCTTGGACGCGTGTGAGGACGACAGGAGGCGACCGCATGGACTTCGATATCCCCGAGGCGACCCGCGATCTGCTGGGGGCGCTGGACACCTTCATCGAGCGTGAGATCGTCCCGCTGGAGGAGGAGGGCGACAACCGCCGCTTCTTCGACCACCGCCGGGAGTGGGCGCGGACGGACTTCGAGCGGGACGGCGTCATGCGCCCCGAGTGGGTGGAACTCCTCGCGGAGGCGAAGCGGCGCGCGGACGCGGCCGGGTTCTACCGGTACAGCCTGCCGGCCGACCTCGGCGGGCACGGCGGCACCAACCTGGAAATGGCGATCATCCGCGAGCACTTGGCGCACCGCGGCCTCGGCCTCCACAACGACCTGCAGACCGAGCACTCGGTCGTGGGCAACCTGGTCTTCGTCGAGCTGCTGCACCGGTTCGGCACGCCCGAGCAGCGGGAGCAGTTCGTCGAGCCGTCGGTCCGGGGCGAGAACGGCCTGGCGTTCGCGCTCACCGAACCCGAGCACGGCAGCGACGCGACCTGGATGTCGACGCGGGCGGTGCGCGACGGCGGCGACTGGGTGATCACGGGCGTCAAGCGGTTCAACACGCTGGGCCCGTCCACGACGCACGACGTCGTCTTCGCCCGCACCTCGGGCGAGCCCGGACAGGCCACCGGCATCACGGCCTTCATCGTGCCGCTCGACGCCCCCGGCCTCGACATCCCGCACTACTGGTGGACGCTCAACATGCCCACCGACCACGCTGAAGTGACGCTGGACGGGGTCCGCGTCCCGTCCTCCTCGATTCTTGGCGAGGAAGGCGAGGGGCTCGCGGTTGCGCAGACGTTCGTCCATGAGAACCGCATCCGCCAGGCGGCCAGCGGTGTGGGCGCTGCCCAGTACTGCATCGACCGCTCGGTCGCCTACGCGCGGGAACGCATCACCTTCGGCCGCCCGCTGTCGTCCCGCCAGGCCATCCAGTGGCCGCTGGTCGAGCTGCACACCGAGGCCGAGATGGTGCGGACACTGATCCACAAGACCGCCCAGCGCCTCGACGAGGTGCACGCGGCCGGCGAACCGGCGGTCACCATCGGCCATCTCGTCTCGATGTGCAACTACCGCGGCAACCGCCTGGTGTGCGAGGCCGCGGACCGCGCGATGCAGGTGCACGGCGGCATCGGCTACACGCGGCACGAGCCCTTCGAGCACATCTACCGGCACCACCGCCGCTACCGCATCACCGAGGGCTCCGAGGAGATCCAGATGCGCCGCGTGGCCGGCCGCCTGTTCGGCTACCTGTGAGGGGTTGACGCGACCTCGCCGCATTCATACATTCATCCGTTGAGTGTATGAATGGAGTGGCGATGGAGACGACGACGGCCGTGGTGCTCGGCGGCAGCGTGGCGGGGCTGTGCGCCGCCGGGGTGCTCGCGAAGCACTTCGACGAGGTGATCGTCCTGGAGCGGGACGAGCTGCCGCCGGACGCGGAGCACCGCCGGGGCGTCCCGCAGAGCAAGCACCCGCACTTCCTGCTCAACTCCGGCCGCCGGGCGATCGGCGAGATCTTCCCCGGCTTCGAGGACGCGCTGATCGCCGCCGGCGGGATGCACCTGATGCCGTCGATGGACGCGGCCTACTGCGAGAACGACGGCTGGGCACCGCGCAAGTCCGGCTCGATGACGATGGTGTACAGCTCCCGGGTCCTCATCGAGCGGGTCCTGCGCGACAAGGTCCGCGAGCTGCCGGCCATCGAGATCCGCGAGGGCGTGACGGTCACCGGGCTCCGCTCCAGCGGAGGCGGCACCGCGCGCGGGCGCGTCGAGGGCGTCGAGTCCAGCGACGGCTATCTGGCCGCCGACCTGGTCGTGGACGCGCTGGGGCGCGGCTCGTCCGTCATCGACTGGCTCAGTGCGGACGGCTGGTCCGCGCCGCCGGAGAAGACCCTCGACGCAAAGGTCACCTACACCTCGCGCTGGTACGACCTGCCTCCCGCCGACCGGCGTCCGGAGTCGTGGTGGTGGAAGCACCTGGTCATCACGCCGACGCAGGACACCGGCGACCACCCCGACGAGCACGAGTTCCTCAGCAACTTCTTCCCCATCGAGGGCGGCCGCGCCATCGTCTGCATGGGCTCATGGGGCGTTCAGATGCCGCGCAAGGCCGACACGTTCGAGGACGCGGTGGACCGGGTGCGGGCCACGGCCTTCGGCCGGGCGGCCCGTGCCTGCACGCCGACCTCCGAGGTGCATCTGACCCGTGCGACCGGCAACAAATGGCGCCGGTTCGACCTGCTCGACGTGCCCCCGGTCGGGCTGGTCTGCGTCGGCGACTCGATCTGCGCCTTCAACCCGTTCTACGCCCAGGGGATGAGCTCGGCCGCCCGCTCCGCGCTCATCCTGGAGGAGATGCTGCGCGGCCGGGACGCCCTCGACCTCGCCTTCTTCCGCGAGTTCCTCGCCCGGCAGAAGCAGTCGCTCGACGTGCCGTGGATGCTCGCGATGGCCCGTGACCAGGCCTACGACTTCGCGACGGGGAGCGAGGTCGCCCCCGCCTGGCGGCGCAGGCTGGCCGCCCGCCTCAGCTGGCCGATCTTCAACGCCATCAACGCCGCGAGCCGCGAGGACGCCTACGTCGAGCAGACGTTCGCCCAGGTGTTCAACCTCGACAGGTCGCTCAGGGAGATGGCCGCCGATCCGCGGTTCTGGTTCGGCATCGTCCGCTACAAGGTGCGCCAGAAACTCGGCCGGACGGTCGTGCCCGGCGGTTTCGACGACCGGCAGGACCCGCCCGGCACCGACTTCACCGGCTACACCCGTCCCGCCGGCCGCGCCGACCTCGTCGGCGCCTGACCCGGGGAGCGAGGAATGGACTACACCTGCGACTCGGCGGCCGAGCGTGTCGCCGAAGGGCTCGGCTTCTCCTGCCACGACACCAACCCCTGGGTGAGCTTCCGCAACCCGTTCGGCCTGGAGAACGGCACCATGCCGTTCCTGGAGCTGCTCATCATCGGCGGCGCGGTGTTCGCCCTCGTCCACGCGTGGCGGCGGTGGCGGCGCGACGGCGACCCCGTCAACATCTCGCTGTGGATCGCCTCGGTCGTCTACCTGGCCGTGATCGAGCCGCCGCTCTACTTCCCCGGCTGGTTCGGCCTTGAGGAGCACGTCGGGTTCATATTCTCCCACAACGTGTTCACCGTGCAGTTCATGTACGACCGGCTGCCGCTGTACATCGTGGCGTTCTACCCCGCGCTGTCGCAGCTCGCCTACGAACTCGTCCGGGCCCTGGGCGTCTTCGCGCGGCGCGGCCCGCTGCTCGGCTCCGTGGCGGTCGCGTTCGCCTGCCAGGTCTTCTACGAGATCTTCGACCACCTCGGCCCGCAGCTGAAATGGTGGGCGTGGAACCCCGGCAACAGGATGATCAACCAGCCGGCGCTCGACTCGGTGCCGATGAACAGCATGCTGCTGTTCGCCTCGGTCTCCTTCGGCGCGATGACCTACCTCGTCGTCCGCCTGACCGGGAACGGCCGCGGCACGCTCACCGGCCCGGGCGTCGCCTGGCGCTCCATCGTCGCCGGCGCCCTGACACCGCTGGCAATGATCATCGTGAGCGCGCCCAGCGGCGCCTTCCGCGGCGAGGACCAGCTCGGGATCCAGCGCGCGATCCTCTCCGCGGAACTCGCCGTCGTCTGGATCGCCGGCCTCTACCTGCTCGCGGACGCCTGGCGCACGCACCGCGCCGGCGCGGTCCCCCAGATGGAGTCGCCGCTGTTCGTACGGACCTACCCGGCGCTCTACCTAGGCGTCCACGTCGTCCTGTGGCTGATCGCCCTGCCTGCGTACTTCGCGGCGACCGACGGCGTCACCGAGCAGGGCACCCCGATCGGCAGCCTGTGGTACGCCGCGCTGTGCACCGCCGCCGCGACCGGCTTCCTCCTGGTCGCACTGCGTGCGACTGCGACGCAACTCACCGCGGAGGCTGTGGAATCCTAGGATCATGGCGCACCACGGCTGGGGAGGCCGACCTCCCGCATCGGACGCCGAGGCCCGTCAGCGCATCGTCGACGCGACCGCCCGCTGCGTCGACAGGCACGGCGCCGCGAAGACGACCCTGACCGACGTCGCGAACGAGCTCGGCGTCACCCGCCAGACCGTCTACCGCCACTTCGACCGGATCACCGACATCATCGGCGAGGTGGCGGCCCAGGGCGCGGAGTCGTTCGTCGACCGGCTGATCGCCCACCTCCAGGGCATCAGCGACCCGGCCGAGGCCGTGGTCGAGGGCATGGTCTTCTGCGTGCGGACCATCCCCACCGAGCCGCACCTGAGCCTGCTCCTGCAGCTCAAGGACTCCGACGCCTTCGGCCGCGGCGCCACCACCGGCGACGTCATCGCCTACGGCGCCCAGATGCTCAAGCGCTACCCCGTCGACTGGGAAGCCGCGGGCATAGGCGACGACGACCTCAACGGCCTCGCCGAGATCATCATGCGCCTCCTGACCTCCCTGCTGCAGCACCCAAGCGACCCTGTCTCTTATACACATCCGACGCCGCCGACGAAGAGGAACGTGGAGACACCTCGGGACGCGCGAGCATCACACACAAACACAACATAATGAA
>NZ_JABXFD010000092.1 GCF_013372625.1 Actinomadura sp. BRA 177
CCCGGGTCGGTGAACGCGATGACCTCCTCGGCGGCGCGCTCGGCGGCGGAGGGCTGGCCGGTCGTCTGGCCGGTGTTCTGGCCGGGAGTGTCAGGGCTGTCGGTCACGGGCTTCCCGTAGCGGTGTCGGAGACGTCGTCGAGCGCGGCGCGGATCTCGTTCGGCAGCGTCAGATCCTCGCTCTCCAGGATCGCGCCGAGCTGCGCGGCGGTGCGGGCGCCGACGATCGGGGCGGCGACGCCCTCGCGGTCGCGGACCCACGCCAGCGCCACCGCGAGCGGGGACCGGCCGAGGCCCTCGGCGGCGGTCACCACCGACTCCACGATGCGGGCGCACTCCTCGTCCAGGTACGGCTGGACGAACTCGGCGAAGTGCGGCGCGGCGGCGCGCGACCCGGCGGGGATCCCGGTGCGGTACTTGCCGGTGAGCACGCCCCGGCCGAGCGGCGACCACGGCAGCAGCCCGGCCCCGGCGTCCAGCACGGCCGGCACCACCTCCCGCTCGATGTCGCGGCGCAGCAGCGAGTACTCCAGCTGCGCCGACACCACCGGGGCGCGGCCCGGCCAGGCGCGCTGCCACGCCGCCGCCTTGGCGACCTGCCAGCCCGCGTAGTTCGACACGCCGACGTAGCGGGCGCGGCCGGACGCGACCGCCTCGTCCAGCGCCGACAGCGTCTCCTCCAGCGGCGTCGCCGGGTCGTAGACGTGCAGCTGCCACAGGTCGACGTGGTCGAGGTCCATCCGGTCCAGGGAGGCGTCCAGGGCGCGCAGCAGGTGCCGGCGGGACCCGTCGTAGCGGCCGTTCGGCCGGATCGCGGCCTTCGTCGCGATCACCAGGCCGTCCCGGTCGACGGTCTCGCGCAGCAGGTGCCCGAGGATCCGCTCGCTGCTCCCCTCGGTGTAGACGTCGGCGGTGTCCACCAGCGTCCCCCCGGCGTCGGCGAACGCGACGAGCTGCGCCGCCGCCTCGTCCGGGTCGGTGTCCTGCCCCCAGGTCATGGTGCCGAGGCCCAGCCGGGACACCAGCAGCCCGCTCCGCCCGAGGTGACGCTCCTTCATAGGCGGTCAATGTAGCGGTCCGGGCGCGGCGCGCGGAAAGTGAGCAATCGGCCGCGCGGATTCGCACTCCCCGCAAAGATCCTGGTGAGCTCTATTGCCGGGCCCCGCCGCCCGGCTAAAGTGCGCAGCCATGGCGCCACCTCCGTTCTCGATGTACTCGCCGAAGTCGCCCGACGGCGACGGCCCGGACGTGGCGCCCGTGTTCGGCGCGGGACCGGGCGACGACCCCGGCTACCTCGCCTCGCTGCGCACCGCGACCGAGCTGGGCCGGCTGCGCGCGATGATGCTGGTGCTGCTCGCCGCGCCCGTCCTCATCCTGGTGATCATGCCGCTGATCGTGCAGGACGGCCGCGAGGACGCGCCGCCCTGGCTGTACGCGCCGCTCGCCGCCGCCGCGCTGCTCGCGCTGCTGCGCGCGGGCGGGCACCGGGAGCTCGCGGTCGAGGACCCGACCAGCGTCCGGCAGCTGCCCATGATGGAGACCGCCGGGCTGCGGCTCGTCCGCGTCCCGGTGGACGAGGAGGGCCTGGACGTCGCGGCGCTCGCCGCCGGCGGGGCGCGGACCGTCCTGGTCACGCCCGCGCACCAGTACCCGACCGGCGTGGTCCTGTCGGCCGCCCGCCGCGCCGCGCTGATCGCCTGGGCGCGGGACGTGGACGGCCTGATCCTGGAGGACGACTACGACGCCGAGTTCCGCTACGACCGCGACCCCGTCGGCTGCCTCCAGGGGGTGGACCCCGACCGGGTCGTCCTGCTCGGCTCGGTGAGCAAGTCCCTCGCCCCCGCGCTGCGGCTCGGCTGGGCCGTCGCGCCGCCGTCCACCGCCGCCCGGCTGCGCGACCACCGCGCCGTCACCGACCTCGGCGCGCCCATCCTGGAGCAGCACGCGCTCACCGAGTTCCTCCGCGGCGGCGGGTACGACCGGCACCTGCGCACCATGCGGCGCCGCTACCGCGCCCGCCGGGACGCCCTCGCCGCCGCCCTGGACGCCCATCTCCCCGACGCGAGGGTTCACGGCGTCTCAGCGGGCATCCACCTCTACGTGGAACTGCCGCCCGGATGCGACGAGGACGAGACCGTGGCCCGCGCCGCCCGGGCGGGCGTGGCGGTCACCGGCGCCCGGTCCCTGTGGTCGGCGGAACGCGCCGCGGCCGCGCCCCCCGCGCTCGTCCTCGGCTACGCCGGCCTGTCGGAGACCCGCCTGGTCAAGGCCGCGGAACTGCTGGGTCAAGCGGTTACCCACGGTGCCGATGGGTAGGACTCGCATCCCCGGTGTAGGAGGTATGGATGAGTCTGGATGAGGCCGCACGGCAACTGAAGATGGCCGGCCACGACGCCCAGGTGGCGTTCGACTGCATCGGCCTGGGCGACCTCGAACGGGCACAGGAGCACGCGGTGACCCTCCGGGCCGCCGCCGACGCCGCCGAGGTGGCCCTCAGCCGCGCGCTGACGGACCTGACGCCGGAACAGGCACAAGCGGAAGGCGAGAAGGCGATCCGTTCGCTCGAAGACGCGTGATCGCTTTCCAACGCCCCCGGACGTGCGTCGGCACGGCCGGGGGCTTGCTCATGCGACGGGGCGCTCCATGGCGGGGGCGTTCGGGTCGGCGCCCTTCACCGGGCTGGGGTTGAAGCCCTTGGCCGTGATGAAGACGACCAGGATCAGGGCCGTCGGGACGATGAAGGCTATGCGCAGGCCGTGGTCGGCGCTCATGGGGGCTATGGCGCCGACTACGGCGGCGCCCAGGACGAAGCCGACGTAGTTGAAGATGTTCACGCGGGACACGGCGACGCCCAGGCCGGTCGGGTCGACCCGTCCGGCGGCGGTGAAGGAGACCGGGGCGATCACGCTGAGGCCGAGTCCGGCGACGGCGAAGGCGGCGATGGCGAAGCCCGCGTTCGGGGCGGCGACGACGCCGGCCATGCCGACGATGCCGACCAGGCCGCCGATCCGCACCACCTGGACGGCGCCCGAGCGGCGGACGGCGAAGTCCGCGACGCCCCGGCTGATCACCATCGTGATCTGGTAGGCGACGTAGCCGAGCGGCGCGACCCAGTCGCTCGCGGACAACTCGTCGTCCAGGTACTTGGCGCCGTAGTTGGAGATCGCCGCGTCGGCGAGGTAGGCGACCGCCATCGCGGCGCCGACGACGAGGATCGGACGCCACGGGACGCTGCGCCCGGCCGCCTTCAGCTCCTCGGCGCTCGGCCCGGTGCCCTCCTCCGCGCGGCGGTAGAGGCGGTGGCTGGTCGAGAGGGACACGGCGACGCCGACGGCGGCGGCGATCGCGAAGCAGGTGAACAGCGACAGGTCCACCTTGTTGGACAGCGACGCCCAGAGCCCGCCGAGGATGCCCGCGACGCTCCACACCGCGTAGAAGCCGGTGATCAGGCTGATGCCGTAGCGGCGTTCGACGGCGACGGCCTGCGCGTTCATGGAGGCGTCCACCGCGCCGACGAACAGGCCGAACGCCGCGACCGCGACGTAGAGCGCGATGTCGTTGTCGCCGGTGAGGCCGATCAGCGCGATCATGACGGCCACGGCCGGCTGGGCGACGCGCAGCACCGGGCCGCTGCCGATCCGCTGGAACAGGGCGCCGGAGATGACGCTGCCGACCCCGGCGACCAGCGGCACCATGAGCAGCACGAGCGAGAGCGTGGCGTCGCTCAGGTGGTGCGCGTCCTGCATCTTCGGTACCTGCGTCACCAGCGAGGCGAAGCAGAGCCCCTGCACGGCGAACGCCGCGTACGTCGCGAACCGGGCCTGGCGGTCCCGCGCGGTGATGCCCTGGGTCATGCGGCCCGACCTCTCTGAGCTGCGCAACGTGAAGAAGATTCGCGTCAGCGTAGGGACAGGGTACGCGGCCAGTCAATCGCCCCGGGGCCCGCTCAGTCGATGAGCCGCCGCCGCATGCCGCGCACGGCGATGAACCACATCAGCGCCGCGAACGCGATCAGCGCGGCCAGGTGGCCGAGGTCGGCCAGCGGGTCCAGCCCGAACACCGCGTCCCGGACCAGCTCCACGCAGTGGTAGAGCGGGTTGAAGTAGGAGGCCGTCTGCGCCCAGCCCGGCAGCGCGTCCACCGGGAAGAACGTCCCGGCGATCAGGAACAGCGGCGTCACCACGCCGGTGATCACGTAGTCGAACGAGTTGATCGACGGCACCTTCGAGGACGTCCACATGCCGAACAGGCCGAAGCCGAGCGCGGTGAAGAACGTCACGAACGGCACCAGCAGCATCCCGAACGAGGGGTCGAGACCGAAGAACAGCGCCACGATGATCGGCGTGCACGAGTACACCGCCGACTTGGCCGCGATCCACAGCGCCTCCGCCGTCACCAGTTCGTGGACGTCCACCGGCGCCGCCAGCATCCCGTCGTAGGTGTGCTGGAACACGCGCCTGATGTAGCCGTTGAACATGCCCGGGAACACCGAGGTGAACAGCGCCGCGACCCCGACGACGCCGGTCGCGACGAAGTCGATGTAGCGGTAGTCGCCGACCACCGCGACCATCGACCCGAACCCGTAGCCGAACGCGAGCAGGAAGAACGTCGGCTCCACCATCGACGCGAACGACTGCGACTTCCAGTACCGCTTGTAGAGGGCCAGCTCGTGCCGCCAGACGCCCCGCACGGGCGCGAACTCGAACCGCCGGAGCTTGGGCGCCCGCTCCGCTTGGACGGTCATTCCACACGCTCCCCTGTCAGCACCACGAACACGTCCTCAAGGCTGGCGGCGCGGCGCACGCCGTCCGGGCCCAGCTCGTCCTCCAGTGAGGGCGGGATCGTCTCGGCCTTCAGGACCGACACCGACGGGCCGGTGCGGCGCGTGGACAGCCCGGCGGCCCTCGCGATCCGCTCCACCTCGGTCAGCCGGTCGGGCGGCCCGTAGTGCTCGACGACCCGGTCGCCCGCGTACTCGGCGACCAGCTCGGACGGCGACCCCCGCGCGATGACCTTGCCGTGCGACATCAGCGCGCACTCGTCCGCGAGGCGCTCGGCCTCCTCGATGTAGTGCGTCGACATCAGCACGGTCGTCCCCGCGGCGCGCAACCCGTCGATCAGCCCCCACAGCTCCGCCCGGACCTGCGGGTCGAGGCCGACGGTCGGCTCGTCCAGCAGGACGAGGGCGGGCCGGTGCACCAGCCCGCGCGCGATCAGCAGCCGCCGCCGCATCCCGCCCGACAGGTCGTCCACCTTGGTCTTCTGCCGCCCGGTCAGGTGCGCGATCGCCAGCGCGTCGTCCACCGCCTTGCGCCGCTCCTTGCGCGGCACCCGGTACAGGTGCGCGAACACCTCCAGGTTCTCGCGGGCGGTCAGCTCCTCGTCGAGGTTGTCCTGCTGCGGGACGACCCCCATCGCGGCCCGCGCGCGCTTGGACTCCTGCGGGACGCGGAAGCCGAGCACGTGGATGCTGCCCTCGTCGGCGATCGCCTGCGCGGTCAGCATCTTCATCGTCGTCGACTTCCCGGCGCCGTTCGGGCCCAGCAGCCCCAGGCAGACCCCGGAAGGGACCTCCAGGTCGAGGCCGTCCACGGCCGTGAAGTCGCCGAACCGCTTCACGACGCCGCGCAGGCTGATCGCCGCCCCGCCGGCCTCGTCCCGGGCAGCCGCGATCTGGGCACGTTGCAAGGTCATACCTCTCACACTAGGAACATCGGGGGACAGATCCCCACAGGTTTTCGCGCGGTGTCCTTCCGGGCGCGGGCTAATCTCTATCTGTGGACGTCCCCCATCGCCCGGCCGCCGAGAAGATCACCCGCGTGCGCGACCTGCGCGCGTCCGACGCCGACCGGGAACGCGTCGTCGCCGTCCTGGGCGAGGCCCTCGCGGACGGGCGGCTCACCATGGAGGAGCACTCGGAGCGCACCTCCCGCGCCTACGCCTCCCGCACCCTGGGCGAGCTGACCGGCCTCACCGGCGACCTCATCCCCGAGGAGGCGCAGCCCATCCTCGTGGACGACCGCCCCGTCTCGGTCTTCTTCGGCCGCACCCGCCGGGAGGGACGCTGGGTCGTCCCGGTGAAGCTGCCGATCCTCGCCCTTTTCGGCACGGTCGAGCTCGACCTGCGCGAGGCCGTCCTGCAGCGCCGCCACATCGTGGTCGACACGCTGGTGCTCGGCGGCCGGATCCGGCTGCTCGTCCCCGAGGGCGTCAGTGTCAGCGTCACCGGCCGCACCATCCTCAGCACCCGCGACCTGCGGGCCCGCCCCGTGCAGGACGGGCCCACGGTCGAGGTCGGCGGCACGATGATCTTCGGCTCGGTGCGCGCCCGCGCGCCGAAGCGGTCGCTGCGCAGCCGGATGCGGGGCCGCCTCGGACGGGGCCGCTAGCCGGCCGGCCGCCGCCGCTAGCTGGCCGTGTCGAAGTTGATCGCGCTGTAGGCGCGCAGCTTGTTCAGCTGGTGCTCGCTGGAGATCGTCCGGATCGTCCCGCTGCGCGACCGCATGACCAGCGAGTGCGTCACCGCCGTCCCCTTGCTGTAGCGGACGCCGTCGACCAGCTCCCCGTCGGTGATCCCGGTCGCGGCGAAGAACACGTCGTCGGACGTCACCAGGTCGTCGGTCGTCAACACCCGGCCCAGCTCGTGCCCGGCGTCGGTCGCCTTCTGCTTCTCCTCGTCGTCCTGCGGCCACAGCCGGCCCTGGATCACCCCGCCCAGCGCCTTGATCGCGCACGCCGCGATGATGCCCTCCGGGGTGCCGCCGATGCCGAGCAGCAGGTCGACACCGGTCCCCGGCCGGGACGCCATGATCGCGCCGGCCACGTCGCCGTCCAGGATGAACTTGATCCGCGCGCCCGCCTCGCGGACCTCCTTCACGATGCCCTCGTGCCGCGGACGGTCCAGGATGCAGACGGTGACGTCGTTCGGCGCGGAGCCCTTCGCGCGGGCGATCGCCCGGATGTTGTCGGCGATCGGACGCTCGATGTCGACGACGTCCGCCGCCTCCGGGCCGGTCACCAGCTTCTCCATGTAGAACACCGCGGACGGATCGAACATCGACCCGCGCGGCGCCACCGACAGCACCGCGATCGCGTTGTTCATGCCGAGCGCGGTCAGCCGCGTCCCGTCCACGGGGTCGACGGCGACGTCGCACTCGGCGCCGGAGCCGTCCCCGACCTCCTCGCCGTTGAACAGCATCGGCGCGTGGTCCTTCTCGCCCTCGCCGATCACGACGACGCCCTGCATGGACACCGTGTTGATCAGCTGGCGCATGGCGTTCACGGCCGCCCCGTCGGCGCCGTTCTTGTCGCCCCGGCCGACCCAGCGGGCCGCGGCCATCGCGGCGGCCTCGGTGACGCGGACCAGCTCCATCGCCAGG
The DNA here is from genome assembly GCF_013372625.1 of Actinomadura sp. BRA 177. GTDB lineage: Bacteria > Actinomycetota > Actinomycetes > Streptosporangiales > Streptosporangiaceae > Spirillospora. Next base: position 7,379 of record NZ_JABXFD010000092.1, read on the forward strand.
TTGCGGTCCGGGGCCTCCGGCTCGGTCGTGAGCGGAGAGGAAACGGTGGTCTCATCGGACATGACGAGGCAGCCCCTTCGAGTCAGTTGTGCCTCGGATTCTCCGTGGACCGGACGGCAGGTCACAAATTGGACCAGACCAGCCGAGCGCACGGATCGTACCGGCACCCGTCCTGCGCACCCCGCGCGGCGCCCGGATTTGACGGTCACGCGGGCAAGGGATCGTTTCCCCATGGGAGAGGGCGTAATCTCAGGCGTCATGAGCAGCGACATCGACGTCTCGTCCGGCGAGGTGGCACAGAACGGGGGCGCGCGGCCCGCCGGGGCCCCCGCACGGACCTCCGACCGCGGGGCCGCCACGCGCGGCGCCCTGCTCGCCGCGGCACGGGACGTCTTCTGTGAGTCCGGGTTCGCCCAGGCCGCGGTGACCGACATCGTCGCCAAGGCGGGCGCCAGCGTCGGCAGCCTCTACCACCACTTCAACGGCAAGGCGGACCTGTACCTCACGCTGTTCGAGGACTTCCAGGGCCGCCAGCAGGAGCGCACCCGCGAGGCGATCAACGCCGTCCGGGAGGCGGGCGAGACCGACCCGATGCGGCAGTTCATCGCCGGCGCCGGCGCCTACCTGAACGGCTGCCTGGACGACCGCGCCGTCGCCCGGCTGTTCATCTCCGGCGACGGCCCGCCCGGGTTCGACCGCGTCATGCGGCAGCGGCTCACCAAGTGGGCGCGCCGCAACGCCGCGCTGTTCCACACCGCCGACGGCGGCGTCGACGAGGCCCTCGTCACCGTGCTGACCGGCGCGATGGCGGGCGCGGTGTCGGAGATCTCGCTGCTGGACGACGAGGACGCCGCGCGCCGCCTCGCCGAGGAGATCATGGGCATCGTCGGCACGATCCGGAACCCCGGTACGGAGCAGCGCTGACCGTGGGGGATCCTGGAGGGGTGACCGACAAGACCCCTTCCCCGGCCCAGGAGAGCGCCTCGGCCGAGACGGCCCCCGCCGAAGACGCGCCGTCCACGCAGGACGCGCCGTCCACGCAGGACGCGGCGTCCACGCAGGACGCGCCGGCGGAGCGTCCCGTCGTCGAGGTCAGCCCGGCCGTGCACAAGCGGCTGACGACGGGGCTCGGCGGCTTCACCCTGGCGATGGCCGCGTGCATGCTGCTGGTGCTGGCGATCTACGTCGTGTCGCCGCGCGGCGACAAGGAGGTCCTGCCGACCGTCGACTACAGCGCGCAGCTGTGGGCGATGCGCAGCGACGCGCCCTACACCGTGTACGCGCCCGAGGGGCTGCCTGCCGACTGGCGGCCGAACAGCTCCCGGCTGCACGGGCTGGAGTCCGGCGGCAAGGAGCCCGTCGCGTGGCACCTCGGCTTCGTGACGCCGAGCGACGAGTACGCGGCGCTGGAGCAGAGCAACGAGAAGGCGTCCGAGTACGTGCCGCGCATGACGAACAGCAGCACGCCGACCGGGACCCAGCAGGTCGACGGCGTCACCTGGACGAAGTACCACCGCAAGGACAAGAAGGCGAACTCCCTCGCCCGCACCCTGCCGGACGGCATGAGCATCGTGGTGACCGGTACCGCGTCCTACCAGGAGCTGGCGGTCCTCGCGGCGGCGCTCAAGCCGCAGAGCAAGGACGCGACCCTGGTGCCCTCGACGGCGCCCACACCGGCCTCCTGACCGTCAGAACGGCGCGGCCTCGCCGTTGCCGGGCCGGTCGAGGGCGGCGGCGAGCCGCGCACGGGCGCCCTCCAGCCACTCCTCGCAGACCGCCGCGAGCTTCTCGCCCCGCTCCCACAGGCCGAGCGACTCCTCCAGCGTCAGGCCGCCCGCCTCCAGCCGCTTGACGACCTCGGTCAGCTCGTCGCGTGCCTGCTCGTACGACGGCTTCTCCGCCGTCTCCTTGTCGTCCGCCACCTGCCCCACCCTAAGACCCCTCGCGCTCGGTCACGGCCACGCCGAGGCGCCCGTCCGCCAGCCGGACCTGCAGCGGCTCCCCGTCCTTGACGGCCGCCGCCTCCCGCACGACCGCCCCGTCCTCCCGCTGGACGATCGCGTAGCCGCGCTCCAGCGTCGCGGCGGGGGAGAGGGCCAGCAGCCGGGCGCGGGTGTGCGACAGCTCGTCCCCGGCCCGGTCCAGCGCGCTCGACAGGCACCGCCGCGCCCGGTCCCGCAGCGCCGCGACCTGCTCGGACTGCCGCTCGATCTCCCGCACCGGATCGGCCAGCGCGGGCCGCGACCGGACCGCCTTCAGCCACGCCAGCTCCCGCTCGACCGCCCCCGCCAGGCAGCGCCGCCCCCGGTCGCGCAGCTGCCGGACGAGCTGGAGCTGCTCCCGCACGTCCGGGACGGCCTTCTTCGCCGCGTCCGTCGGGGTGGACGCCCGCACGTCCGCGACCAGGTCCAGGATCGGGGCGTCCTGCTCGTGCCCGATCGCGCTGACCACCGGGGTGCGCGCCGCCGACACCGCCCGCACCAGCGCCTCGTCCGAGAACGGCAGCAGGTCTTCCATCGCACCCCCGCCGCGCGCGATGATGATCACATCGATCTCGGGATCGGCGTCCAGCGTGCGCAGCGCCTCCATGACCTCGCCGACCGCGTACGAGCCCTGCACCGCGGTGTTCTCCACCCGGAACGCGACCGCGGGCCAGCGCCGCCGGGCGTTCTGCAGGACGTCGTGCTCGGCGTCGGAGTCGCGCCCGCAGATCAGCCCGATCTTCCCGGGCAGGAACGGCAGCGGCCGCTTGCGCTCCGGCCGGAACAGCCCCTCGGACGCCAGCACCTGCTTCAGCCGCTCCAGCCGGGCCAGCAGCTCCCCGACGCCCACCGGCCGGACCTCCAGCACGCTGAGCGAGAACGTCCCCCGGTTGATCCAGAAGTCGGGCTTGGCGTGCACCACGACGCGGGCGCCGTCCGTCACCGCCGGACCCGCCGCCTCGAACACCGCGCGCGGCCCGACGACCCGCACCGACATGTTCGCCACCGGATCGCGGAGCGTCACGTAGACCGTCCCGCCCCGGGCGTTGATGTCGGTGATCTGCCCCTCCACCCAGATCCGGCCCAGCTTGCCGATCCACCCGCTCACCGCCTGCAGCACCGTCCGCACCGGAACCGGGGATTCGGCCGTGGTCTCCATAGCCATGCAGGAACACTAGTCAACTACTCGGCCCCCCAGGACCGAGTAGTCGACTCGGCCAGGAAGGCTCCGCTTATGCTCCCGACTGCCTCCTACGGCGGGGCGGTCACGGGTCACATCGCCGGTTCCCGCTCAGGCGGGGACCGGTGGGGGCATGTTGACGAATACCCACGCCGAGCGTGCGCGGTCGCGCACGTTGACCCCGGCGACGACGTCGGCGGGCCCAGCGAGGCCGCACCGGCGACATTGGAAGTGGTCCCGGCTGCGGCGGTTGCCGCGTTCGGTGTGGCCGCAGCGCGGGCAGCGCTGCGAGGTGTAGGCCGGATCCACCTCGATGAAGGGCACACCGGCGCGGCGGGCCTTGTAGGCGATGAATTCGCCGAGTTGGTGGAAGGGCCAGGAGGACTGCCGTGCTCGCTGGTCGCGTCGAACCGTGACCCGCTCGCGGATGCCCTGGAGTTCTTCAAGGGCGATGCCGCGTTCGGTGCGTTGGGCGACAGCAACGACGGTCTTGGAAATCTTGTGGTTGGTGTGGGTGGCGTGCCGGGATTCCCGGCGTGCGCGTTTTCTGAGCAGCTGCCTGGCCGAACGCGTCCCGGTGGCCTGGATCTCGGCCCGCTTGCGGGTCAGCCGGCGCCGGTAGCGGTCCAGGCGGCGCCCGGAGTAGTTGTCGCCGTCGCTGGTGGTGGCCAGATTGGTGATGCCCCGGTCCACCCCGATCCAGTCTCTCGGCTCGTATCGCTCGGCTTCAGGGACCTCGCACGTCGCGATCAGAAACCACTTGCCGTCCCGCCGCACCAGGTCCGATTCGCCCTTGCGGTACAGGGTGAGGCTCTTGAGCACCGTGGCCGAGCAGGCGAAGCGGACGTTCTTCAGGCGCCCGTCGACCGTCCAGATGGATACGGTCTGGGCGCCGTAGTTCCACGACAGGCACCGGTCGTCGTAGGTGTGCGCCGCGTCCGGGCGGAACACGATCGCCTTGGACTCGGCTTTGCGGCGGCGCCGGGAGCCCGCCCCTCCCAGGTTTCCGGCCCTGACGCTGGTCCGCAGCGTGGTGTATGCGTCGGCCACGCGTTTGATGACGTGCTGCGCGGCCTGCGCGCCCAGGCCATGGGCCTTGAGTTCGCCGTAGGCCATCGACCGCAGATCCTTGACCGACCCCTTGAGCCGGTATGCCTGGAACGAGGCGGCCGACACCCGGTTCGCGCACTCGTTGACCGTGCGCAGGGTCCGCTCAAGCGCCGAGGCTTGCGCCTCGTCCGGCACGAGTTTGACCGGCACCACGATCTTCATATTTGTGATCGTATCATTACTTTAAGCCATGTCGATGGGAGTTTGGGCGCACGAGTTCAACGGCGGGACTGGCCACGTGCAGCGACTCGTGCACTATCCGCGTCTACGGTGGCGCCCCGCTGTCGGTCTCCGCCGAGTCCCAGAAACGACCGGGTGGGCGGCGCCCACGCGGTCGCGTACGAACGATGTGATTCCTCCGCTCCTGAAGCCGAGGGCCGGGATTTCTCGCTAGATAATCCGCTGAGAAGCACCTGAGGAGAGTGAACGTGACCGCATCCGAACGCGAGCTCGCCGAGCAGCTCAACCTGCGCCTGCGCCATGTCGTGCTGATGCTGCGGCAGGTGAGCGCCGACCAGCCGGTCACGCCGCAGCAGCTGTCCGTGCTCGGCTCGCTGGAGCACGGACCGCGCCGGATGACCGAGCTGGCCGCCGAGCACGGCGTCCGGCTTCCGACCATGACCGCGCAGATCAACCGGCTGGAACGGGACGGGCTCGTCATGCGCGGGCGGGACGGGACCGACGCCCGCGTCGTCACCGCCCGGCTCACCGGGACGGGCCGCGACCGGCTGGCGTCCGGGCGGGAACGCCGGCTCGCGTTCCTCAGCGACCGGCTCGCGCATCTGACGGACGAGGAGCGCGCGCTCGTCGCCGCGGCGCTGCCCGCCTTCGACAAGCTCCTCGGCGGGCCATGACATGGACGAGCCCCCGGGGTCGGCCGGGGGCTCGTCCATGTCGGCGTCAGCTGAGGCCGTTGAGCTTGGCGATGCGGCGCTCGTACATGCGGATGACGTCCTCGCGGGCGGCGTGCTTGCGCTCGTACTCGCGCAGCAGCTTCACCTGCTCGACGGACAGGCCGCGCAGGCGCGCACGCAGCTGCGGCAGCGTCGCGGTGTCGTAGTTGGGGACCGGCAGGTCCTCCGCGATGTGCTCGGCCTCCGCCGGGGCGGCCGGCTTGTTCTCCGGCTTCGGCTCGAACGCCTTCTCGTCCTTGGCGACCGCTTCGCTGGTCGCCTTGTCGGAGGCCTCGGTGAGCTCGGGCTCGGCGGGCTTCTTCGGCTCCACCTGCGCGGGCTGCTTGGGCTCGACCTGGGTGGGCTGCTTGGGCGCGGGCTTCCCGGGCTCGGCGGCCTTCGGGCTCGGCGCGGGCTTCGCCTGCGGCGCGGGCTCCGGCTTCGGCTCGGACGGCACCGGCTTCGGGGCGGGCTCGGCGACCGGCGTCCCCTCGTCCGCGGGCTTGGCGTGCCGCCGTCCGAGCGCGCCCGGCTTCGCGGGCTTCGGCGGCGCACCGGGCCTGGCGTGCTTCGGCGTGTGCCGCGTCCCGGCACCGGGCTTGCCGACGGAGATCTCCCCGCCGGACGTGCGCGCGGCGGCGGTCCGTCCCGCGGGGCGGGTCCGGCGCACCGGCTCGGGCTCGGGCTCGGGTTCCGGCTCATCGCCGCGCACCCGCTGGGACACCCGCCCGACGACCTTCCCGGCCGTGTGCTGGACGTCGTCGCGCCACCGCCCGAGCACCGGTTTCACGCCGCCGCCCTCGGTGATCTCCTTGTAGTCCCTGGTCAGCCGGTCGCCGAGCAGCAGCGCCCGGCCGACGCCGAACATGGCCAGCCGGACGGCGTGCAGCGGGAGATCGCGGACCTGCTCGCCCACCGAGTCCTGGACCTGCTCCTTGAGGCGGCGCGGCGATTTCGTCATCGACTCTTCCTCTTCCTGCCTGTCTCGTGAACTTCACTCTGCCCCATGGGTGCGATCGTGGTCACCCCGGGTTAATGGATTTCTGTCCAAAGACGCCGTGGAGTGGGTCACAGCCCGGTCACGCGTACGATCCGGTCACTCGTACGATAGAGGCATGACCGCCAACAGCCAGCGCCGTGTCCTGCTCGCCAAGCCGCGTGGTTACTGCGCAGGCGTCGACCGGGCCGTCCAGACGGTCGAGATCGCCCTGGAGAAGTACGGGGCGCCGATCTACGTCCGCAAGCAGATCGTGCACAACGTCCATGTCGTGAAGACCCTGGAGGAACGCGGAGCGATCTTCGTGGACGAGACCGAAGAGGTCCCCGAAGGGTCGATCGTCGTGTTCTCCGCGCACGGCGTCGCGCCCGTCGTGCACGAGGAGGCCAAGGGCCTGGACCTGCGCACCATCGACGCGACCTGCCCGCTCGTCACCAAGGTCCACAAGGAGGCGATCCGCTTCGCCGCCCAGGACTACGACATCCTGCTCATCGGCCACGAGGGCCACGAGGAGGTCATCGGCACCACCGGCGAGGCCCCCGACCACATCCACCTCGTGGACGGCCCCGACGACGTCGCCAACGTGCGCGTCCGCGACCCCGAGAAGGTCGCGTGGCTCTCCCAGACCACCCTGTCGGTGGACGAGACCATCGCCACCGTCGAGAAGCTCCGCGAGCGGTTCCCCAAGCTGATGGACCCGCCGTCCGACGACATCTGCTACGCCACCCAGAACCGGCAGGTCGCCGTGAAGGAGATGGCGGCGCAGTCGCAGCTCGTCATCGTCGTCGGCTCCACCAACTCCTCCAACTCCGTGCGGCTGGTCGAGGTCGCCAAGGAGCACGGCGCCGACGACGCCCACCTCGTCGACTACGCCGAGCACATCGACCCCGCCTGGCTGGAGGGCGTCACCACCGTCGGCGTCACCAGCGGCGCGTCCGTCCCGGACGAGCTGGTCCAGGAGGTCCTCGGCTGGCTCGCCGAGCGCGGCTTCGGCGAGGCGCAGGAGATCGAGTCCGTCGAGGAGCGCATGCGCTTCTCCCTCCCCAAGGAACTCCGCAAGGACCTCCGCATCACGCCCGTCTAATCCACCTCGCCGTGATGGAGGCGGCGCTCCGCCGTCGTGGTGGGCGACTCGTCCCACCGGACGGGGTTCTCGTTCTCCTCCTTCTCGAAGAGGCGCACCCCGGCGAGCTTGTCGCGCAGCTCGCGGACGTTGGTCATGAGGCCCCGCGCCAGGCAGATCACCAGCACCAGCAGCGTGCCGAAGAACAGCCATGGCGCGGTGGCCGCCAGCGCGGTCAGCACGCCGACCGTGAGGCCGCGCAGCAGCGAGCCCTGGCCGAGCGTGGTGGCGAGCACGACCGTGAACGTGGCGGCGAAGAACACCAGCGGCGGGCTGACGACGAGCGTGAGCAGATCGCCGGGACGCGTCGCGAACGCGGCGAGCGCGCAGCCGATCGCGAACCCCGCGCCGGCCAGCAGCGGCACCCCGAACCAGCGCGACAGCAGCCCGCACACCACCCCGGCGGCGAACATGACCACGATGCCGCCGCGCCCGGTCAGCGTGATCGGGCTCCCCGCGGCGGCCGAGCGCGAACGCGGAGCGGCGGCGCCGTGCTGACGTCCCACTGAACCCCCCGGAGCCGGCGAGGCGCCGCCGGGCGCACCGCGTGCCGTCGATGAAGTCATCGCCACCCCTGATGCCGGTCCGTCTGCTCAGGGATCGCCTGTGCGCCGAAACCTACCGCGTCGGCGGTCTGGTCCGGCTGAGCGTGCTCGTCGTCCGGGAGGTAGTCCTGTGCGGTGAGTTCGGCCGCAGAGAGCGCGCGGGGGCTTTCCTCTACGGGGCGGGGGCCGTCCAGACCGTCCTCGACCACGCCCAGCTCGTTGAGCTTGCGCGCACTGACGAGCACGCGCGTTTCGAGGGATCCGACCGTCCGGTTGTAGGACTTGATGGCGCCGGTCAGCGCGCGGCCCAGTTCGTCTACGTGCTGGCCCATCGTGCCCAGCCGCTCGTACAGTTCCTTGCCCAGTTCGAAGACCGCGCGGGCGTTCCGTGAGAGGGCGGCCTGCTGCCACGCGTAGGACGCCGTCCGCAGCATGGTGATGAGCGTGGTCGGCGTGGCGATGTGCACCCGCCGGCGCATCGCGTACTCCAGCAGGCCGGGGTCGCGGTCGAGCGCGGGCGCGAGGAACGCCTCGCCGGGGATGAACAGGACCACGAACTCGGGGGCCGGGCTGAACGCCTGCCAGTACGACTTGGCCGACAGACGCTCGACGTGGTCGCGCAGATGGCGTGCGTGCGCGTCCAGCCGGACGGGATCTCCGCTCTCGGCCGCCTGCAGGTACGCGGCCAGCGAGACCTTGGAGTCGACCACGATGCTCTTGCCGCCGACCAGCCGCACGACCATGTCGGGACGCACCGTGCCGTCCGCCGTGACGGACGTGGCCTGCTCGTCGAAGTCGCAGTGGTGCGTCATGCCCGCCAGCTCCACGACGCGGCGGAGCTGCAGCTCGCCCCACCGTCCCCGCGCCTCGGGCCGCTGCAGCGCCCGGACGAGCGACTGGGTCTCGCGGCGCAGCTGGTCGGAGCTCTGCCGGACGAAGTCGACCTGCTTGGCGAGCATCGCATGCGACTCGCGGCGGCCCGTCTCCACCTCGCGGAGCTGCTCCTCCACCTTGGCGAGCGTCTCCTTGAGCGGCGCGACCAGGTGCTCGACGGCCTGCTGGCGGCGCTGCAGCTCGCCCGCCGCCTCGGCCCCGGCCGCCTTGAGCCGGGCGTCCGCCAGTTCCAGGAACCGCTGGTTGCTGGCGTCCAGCGCCTTCGCGGACAGGTTCTCGAAGTGCTCGGCCATCCGCTCCTCGGCGTAGGCGAGCTTCTCCTCGGCCGCCCGCGCCCGCGCGATCAGCGCGCCCTGCCGGCTCGTCGCCAGCGCGTACCCGGCGACGGCGCCGAAGACGGCGCCGACGAGCAGGCCGGCGAACAGCGCGAGGTCCATCCGTTCATCGTGGCAGCGCGGCGGCGAACCGCGACCGCGACGCGCCGGTGCCCGCCGGACGCCGCGATCCGGACATTCGGCGGGACGGACGGAGTTTCGCGGCAGTCCGAGGGGTCCCCGCGCGCTCATAGACTTGACCGCCGTGAGCCTCTCCATCGGAATCGTCGGGCTGCCCAACGTCGGCAAGTCCACCCTGTTCAACGCGCTGACCAAGAACGACGCGCTGGCCGCCAACTACCCGTTCGCGACCATCGAGCCCAACGTCGGCGTGGTCGGGGTGCCCGACCCGCGCCTGCACGCGCTGGCGGAGATCTTCGGCTCGCAGAAGATCATCCCGGCGACGATGGAGTTCGTCGACATCGCGGGCATCGTCAAGGGCGCGTCCGAGGGGCAGGGCCTCGGCAACAAGTTCCTCGCCAACATCCGCGAGACCAACGCGATCTGCCAGGTCATCCGCGCGTTCGAGGACCCGGACGTCACGCACGTGGACGGCGACGTCGCCCCGTCCCGCGACATCGAGACGATCAACACCGAGCTGATCCTGGCCGACCTCCAGACGATCGAGAAGGCGCTGCCGCGCCTCGACAAGGAGGCCCGCACCAAGAAGGACAAGGAGAAGCTCGCCGTCGTCGACGCCGTCAACGCCGCCCAGAAGCTGCTGAACGACGGCGTCACGCTCTTCGCGGGCGCGGACAAGGCCGGCATCGACCTGGCGCTCCTGCGCGAACTGCACCTGCTCACCGCCAAGCCGTTCCTCTACGTCTTCAACCTCGACGAGAGCGAGCTGACGGACGAGGCCCTGCGCGCGCGCCTGCGCGACCTCGTCGCCCCGGCCGAGGCGATCTTCCTGGACGCCAAGATCGAGGCCGAGCTGATCGAGCTGCCGGACGACGAGGCGCTCGAACTGCTGCAGGGCATGGGGCAGGAGGAGTCGGGCCTGTCGCAGCTCGTCCGGATCGGGTTCGGCACCCTCGGCCTGCAGACCTACCTGACGGCGGGCCCCAAGGAGGCGCGGGCCTGGACGATCCGCAAGGGCGCCACCGCGCCGGAGGCCGCGGGCGTCATCCACACCGACTTCCAGCGCGGCTTCATCAAAGCGGAGATCATCTCCTACGGCGACCTCGTCGACGCCGGCTCCATGGCCGCCGCCCGCACCGCCGGCAAGGTCCGGATGGAGGGCAAGGAGTACGTGATGCAGGACGGCGATGTCGTGGAGTTCCGCTTTAACGTCTGACGGCGCGGCCAGAGGTCTGACAACCGCCGTGACCAGTGTGATTTTGGCAACAGCGGGTGCCTGTGAGGCCGGGGTGGCCGCTGAGCTGGGCGTTTTGGTGTGAGATGTCGCGAATAGGGTAGTTTGTCGCTTTCTTTCGGGAACGGTCGACGGTCGGCACCGCCACCCGGTAACCAAGCAACAACCGAGTCGTGCCGCTTGTCCGAAACCTGGACCTGAGCACTCTTCGGAGCCTTGGATAGGGGATCGTCACCGTTTGGCAATCCTTCCCGTTCCTGCTGAGGTGGATTGCATTATCCACAACCGCGTGCCGGGGCTGTGCTTCGCTGGGATGCGCTGGAACAATTGACGCCCGTGGTTACCCTGGGCCCGAGGTGGGTTCGGAAAAACCGCCGGAACATGACCAGGCAGCACAGGAGCGCGCCGACCGGGGGCGAGGCGCGAGCGGAGGCAGGATGGCTCGCAGGTCGGCCGCGGGACGCGGCCGTGACACCGCCGTAGTCGAGGAGACCGCGGCGCCCGGCCGGGCGCCCGGCTCTTATACCCATCCGCATCTGCCGACGAAGAAGACAGCGTAGCAACCTACGCGCG
>NZ_JABXFD010000324.1 GCF_013372625.1 Actinomadura sp. BRA 177
GATCGGGGCCGCGAGCGCGCACGACGGGAGGGCGAGGGCGCCCGCGACCGCGGCGGGCAGGGCGGGCACGGCGAGGTGCGCGCGCATGCTCACCCACCCCCCGAGATGCGCGGCAACTCGGTCTGCAGGGTCGTGAAGGCGTCGGGGCCGACGGCCAGGGCGCCGGTGAACACGTGCGAGATGTCGATGGTCAGGTAGGTGCCGGCCGCGAGCAGCGCCGCCATCATCGACAGCGGGATCAGGGTCGCGCCGCGCGGCCGGGCCCCGGACAGGAACGGCAGCAGGACGACCGCGAGGCCGGTGAGGACGGTGACGGCGAGCAGCCCCGGCGGCGGCGTCGCGCGGGCGTCCATGGCGCGCTGGCCGCGGGCGGCGGATATCTCGGTGAGGTGGTCGAGCACGGCGGTGCGGGCGTCCTTCAGCTCGTCGGTGCCGGCCTTGACGGCGATGACGTCGCGGCGCAGGCCGTCCAGTTCCCGCTGGCCCTCGGGACTGAGCCGGCCGTGCTCCATCAGCCGCCATTCGGGGCCCCGGACGGTCGCGACGTACCGGCTCAGCGCCGCCTGGACGTGCCGCGCGTCGGGCGGCGGCAGCCGGCTCGCGGCCCAGTAGGCCTCGGAGACGGCGTGGCTCTCGGCGTAGGTGTTGGAGCGGGCCGCGTCGGCGGTCGTCCAGGGCACCACGATGGCGATGGCGAAGGCCAGCAGGAACAGCGCCGACAGCATCGCCCCGGTGTGCGCGGCGGTGGGCCCGTCCGGGTCGGGGTCGTCCACTCCCTTCCAGCGCTTGACGAGCCGGCTCGCCACGAGCACCACGCCGATCGCACAGACCGCGGCCGCACAGTAAAGGATCATGCCCCTCCCGCGTCAGAGCTCCATCACTTCGGGTGAGTGTAATTTCACGGACCGTTGCTACCGGTGGGTTTCGCGATGACCCTCACCTGGAGGTGACGTGACCGCCCGGCCAGGGAAGGTGATCAGTGCGGGCAGGGGAAGGCGGGGGAGTTCTGCTGCCAGTTCTTGTGAAATACGGTGTTCATGCCGGAAGATCTCCCGTAGAGAACCCGGCATGACGGATGATTGTTCGGACCGGCCTGAGAGGGGCGGCTGCGTGAGGGGAGACGGCGATGGCGCCGCAGGGAAAACTGGACCTCGACCCGGCGGCGGTGCGCACCGCCCGGCGGCTCGCCGCCCGCGCCGCCGAGCCGATCATCGACATGGCCCGATCCCACACGACCGTCTCGGTTGAGCGGGCGCTGCTGCGCCTGGCCGGCCTCACCGGCGCCGACGACGAGGGGCGCCCCTGGGCCAACCACCTCGCCGACGCCGTCCGCGACCAGGTCGGCCTGGAGCACGGCCTCGCCCTGCCCGTCTGGGGCGCGCTGCTGACCGGCCCGCACGGCTCCCTCGGCGACCTCGCGCAGGCCGCCGCCCGGGGGCGGGTGTCGTTCCGGCTCCCGTCCGGGGCCGATGCCGGCCACGCCCGGAAGGCCGCCGGCGCGGCGGCGCGCGGCGGCATGTCTTGGAGCGGCC
>NZ_JABXFD010000140.1 GCF_013372625.1 Actinomadura sp. BRA 177
GAGGGTGAGGTGGGGGCCGGTGGGGTTTTTGGAGTCGCGGACGGCGATGGCGGGGGTTAGGGCCGCGACCTCGACGCAGTCGCCGCCTTGACCGCCACTGCGGCTGCTCTTACGCCACTGGATGTCATGCGGGTTCGGGACGCTCATTCGTATTCCTCCAGTGCCCTCATGACTAGCCTGAGAGATGCATTGGCGGGCAGTGCTTCTCCCATGACGAGATGGAAACGTACCGAGGTTGCCTCGACTCTATCTGGGTCATGGATCAGTTGTCCTGCTCCAGAGGACTCCAGGTAAGCGGCCTTATGCCCGTCTGGCAACTCGAGGATCTTGAAGGAGCCATCGAGGGCGGCCCAGGTGATCGAATCGAAGGGCAGTATCCGAACTTGGACGTTCGGAACCTTCGTCATCACGTCGACCAGGTAAGTCAACTGTTCCCGGAAGGCCTCGCGGCCTCCTGCCGGCCTGCGAAGGGCTGACTCGTCGATCACGAACCAGATGCGTGGAGGCTTGGCCTTCTTGAGGATCGCTTGCCTGTTCATGCGTGCCGCTACGAGTCCATCCAACTCGTCCACCGACTGCCCGGCGTCCATGATCGCCCGCGCGTAGGACTCCTTCTGGAGGAGGCCCGGGATCACCTGGGACTCGAAGCCGTAGATGGCGGTGGCCTTCGCCTCCTGTGCGACGAAGCCGGGGAACCCGGGTGGGAGGGCGAGGCGTTTGCCCATCCCCTCAATGTCTTCCGCCATCTTCTGGAAGGGCTTGGTGGGGATCTTGAAGTAGGTGTCCAGGTCGATCGCGGATGGGATGGATGGCTTCGTGCCGGTTTCCATCTTCTCGATCCATGCGTACGTGCAGCCGAGTGCCTCGGCGAGTTGGGCACGAGACAACCCGGCGGCTTCGCGATAGCCGCGCAGCACGTTGCCGAAGTTGCGGATCAAGGGATCGCGGGTGTGTTCGCCCGGCTCACCGGTCATGGGGGGCTCGTCTCGGATCGGTGTGGATCATGGTTGATGTGTTGTTGTGTTCGCTCTGTAGCAGAGAGTAATGCGATCGGGTGATGCTGGCCGCACGAATTCAGCAAGCCGGATGGATCAGAGGGTTTCTGATGGATACGCGAGCGCAGGACGAGACGGAGTTGGGGCGGCTGCGGGCCGACTTCGCGGGGTGGCGGATCTGGCGGGCCGTCAAGCAGGACGGACGGCTGGGGGAGTGGGTGGCCAGCCTGCACGACCCTCGGGTGGGGATCGAGCCGACGCTCATGTTCCCCACGGCGCCGCTGCTGCGGGACGCGCTGATCCGGCAGGCCGAGAGCGCCAAGGCCAGGATCCGATGAGCCCGGCGCGGCCGGTGGACGTCCCCCCGGGCCCACCGGCCGCGTCGTTCCACGGGAAGGAAATGCCGTGAATCCGCGGGCTGAGAATCAGGTGCTCTCGGGCGCGCCACGTAATGAGCGGCGTGTTCATCTGGAGGCGCTTCGGGCCGTTGTTGAGGCGCGGCCTGAGTTGGGGTGCGGGATTGTTGAACGGCGCGGGACGCCCATGTTGGGCGTCGTCCGGTATGGCGGGACGGGGGCGTTGGCCGAGATCGGGTGCGACTACGTGCGGGCGGCGTGGTGGTTCACGTGGAGTGACGGGAAGCCGATCGCGCCGGTCCAGGACGCGGCCGGGGTCGTGCGATTGCTCGTCCGCGTATTGGATTAGCGGGCGCGGGCTGCCTTTCGCGTCCCGTCCGTGATGGGGCGTCGGTATGATCGCCGGGCTTTGGAGAGGGTGGATCATGGCGACGACCCAGGGTGAGCGGCAAGAGGCGCCCGCGTGCTATCGGCATCCCAAGCGGGAGACCTATGTGCGCTGCACGCGGTGCGACCGCTACATCTGCCCGGACTGCATGCGTGACGCGGCGGTGGGGCAGCAGTGCGTCGAATGCGTGCGCGAGGGCAACAGGACCATCCGGCAGGGCCGGACGGTCTTTGGGGGCAAGGTCTCGGTCACGCCCTGGGCGACCTACGTCCTGATCGCCGTGAACGTGCTGGTGTACCTGGGCGAGTTGGCCAAGCCCGACCTGGCCGACAAGCTCGGGTCGCTGGGCGTGGGCCTCATCGGCCCGGACGGTGCGATGTACGCGGCCGACGGCGGGACGTACGCGGGGTTCGAGTCGGTCGGCGTCGCGTACGGCGAGTGGTACCGGCTGATCACCTCCGCGTTCGTGCACCTGCTGCCCACGGAGGGCGGCTTCGGGATCCTCCACATCGTCCTCAACATGTGGTGGCTGTGGCGGCTCGGCCGGCCGACCGAGGAGATGCTCGGACGGTGGCGCTTCCTCGCCCTCTACCTGCTGGGCGCGCTGGGCGGCTCGGTTCTCGGCTACCTGATCGACCCGGGCATGAACGCGATCGGCGCCTCGGGTGGGATCTTCGGGCTCACCGCGGCCTACTGGATCTTCATGCGCCGGCTCGGCCACCCCATGCACGAGGCCAACCGGCTCGTCGTGTTCGCGATGATCTGGCTGGTCGTCTCGGCCGGGATCACGGCGTGGCAGGGCCACCTGGGCGGCCTCCTGGTGGGCGGCGCCGTCGCCCTGGCCTTCGCTTACGCGCCGAGAGAACGGCGTCTTCTCGTTCAGGTGGGTGCCGCCGCGGCCATGCTCGTCCTGCTGGCCGCCCTGGTGGTGATCAAGACTTCGGAGCTCGGCGGCACCCTCGTGTGACCCCGCGTCAGCGGGGGCGGGCCACCCTGGCCTCGTCCCAGACGGGTTCCGCTGATTCGTAGACGGAGCCGTCGGCGCCGAAGATCAGGTGGCGGTCGAAGGAGCGGGCGAACCAGCGGTCGTGGGTTACGGAGATGACCGTGCCCTCGTAGGACTCCAGGCCCTCTTGGAGGGCTTCCGCGCTGGCCAGGTCCAGGTTGTCCGTTGGTTCGTCTAGGAGGAGGAGTGTGGCGCCGCCTAGTTCCAGGAGAAGGATCTGGAGGCGGGCTTGTTGGCCGCCTGAGAGCGTTTCGAAGGGCTGTTCCGCGCAGACGTTCAGTTCGTAGCGGGCCAGGGCGCTCATGGCGTCGTTGCGTAGGCGGGCGTGTTCCGTCATGACTATTTCGCACGGGGTGCGGCCTGCCAGGTCTGGGCGGGCGTGGGTTTGCGCGAAGAGGCCGGGGACTACGCGGGCGCCCAGGCGGGCCACGGCCGGTGTGTGCGACGGGTTCTACGGGCGTTGCGCCTCGGGGGAGGGCTTCGGCTATGGCCGTGAGGAGGCGCAGGAAGTGGGATTTGCCGGAGCCGTTCGAGCCTAGGACCGCTACGCGTTCGCCGTACCAGATCTCGGTATCGAAGGGCTTCATGAGGCCCGTCAGTTCGAGGTTCTCGCAGATCACTGCACGTTTGCCGGTTCGGCCGCCGCGGGGCGCATTTTGAGGGACTGGTCGCGGGGCGGGATCTCCGGCGGGCCCGCTTCCTCGAACTTGCGCAGGCGGGTCTGGGCCGCTCGATAGCGCGATGCGAAACCGTCGTTGACCGTGGCCTTGGTGCGGAGCGTGTTGACGAGTTCTTTGAGTTTCGCGTGCTCCTCGTCCCAGCGGCGGCGCAGTTCTTCGAGGCGTTCGTTGCGGTCGCGCCGGGCGGCGGCGTAGGTGGCGAAACGGCCGCCGTGAATCCAGACGTGGGCCGCCTCGACGGTGACGATGCGGTCGGCCGAACGGTCGAGGAGTTCGCGGTCGTGGGACACCAGGAGGATTGTCTTGGGTGTTTCGCGCAGTCTCTCTTCTAGCCAGTGTTTGCCCGGGACGTCCAGGTAGTTGTCGGGCTCGTCCAGGAGGAGGACCTCGTCGGGGCCTCGGAGCAGGGCTTCTAGGGCGAGGCGTTTCTGTTCGCCGCCTGAGAGGGTGCGGACTTCGCGCCAGCGGCAGCCGTCGTACGAAATGCCTAGGGCGGCGACGCAGCAGGCGTCCCAGAGCACCTCGATCTCGTAGCCGCCCGCGTCGCCCCAGCCCGCGAGGGCCGTGGCGTAGCGGAGCTGGGTGGGTTCGTCGTCGCGTTCCATCATCGCGAGTTCCGCTGATTCGACGGCCTCGGCGGCCGACCGGACGCGGGGTGGCGCGAGGGAGAGAAGCAGGTCGTGGACGGACGAGTCGTCGCGCATGCTGCCGATGAACTGGCGCATCACGCCGATGCCGCCGCTGTGGCCGACGGTTCCGGATTGGGGCGTCAGGTCTCCGGCGATCAGGCGGAGCAGGGTCGTCTTGCCTGCGCCGTTCGGGCCGACCAGGGCGGCCGTGACGCCTTCGCCGACGCGGAAGGAGACGTCGTCCAGCAGCGTCCGGCCGTCCGGCAGTGCATGGCTGATATGGCCGACTTCGACGTGTCCCACGGTTCCCCCTCGATGACCTTCCGAGTCTCCGGAGGAGGAGGTGGGAGCGTCAAACGGTTTTCGCCAGGAGCGACTCGATGTGGGCGGCGACCTCGGCCAGGGCGATCTTGGACGTTTCGCCGGTGGCGCGGGTGGTGATCTCCGCCACGCCGTCGGCCAGGCTGCGGCGGCCTAGCGTGACGCGGAACGGGATGCCGGTCAGTTCCACGTCGCGGAACTTCACGCCCGCGCGTTCCGGACGGTCGTCGATCACGACCTCGACCCCGGCGGCCGACAGCGCGGCGTAGATGTCCTCGGCGGCCTTCGCCACGTCCGCGTTGTCCGACTGGGCCGGGACGACCGCTACCTGGAACGGGGCCACGGAGAGCGGCCAGACGATGCCGCGCTCGTCGTTGTGGGTCTCGACGATCGCGGCCATCGCGCGCTCCACGCCGATGCCGTAGCTGCCCATGATCACCGGGACGAGGCGGCCGTCCGGGTCCAGGACCTCGACGCCGAGGGCGCGGGCGTAGCGGTCGCCGAGCTTGAAGATGTGGCCCACCTCGATGGCCCGGACGATCTCCAGCGGCGACCCGCAGCGGACGCAGGGCTCGCCGGCGGCGACCTCGCGCAGGTCGGTCCAGGTGCCCACGTCGATGTCGCGTTCGACCGAAACGCCGCGCAGGTGGACGTCGTCGGTGTTCGCGCCGGTGAACATGTCGCGGCGGTCGCGGAGCGCCTCGTCCGCGATCACCGGGAGGGCCACGCCGACGGCGCCGAGGCTGCCGGGCAGAGCCCCTAGAGCGTCCTGGATCTCGGACGGTTCGGCGGCGCGGATCTCGGTCGCGCCGGTCGCGTCCACGAGTTTCTGCTCGTTGAGCGGGTGATCGCCGCGCAGCAGCACGAGCGTGAGCGTGCCGTCCAGGATGTAGACGAGTGTCTTGATCTGCCGGTCGCCCGGCGCGTCGTACGCCACAAGATCTTCGATCGTGCGGACGCCGGGCGTGTCGAACCGTTCCGGGGCGTCCAGGCCGGGGCCGTCCGAGGCGGCGGGCAGCGAAGATGTCGCGCGCTCGGTGTTCGCCGCGTAGCCGCAGGCGGGACAGTGGGCGACGAGGTCCTCGCCGACGTCGGACGGGCACATGAACTCGGTCGAGCCGGAGCCGCCCATCGTCCCGCTGGACGCCTCGCACGGCAGTGCCGGAATGCCCAGCCGGGAGAAGATCCGCGTGTAGGCGCCGTGGTAGGCGTCGAACGACGCGTCCAGGCCGGGACGGTCGATGTCGAAGCTGTAGGCGTCCTTCATGGTGAACTCGCGGGTCCGCATGAGGCCGCCCTTGGGGCGCGGCTCGTCCCGGAACTTCGTCTGGAACTGGTACCACTGCTGCGGCAGCTGCTTGTAGGAGCTGAGCTCCCGCGCCACGGTCGCGAAGATCTCCTCGTGCGTCATGCCGAGGGCGAGGTCGGCGCCGCGCCGGTCGCGGAGCCGGAACATCTCCTGGCCCATCAGGTCCCAGCGGCCCGACTTCTGCCACGGTTCCGCCGGATGCAGCGCGGGCAGCAGCATCTCCTGCGCGCCGATCGCGTTCATCTCCTCGCGCACGACCTGAATGATCTTCGCGCGGACGCGGACGGCCAGCGGCAGCAGCGAGTAGTGGCCCGCGGTGAGCTGCCGGACGAAGCCCGCGCGGAGCAGCAGCCGGTGGCTCGGCGCGTCCGCCTCGGCGGGGTCCTCGCGGAGCGTGGGCACGAACATCTGGGACCAGCGCATCTCGCGAGCCTAGCCAATCGGTACTGGCCGCCGCCGCCGGTCAGTACCCTTGTGTGCCGTGAGTCGAGAAGGTGTGACACCGCAGAGCGAGGATTTCTCCGCCTGGTACAACGAGCTGGTCGTGCAGGCCCAGCTCGTCGACCGTGGCCCGGTCCGCGGCACGATGGTCATCCGACCGTACGGGTACCGGATGTGGGAGCTGCTCCAGGCCGACCTGGACGGACGGATCAAGGACGCCGGGCACGAGAACGCCTGCTTCCCGATGTTCATCCCGGAGTCCTACCTCAAGCGGGAGGCCGAGCACGTCGAGGGCTTCTCGCCGGAGCTGGCGGTCGTCACCCACGCGGGCGGCAAGGACCTGGAGGAGCCGCTCGTCGTGCGGCCCACGTCCGAGACCGTCATCGGCGAGTACATGGCCAAGTGGATCGGCTCGCACCGCGACCTGCCGCTGCTGCTGAACCAGTGGGCGAACGTCGTCCGGTGGGAGATGCGGCCCCGGATGTTCCTGCGCACCACCGAGTTCCTCTGGCAGGAGGGCCACACCGCGCACATCGACGAGGACGACGCGATGCGCGAGACGATGTGGGCGCTGGGCGCCTACGCCGCCGTCGCCCGCGAGCTCGCCGCGATGCCCGTCGTCGCGGGGGAGAAGACGCCCGGCGAGCGGTTCGCCGGCGCCGTCCGCACGTACACGATCGAGGGCATGATGCGGGACGGCCGGGCGCTGCAGGCCGGCACGTCGCACTACCTCGGCACCAACTTCGCCAAGGCGTTCGAGATCCAGTACCAGGACGAGGCGGGCAAGCTGACGCACGCCCACACCACGTCCTGGGGGATGAGCACCCGCATGATCGGCGGCGTGATCATGACGCACGGCGACGACAAGGGCCTCGTCCTGCCGCCGAACATCGCGCCCTACCAGGTCGTGATCGTCCCGATCGGGCGCAAGGAGCAGGGCGAGCAGGCCGCCGCCGAGGCCCGGAGGCTGGGCGCGGCGATCAAGGCGGCGGGCGTCCGCGTGCACGTGGACGACAACCGCCCGCAGCTGTCGCCCGGCTTCAAGTTCAACGAGTGGGAGATGCGCGGCGTCCCGATCCGCGTCGAGCTGGGCATGCGCGACATCGAGAACGGCGTCGCGACGGTCGCCCGGCGGCTGCCGACCGTCGAAGGCCAGGGCAAGGAGCAGATCCCGCTCGACAAGGTGGCCGGGCTGCTGCCCGGGATGCTCGCCGACTTCCAGGCGTTCCTGCTGGCGCGCGCGGAGAGGTTCCGCGAGGACAACACCGCCGTCGTGGACGGATGGGACGCGTTCGCCGCGCAGGTCGCGTCCGGCTGGGCCCGCGCCTTCCACTGCGGCGAGACCGAGTGCGAGGACGCGATCAAGGCCGACACCGCCGCGACACCGCGCGTCATCCCCGCCGACGCGCCCGAGGAGAGCGGCGTCTGCGTGAAGTGCGGCCGGCCGTCCGCCTACGGCAGGCGCGTCATCTTCGGCAAGGCGTACTGAGAGAGGGGGCGCCCGCGCGATCAGCCGTCCTCGGCCTTGGTCGCGCGGGCGTTCGCCGTCATCCGCGTCAGGTACGGCTGGACGAACCACACCCATCCGCACAGCCCGAGGATGCCCACGGCGGTGAGGACGACCGGGAGCGCCGCCTCCTCCAGCGACTCGACGATCAGCATGGTCGCCGACGTGATGGAGATCGCCAGCGCGGCGGCACCGACGATCCCGTACCGGTTGGCGCGCCGGATCAGCAGGGGTTTCTGCCCGAGCCGGAACAGGATCCGGTGGTGGAACGCCGGCGAGATGAAGCAGATGGACGCCACCGCCGCGCCGAACAGCGCGAGGTAGAACAGCACGGTCCCGGTGCCGTCCACCTTGTCGAAACCGGCGGAGAACGGGACGGTCAGCAGGAACGCGAACAGCACCTGCACGCCGGTCGTCGCGACCCGGAACCCCTGGAGCAGCTCCATCAGCTGACGGTCGAGCCGCTCGTGCTCGGTCTCGTTGCGCGGCTTGTCCGCGGGATCGACGGTCATGTACCCGATTTACCCCGGCGAACGATCATCATCCCGACATTTCGGGCCGCGCTAGGCCAGGCTGGGCGGCTCCACGCGCAGCGCGAGCATCGACACGTCGTCCCGCAGATCGCCGTCGCAGTACTCCAGCAGCGCCTGCTCCACCCCGGCGAGCATGCCCGCCGGCGTGTCGCCGGCGTGCGCGGCGAGTGCTTCCAGCAGGCGTTCCTGGCCGAACTCCTGCCGCATCATGTCGCACGCCTCAAGGACGCCGTCCGAGTGCAGGATCAGCGTGTCGCCGACGGTGAGGTCGATCGAGTCCAGGCCGGCCTCGAAGTCCTCGAACAGGCCGAGCGGGACGCCGCCCCGCGACGCCGACCTGATCACCCCGTCGGCGCGCACCACGATCGCGGGCGGGTGCCCCGCGGTGCCCAGCGACACGATGACCTTCTCCGTCTCCAGCGTCAGCCCCGCCATCACCGCCGTGACGAACCGGTCCTCGTCCAGCAGCGCCTCGTTCACGATGCCGAGGACGTCGCCGGGGCTCGACTTCCACCGCGACGCCAGCCGGACGCAGTGCCGCGCCGTCGCCGTGACCGCCGCCGCGTCCTGGCCCTTGCCGCACACGTCGCCGAGGACGAGGCCCCAGCCGTCCTCCGTGCGGAACACGTCGTAGAAGTCGCCGCCGACGTCCGAGCCGTGCGTGGACGTCAGGTACTTCGCCGCCACGGTCACGCCCGGGATCGGCGGCAGCGTCTTCGGCAGCAGCCCCGCCTGCAGCGTGTCGGCGACCTCCGCGCGCCGCCGGTACAGGCGCGCCGCCCGGATCACCAGGGCCAGATAGCGGCCGAGGCGCTGCACGACGCCGAGGTCCATCAGGTCGAACGGGCCGTACTCGCCGCTCGCCGCCAATGTGATCGTTCCAATGGCGCGGTCGCCGTCCTCGATCGGCACGCTCAGCACCGACGTCGCGCCGATCTTGCCGCAGACGGGGTTGCCGTCCGGGCAGACGCCGAGCACGTCGAGGTTCTCCACGTGCGGCCGCAGCGCGCTCTGCCGGGTGACGAACACGGTGTGCGGGAGCGTGCCCTGCGCGGGCTCGACCTCCTCCAGCATCCGCGCGGCCTCGACGGAATGCTCGTCCTCCGGGCCCATCACCACCTGGCGGCGCAGCTCCGGGGCCGCCCCCGCCGCGTGGATGCCGCCCTGGAGCTGCCCGCCCGGACCGCCGTTCGGGCCGGTCAGGTCGATGAACGCCCAGTCGGCCAGCTCGGCGGCCAGCAGCCGGGCGCAGCGGCGCACCGCCACCGTCTCGTTGAAGACCGGCTCGTCCAGCAGCAGCTCGCTGGCGGTGGCGAGGACGTCCATCCGGTGGACGATCGTGGCGACGGCCTCGTCGTCGACCGGCGCGTCCTGCGTCGTCCGCGCCCTGCCCCGCGCGGCGCCCTTGCCGGGCCTGTCGGGCTTCTCGTCGACGGGGGTGGTCGTCGAGCCGGCCGCCACCACGACCATCGGGTCGGGCTCGCCGCGGATCCACACCCGCGCCAGCGTCACCACGGCGTCGACCGGACGGTCCCGGCCGAGGAAGCGGACGTTGACGCGGCGGCGGCGTCCCGTCCGGACCACCGCGGCCAGCTGCGACCGCACCGCCGCGCGGGTCGCCATGTCGCAGAACGCCGTGAACTGCTTGCCCGACACATAGCCCGACGACGTGCCGAGCAGCATCGCCGCCTGCCGGTTGACGCGCCGGACGCTGGTCGTCCGGTCCAGCAGGAACAGCGGGACGGGCGCGTCCTGGAACACCGTGCGCAGCACCCGGCGCTCGTTCTCCGCCGCGGCCGATCCGCCCTGCTCACCGCTCTGCCCGCCGCCCATCGTGCGCAGCACGGTCGTCGCCAGCTCAAGCTCGACCAGCGCCGCGTCCAGGGTGGCGCGCAGGTCGGGTTCCGGGACGCCGGCGGCCTGGCGCAGCTCGCCGATACGCCCTTCGAGGTCCGAGATCTCCCGCAGCAGGGACTCGGGTTCGAGCTGGTCGGGCTGATCGTGCATCTGGTCTCCCTCTCGTCCGCGTCACACGGTGGAACCAGCCCGGCTCCCGCCCGGACCTGGCCGGGCCACGATCCGCGGGGGCCGCTTCGAGCAGCCTATTCGCATCCCCTGCATGCGTCTGCAGGCACGGCCTAGGGAAGGCCTTGATGACCGACGATACGCTGTGCGAGAGCGGTCAGCTTCACATGACGCGTCTGCGAGATGCGGCGCATCTCCGCGAACGCCTCGTCGGCGTCGCACCCCAGCGCGTGCATCAGAATGCCCTTCGCCTGGTCGACGATCGCGCGCGCCTCCACCGCCTCCTGCAGCTGGACGGCCGTCCGGTGCACGTCGTCGTAGTGCTGGGAGTTGGACACCGCGGCGGTGCCCTGCGCGATCAGCAGCGACGCCAGCGCGTGCCGGCCGTGGCCGAGCGCCTTCGGCGTCACCCCGTACAGCGTCAGCGTGACCAGGATCGGCGGGTTCAGGTGCGGCGTCGTGACGAAGCAGCGCACCCCGCGGCGCAGCATGTCCGACATCGACTCGGGCCAGCGGGTCTCGGCGAGGATGTCGTCGCACGTCAGCGGCCTGCGCCCGCGCACCACGTCGAAGACCGGCCCGTGGCCGCGCGACAGCTGCCGGTCGGTCACCTCGGCGAGATCGGGATGGCTCGCGGCGGCCGCCAGCGGCTCCGGCCGCGACTCCTCCGGCGGCTCGGTGTCCACGGTGTCGTCGGCCTGCGGGACGGTCCCCGCGGGCGGCCACGCGGAGCCCGGATCGGCCCCGGCCGCCGTCCGGGGCAGCGCCCACCGCACGCTCGCGGCGCCCGCGCAGCCGGGGATCGCGCGCGCGGCCAGCTCCGTCACCCGGTGCAGCGTGCCCACATCCGAGGACTCCCCGACCATGCCCAGGCGGGCGATCTCGAGCGCGAGCTGGTCGGTCAGAACCGTTTCGGTGGGCGTCACCCCTCCGAGATTATCCTGGCCGGACGGCTGCGACGCGTTACCCGGCGCCACGCGGCCCTGCTGCTTCGGGGGCTGCTGCTTCACGGCCACTGCCTCATGAGGAGTCCTAGATGTCGGGGGTTCCCAGGTGCCGGGGTTCTGGGGCGCTGGGAGTTCCTGAACGCTTGGGTTCTAGACGTTGGGGGTCCTGGACGTTGGAAGTTCCTGAACACCGAGGTCTTAGACGCTGGGGTCCTGGACCTTGGGAGGGGCCTGGTTGCTGGGAAGTGGTGGTTGCTGGGGGGGCGTGATTGCGGGGGAGTCGTGGTTGTCGGGGGGTCCTAGTTGTTGGGGGGTGCCTTGCTGATCTCGCCGAGGGGGCCGGTCTCCCCGTCCGCCATCGCGAGGTCGCCGATGGACACGATGCCCACGGGACGCTGCTCGCCGTCCACGACGGGCAGCCGCCGGACGGCCTGCTCGCACATCAGCCGTGCCACGGTTCCGGTGTCGTCGTCGGGACGGACGGTCGTCAACTCGGCCGTGCACACGTCGCCGAGGGCCGTCAGCGACGTGTCGCGGCTCTCGGCGACCGCGCGGACCACGATGTCGCGGTCGGTCACCACGCCGCACAGCCGTCCGGCATAGGTGACGAGCACATCGCCGATCCCCTCGTCCCGCATCACCCGGGCCGCCTCGTACAGCGTCGCGTCCAGCGGCAATGACAGCGGGGCCGCCGTCATCACGTCGCTGACCCTTGGTGGCATCGCGCGCACATCCTCCCGAATCGCCGGCGGCTCGCGTGGCCCGTGTGCGCGCCTTACCCGCAGTCGGCGCGCCTATTCGGACAGTTCCGGGTCCGGCCACCCGGTTTGCGTGTTTTGTCTGCTTAGAACGCGAAAACCGTGCCCGTCCGCGACCGCATGACGCAGTCGTTGCCGTACTCGGCCCGGAACCGCACAGGTTTTCCGTGCCACCGGCCTTCGGTGCGGGCGACGACCGGTGCGTGGACGGCGGTGCACATCCGGCCGTCCGGCGGGTGCGCGAGTTTCCCGCCGGACCCGCTCAGCTCCGAGCAGGCCTGCGCGGCCTCGGGATGCCCGCCGCCCGGCGGATCGCAGCGCAGCGTCACCGCCCTGGGCCGCCGGTCCGGATGGCTGAGGGTGAGGCGGAGGGACGTCCCCGAATCCGGGGGGACGGCCGGCATGAGGGCGATCACCGTACCGGCGATGACGCCCGTGACGAGGTTCGGCACCGAAACTCCCGACGACTGGAGGGTCGTCGCTCAGTGTATCGATCTCGACACTTACCGTGCGGGAAAATGAGTGATCCCGCAGCCACGGGGCAGCTGCGGGATCACGCTGTGCTGGCGGAACGGGCATCAGCCACGCAAGGACCGGAGGGTTTGAGCCCGACCACGCGGAGACCCGTCACGTTGCGATCGCGTCCGAAGGCAGGTTCAAGCGAAGCGAGAACCTGATCGCGCAGCGAGCCGCCAGGCGAGCCGGAGCGATGCCAGCGATCGCCCGCGTTTCTCGACGATGGAGGGCCGCCAAGGCCCGAAGGAGGAGAGAAACGCAAAAAATCACGCGGCGAGGATGTGGGTGGCGCGGCGGTGGTCGGCGAGGGCCTCGCGGAGCTGCTTGCGTCCGCGGTGCAGGCGGGACATCACCGTGCCGATGGGGGTGCCCATCATCTCGGCGATCTCCTTGTAGGGGTAGCCCTCGACGTCCGCGAGGTAGACGGCGTCCCGGAAGTCCTTCGGCAGGGCGCGCAGCGCGGCGGTGACCTGCGAGTCGGGGATGCGGTCGAGTGCCTCGGACTCGGCGGACCGGAAGCCGGACGCGTGCGCCTCGGCCTGCGCGATCTGCCACTCCTCCAGCTCCTCGGAGCCGGCGCGCTGGGGCTCGCGCTGCTTCTTGCGGTAGGTGTTGATGAAGTTGTTGGTGAGGATGCGGTGCAGCCAGGCCTTGAGGTTCGTGCCCTCCTGGAACTGGTGGAAGTTCACGTAGGCCTTGGCGAGGGTCTCCTGGACGAGATCCTCGGCGTCCGCGGTGTTGCGGGTCATCCGGACGGCGCTGAGGTAGAGCGGGTCGGCGAGCGGCAGGACGTCGCGCTCGTAGCGCCGGTTGCTCTCGATGTTCGTACTGCTCCCAACTTCGCGGTGGTTCTTGCGGCTGGCGTCGCGGCCGTTGTCGCGGACAGGCGTGGTGACAGCGGTCATCGTCGCTCCCCGTGGTAGTGCCCCCGTCGCAGGGGGCCGGTTGCATGGCGCGTGGTCGGGGGCACGCGCAGACCGGGCGGACGAGCCGCCCCCCGTTGAGTGGTACGTGCCACCGTTCCCGGCGGGTTCGGAGGATGGACCCGGCCTCGCATGGAGAGTGGGCCGAGGATCCTGCGCGGGTCGGCGATGCCAGGGCGACCCCGTTCTCCGGGACGTCGCGGGCTGCGCTCGATCAGGCGCCTGACCACCCGCCGGTGGTCTTCCTGTAGGTAAGACGCCTGGAAGGGTCCAAAAGGTTGCCTTGACCCGGGTGTTGCTCATCACACCCCACCGGCGTGTCGCCCAACCCACCCCCACCCGCTGCTATAGGCCGCCCCATGCAGGACGTCCGGCCGGGCGGGGACGTGCCGACCACCCGCCTAAAGCACCCCGCCCCACCCGAACATTCCCGCTCGGCGAACTACACGCGTGGACGTGGTGGCCGGGGTCGGCAGGTGCCGGCCACCACGTCCGCGCTTAGGGGTTGTTAGTCGAGTAGGTGGTTGAGGGCCTTTCGCATGAGGGTCTTGGCGTCGGGGGACTGCTCTAGCCCGAAGCCCAGGAGGACGGTGTCCTTGGTGGCTACCGAGGAGACGGAGTCGATCAGGGCTTGCGAGCGGACGAACTCGGTGCCGTTGCCGGGGCTGCCGGTGGGGGCACCCTGGATCGTCCAGGGGCCGAGGCCCGTTTCGAAGCCTTCGGCGTCGATCTGGCCGGCGGACGTGGTGAGCTTCGTGTCGTCGATGAACAGGCCGGTTCCGCCGGTGGCGGGGTCGCTCACGTAGGAGATGGACACCTCGATCGTCTTGCCCGCGTAGGCGGACAGGTCGAACGCGGCGGGGACCCAGCCGTTGGAGTTGCCCGTGAAGGCGTTCCAGCTACCGGACGTGCCGGTGTTGCCGCAGGGGTTGCCTCCGGTGAGGTAGTGGGTGAGGAACGGGTGCATGTCCAGGTAGTAGCCCTGCTCGCACTGCTCCGGGACGGTGGTGCTCGTCCGGCCGTTCTTGTCGGGCAGCGTGGTCCAGTCCTCGGCGCCGGTGGTGTGCGCTTCGACGATGATGTTGTCGAAGCCCGTCTCGGTGCTGTAGGAGAGCTGGGCCTGCAGGGTCGGGGCCTGCGCCGCGGTGATCGAGGAAAGGTCGATCGTGCGGGTCAGGCGGCGGTAGGCGCCGTCCTGGTGCGGGCCCGCGACGTACCACTGGCCTTCGACGGGTTCCGTGGGCGCGGCGGCGCCGGTGTAGTCGCCGGCCTTCCAGCTGGTGAACTGCGGGAAGTCGGCCTTGGGCAGGACGGTCGAGGTGACCTGGAACCCGCCTGCCTCGTTGACCGGGTTGGTGGCCGTGCCGGTCAGGTTGGACGTCACCCCGTCGAAGGGTGTGTCGG
Source organism: Actinomadura sp. BRA 177 (assembly GCF_013372625.1). Lineage (GTDB taxonomy): Bacteria > Actinomycetota > Actinomycetes > Streptosporangiales > Streptosporangiaceae > Spirillospora. The sequence goes on from NZ_JABXFD010000140.1 coordinate 14,739, forward strand.
TTCCGGCGAATCCGGTGGGTGCGCCCACGCGCTGCCTGTCGTAGGCGCCCAGGTAGTACTGGAAGAAGTCGTCCGACAGGAGTTCGCAGTCGTCCCGGAAGTTGCCGGTGACCACGCAGGGCTTCTCCGGATGTCCCTTCAGGCCGTAGTAGATGCCGCCGCCGTTCAGTCGGCTGATCGGGCCGTAGTAGCCGGTCGTCTCGCCGGTGTGGAGCAGCTTGCCGCCCTCGTTCAGGTAGGAGCGGACGGAGAGGACGAGGTCCTTCTCACGGTCTGCCACCTGCGAGTCGGGGGCGTTGCCGATGTAGGTCCGCACCGGGTCGTCGGCCGGGTCCTGGGTGAGGCGGTTGTCGCCGAGGTACCAGACGACGGCCTTGAAGTGCTTCAGGACGCCGAGGTCGTGCGGGGCGCCGTCCTTGTCGATGTCCCAGACGAGCGGCCGGTGGCCCGCCGCCTTCACGAGGTCGGCGTACTGGCCCGTGTAGCGCGGCGCCTTGGTGGGATAGGCGGGGTTGATTCCGGTGTAGTCCTCGTCCGCGACGAGCAGGACGTCCGCTCTGTGCTGGTCTCGGACGGTGTAGGTGAAGTGCTGGCTCTCGACCTGCTTGTGGCCCTTCCGCCCGGTGAACCACACCTCGACCCTGTCGCCGGGCCGCTGCCGGATCTTGCCCCGGTACTCGGCGTAGTAGGTGTCGTTCTCGTCGCCGAAGCGCTCGCCGCCGCGCCATTCGCGGACGTGCGCGCGGTGCGTCCGGCCGCCGTTGACCCGGTAGCGCAGCTCCTTGTGCCGCAGCGACCTGCGGATCACGGACGCGACCTCCTGGGAGGAGCCGTAGGACGTGGTGAACGCGTCGGTCTCGAAGTCGGGCGCGGTGCGTCCGACCGAGGAGACGGGCTCGTCCGGCGTCCGCGCGGACTTGCCGACCGACAGCGCGAAGGGCAGGTTCTTCTCGAACTCGCGCTGGATGAGCGCCTCGTCGTCCGGGAACTCGAAGTCGCTGCCGCAGTCGCCGGGGTCCCAGGCGTCGTCCGGGTCCTCGTTGGCTGCCGTAGTGCAGGTCGCCATCTCCGGCGTGATCGTGAGGGAGCCGTACTCGTTGTCGGTCTGCCCGTCGGTCTCGCCGTTGGTCGTGTAGAGCTGGGCGCCCAGCTCGGGCGTGTAACCGGGGACGGCGGGGTGGTCGATGTCGCCGAGCAGCGCGTCGTGGATCACGTCGTCCGGGCTGCGGGTGAGGGCCTGCCAGCCCACGCCGTGCAGCAGCAGCTGTGCCGCCGAGTGGTAGTTGATCAGGTACGTGGGCCGGACGCGCTCGTACAGGTCCAGCTGCGCCCGCGTCTCGGGCTCGGACGCGGGCGATTTGCCGCGATAGGTCTGGCTGGCGGGCAGGTCCGACGAGCCCTCGTTGTCGTAGCCCCACTTGTAGGGGAAGTTGCGGTTGAGGTCGATGCCGTCCGCGCCGGTGATCTGGCCGTCGCCGTTGTTGTCGCGGACGTTCTTGCGCCACAGCCGGAAGCCGTCCTGGAACGTCAGGTCGTAGCCGTCGACGTTGACGACCGGGAGGAACCACAGTTCCGTCGTGTCGATGATCCTGGTGACGTCGGCGTTCGTCCCGTACCCGTCGACGTAGTAGTGCAGCAGCCGGCGGACCATCTCGGGCGTGATCCACTCGCGGGCGTGCTGCGCGGCCTGGTAGACGACCACGGGCCGCTTGCGGTGGTGCCCGCGCCGCTCCTTGCCGGCGACCCGGACGGCGGTGATCGGCTGGCCCTTGATGGACGTCCCGAGGTCCACGGCCTTCGCGATGGACGCGTGGTCCGAGGCGACCTTGAGCAGTTCCTCGCGGATGTTGCCGGGGCCGCTGTAGGGGCGGAAGACGTTCTGGGCGGCGGCCTTCGCGCGCAGCCGGGCGTCCTTCTTCACGGTGAGGCCGAGGCCTTGCGCGTTGAGCGAGGCGGCCTCGGTGCCGCTCATGACGGCCTCGACGTGGACGCGGTCCTGCTGCGCGCTCTTGGAGAAGTGGACGTCCTCCCGGTCGAGGGCGGTGCCGTTCAGGACCCGCACCTGGTCCGGGGTCAGGTCGGCGGTGTAGACGCCCACGGCCGGGCCGGACGCGGGCGGTTTCGGGGCGGCGTTCGCGGGCGCCGCGACCAGCGTTCCGATCAGGAGCGCGGCCGCGGCGAGGGTCGGGGTGAGTCTTCGATGCCGGAACAGTGTGCGCGGCATTGCGCCCTCCCAGGCAGGGATCACGACGGGGGTTGCGTGATCGTCTGCCGGGGGGACAAAGGGTGTCAATGGGGCAATAGTTGCCTATGCCCGGATGAGGTCACCGCGCCGGTAGATGCCCGGCCAGTACCGCGCGGACGAGGGGCGCCGCGAACTCCTCCGGCGCCGCCGGGAGCCCCGCCCCCGCGCTCACCGCGTCCGGGCCGGCGAGCCGCGTCAGGAAGGCGTGCTGCTGGCAGCCTCCTAGCAGGGCCGCCGCGATGAACGGGAGCGGCGCGTCGGCGCGGAGCCGTCCCGCGTCCCGCTCCGCCTCCAGGTAGCCGATCAGGGCGGAGTGGCCCATCACGGGGCCGGTCATCGGCCCTCCGGCAGGTGTTGCGGCCAAGGGTGATTCGCCGTCCTGGCCACCTCTGGTCCGCGCGCGCGCCTTGGCGGCGGCCTCGTTCTGTGCTTTGACCGGGCCGTTGTCACGCAACCAGGCGATCAGTTCAGGATCGGCTAGGACGGGCCCGGTCATCGGCAGCAACTCGCCATAGAAGCGGACCATGTCGGCCGCCAGGCGGACGAGGTTCTCCTCCACCGTGTTCTGCCCGACGGACCCGGCGAGCGCCGCCATCGCCGTCCGGGCCGTTCCGGTGACTTCCGCCAGGGCCGCCGCGAACAACGCCGTCTTGTTCGCGAAATGGTTGTAGAGGCTGCCCTCGGAGACGCCCGCGCTGCGCGCGATCTCCTTGGTCGTCGCGGCCACGATCCCGCGCGCCCGGATCACCGTGACCGCCGCCGCCAGGATCCGGTCGCGCATGGGCTCCGTCCGTGCCGCCAACCCCGCGTCACCTCCCCTTCCGCCGTGGACGCTAGCACCCGCGCGGGTATGAGTGAGCACTCACCCGATGCTTTTTCGGGAAGTTCCAGCGCCTCGCCCTTACAGGAGGTAACGTCCGCTTTACCGTGCGTTGCCAGGGGTATTCGAGCGTTCTCGCGCGGGGAGGGGGACCGCGTGGTCATCGCGGACTTGCTGGGGGTGGCGAAGATCGCCGCCATCACGCTGAACGAACGGGGCCTGATCAGCCACTGGGACGACACCGCCACCGAGCTGTTCGGCGTCGGACCGCCCGGCGCCCTGGGCCGCCCGCCGGCGGCGCTGCTGCGGCTGCCCCGCGAGCACCGCGGCGCCTTCGAACCGGAGACCTTCGGGCACGTCTGGTGCGGCGCCTGCACCCTGCCGCGCGTCGACACCGGCGAACCGGCCGAGGTCGGCTGGTGGGTCTACCCGATCGGCGGGACGCCCGGCGAGCGCGGCGTCAGCGTGCTGGCGCTGGCCGCCGACCTGCGCCGGCTGCGCCGCAACGGGATCGGCATCACGATCGGCGACCTGCTGCTCGCCCCGCCCGACAGCCCCGG
>NZ_JABXFD010000600.1 GCF_013372625.1 Actinomadura sp. BRA 177
TCCCCGGGCCGAGCCGCGCCTCCCGGCCGTCCTGGAGCATGAGCAGCTCGCCGTGCAGCGGCAGCAGGAACCGGTAGCCGCCAGCGGCGCCGGCGTGGATCGCGGTGCGGCCGGCCCCGTGCAGGGCGAGCCGGTAGGCGCCGTCCGGCCCGCCGACGAGGTCATCCACCGCAGGCCCTTTCCGCCGGTCCGCCCACGCCGGGCCCCGCCCCGGCACGATGATCACTTGTGCTCCCGAGGGTAGTACGATCACCGCCGCCGAATCAGGTGATTCCAGCGGAAAGTAACGCGATTCAGACTGTGGGTGATCTTGCGATGCGCCCGCCGGCAACTTCCTTGCGCGCGAGCACAAGCGCGCCCCCGCGAACCGCCCTACGGTGCCGGGACTGTGGCCTGTTCCGCGCCACTCCCCACCCTCCGGCCGTGCGGCCGGTCCCCCTGCCCGAAATCCCTGCACCGAGGATCCGATGGAGTCATTCCTCTTGGCGGCGGCGTTCGTCATCGTGGCGGGCGCCGGCATCGCCGCCGGCGTCCTGCTGGCACGCCAGCGGCGGGCGACGGCCGAGCTGCGCGAGCAGAACGCCGTGCTGGCCCGCGGCCTGGACCTGCGCGAGAAGGAGCTGCGGCACCTCGCCGACGTCCGGCTGCCCGAGCTGATGGAGTCGCTGGCCAATCCCGGCATCCGCGTCGCCGGCCCGCTGCACGACCTGGACCGCGAGGCGCCCGCCTACGGCCAGGCGGTGCAGACCGTGATGGACCTGTTCGCCGGTTCCGCCGCGCGCGTCCGCGAGCGCGCCGACCGGTCGGCGAAGTCGACGCTGCGCGCGATGATGCGCGCCGTGCAGAGCCTCGCGAACGAGCAGCAGCTCGCCATCTCGCACATGCAGGAGCGCCACGACGACCCCGACGTGCTGGAGGGCCTGCTCCGCATCGACCACATGAACGCCCAGCTCGGCCGGCGCGCGCAGGCCACCGCCGTGCTGTGCGGGTCGTGGCCGGGGCAGCAGCGCTCGGCGTCCTCGCTGACCGACGTGGTGCGCGGCGCGACCTCCCGCATCCGCGACTACCTGCGGGTCAACCTGGAGGGGACGCTGAACAGCGCGGTGACGAGCCGCGCCGTCGAGCCGGTCGTGCTGACGCTCGCCGAGCTGCTGGACAACGCCGCGCGGCACTCCCGTCCCGACACCGCCGTCGAGGTCAACTTCCGCTCCGCGCACAACGGCGTCGCGATCACCATCGACGACGCGGGCGTCGCGATGGACGCCGACGAGCTGCAGCGCGCCGCCGACCTGCTGGCCGGCGACGCGTCGGTGGACATCCACCGGCTCGGCGACCCGCCCCGCGTCGGGTTCGCGGTGGCGGGCGTGCTCGCCGCCCGGTACGGGTTCCGGGTGTCGGTCGACAGCCAGTCCCCCTACGGCGGCGTGCGCGCCGTGGTGTTCGTGCCGAGCGCGCTGCTGGCCGCCGTAGCGGACGAGCGGGCGCCCGAACCGGCGGCCGCGCCCCGCGCGGCCGAGGTGCTCTCG
>NZ_JABXFD010000525.1 GCF_013372625.1 Actinomadura sp. BRA 177
TCCACACGCCGTTCACCGTCCACATCGGCACCGCCCAGGCGATCCAGCACCAGCGAGCCGCCACGATCGCGGCGTTCCGCGCGACCAACCCGCGACGGTTCACCCAGACACCCACCCTGCCCAAGATTCCCACACTCGCGCAGATCAACCGACCCGACCAAGACACCACCGACCAGACCAGATCTGACCAGGAGAAACACGCCGCCTAACGATCACTGCCCCTGTCCCATTTGACTTGACACCTACCGGGGTGCTGCCGAAGTCGACGTTGTCGTAGCGCAGCCAGTTGCCGTTGTTGATGTAGCCGACGTCCTGGCCGCCGCCGGAGTCGGTCGTGGTCTCAAGCTGTGTTCCCGACTGGGCCTGGTAGTTCTCCGCCTGGATGGTCGAGCGGGCGTCGACACCGCCGCCCGTCGGGGGCGGGGTGTTGTCGTCGCCGCCACCGCCGCCGCTGCCGCTCTGCCAGACCGCGACGTAGTCGACGACCATGGGACGTCCCGAGACTGTGCTCGCGGTGGGCGTGCTCTGCCCGGAGACGCCGTTGGGGAACGCGCCGCCCATCGCCACGTTGAGCAGGAGGAAGTAGCCGGCGTGACCGGTCATGTTCGACCAGGTGGTGGCGCTGAGCTGGTTCTGGCTGATGCTGTGGAACTGCTGGCCGTCCACGTACCAGCGCAGCTGGTTGGGGCTGACGCTGCGGTCCCACTCGAACCGGTAGGTGTGCATCGCGGACTGGCAGGACGATCCCGGGCAGGCGCGGTTGGCGCCGATCCCGTTCGTCTCCTGGCAGTCGCCGCCTGGGTTCACGCCGCAGTGCAGGACGCCCCAGACCGAGTTCAGCCCGTTGACGTTCTCCATGATGTCGAACTCGCCGATCGCGGGCCAGTTCTGGTAGTTGCCCCGGTACGGGGCGCCCAGGGCCCAGAACGCCGGCCAGTACCCGAGCGCCGGGGAGCCGGTGACGTTCGGCATCTGGATGCGTCCCTCGATGCGCAGGACGCGGCCGTCGGCGGGCTTGAAGTTGGTGCGCTGGGTCTCGATGCGGGCCGACGTCCACTCGCCCGAACCGGACTTGATCGGGGTGATGCGCAGGTTGCCGCCGCCGTCCAGGCTGACGTTGGCGGGGTCGGCGGTGTAGCGCTGGATCTCGCCGGTGCCCCAGTTGCCGGGGCCGCCGGGGTAGCTGTGGCCGGTGTCGATGATCCAGTTGGCGGACGAGGGGAGCGAGCCGGCCGAACCGTTGAAGTCGTCGCTCCAGACCAGGCTCCAGCCGTCCGGGGGCGGCGGGACGGACGCGTCGGCGGTCGGGGAGATCACGGCGGTGGCGATCGCCGCCGGGAGCGCGGCGGCGACCACGGCGAGAACGCACCGGCGCCAGAGGCGGGGACGTCTCAATGGGGTCATGGGGGGACCTCCAGAGTGGGGTGGAGCAAGCGCGGGGTGCCTGCCCTCTGGTGGGGTCAATGTCGCCCGTTCGCCACCGGTCCGTCAAGAGGTGAGAGAGCGCTCTCATGACGGTCATCGCTTGTGTTGCCGTGTCCTGGCAGGTCAAAAGGTCGCCCTACCTTTGGAAATGGGGGTTCAGGAGATCGCTCTCTTGACAGGCATGGGCGGTGAAGCCATTCTCTGCGAGAGCGCTCTCTCGACCTCTCGACACCACCCCCCGAGGACAGCCATGCTCAGATCCCATCGCCGTCTCGCGTCCGGCCTCGTCTCGGCCGCCGTCCTGGCGCTCGGCCTCTCCGCCTGCGGCGGGGACGGCGGCTCCGGCTCGGACGGGACGGTCACGCTGACCGTCGACACCTTCAGCACCTTCGGCTACGAAGAGCTGTTCAAGCAGTACGAGGCCGACCACCCCGGCATCAAGATCAAGCACCGGAACGTGGTGCAGCTCGACGAGTACCTGCCCCGCCTGGAGCAGTGGATCGCCGCGGGCAGCGGCGCCGGCGACGTCGTCGCCATCGAGGAGGGGATCCTCACCAAGTTCATGGCCCACCCCGACAAGTTCGAGAACCTGCTCGACTACGGGGCCGGCTCGCTGAAGGGCAACTTCCTGGACTGGAAGTGGAAGCAGGCGCTCAGCTCCGACGGGAAGTACCTGGTCGGCCTCGGCACCGACATCGGCGGCCTCGCCATGTGCTACCGCACCGACCTGTTCAAGAAGGCCGGCCTGCCGACCGACCGCGACGAGGTCGGCAAGCTCTGGCCGACCTGGGACGAGTACATCGCCACCGGCAAGAAGTACGCCGAGAAGGCGAAGGGCTCCAAGTTCGTCGACGGCTCGGTGAACCTCTACAACACGATCCTCGCCCAGGCGGCGAGCCAGAGCGTCGGCTACACGTTCTTCGACACGTCCGGCAAGCTCGTCGCCGGCAGCAACCCCGCCGTCAAGAGCGCGTGGGACACCACCTTGAAGATCCAGCAGGCCGGGCTGTCGGCCGGGCTGAAGTCGTTCGAGCCCAGCTGGGGCTCCGGCTTCAAGCAGGCGAAGTTCGCGACGGTCGCGTGCCCGTCCTGGATGCTGGGCGTCATCAAGGAGAACGCCGGCGCGGACGCGTCCGGCAAGTGGGACGTCGCGGCGATCCCGGGCGGCTCCGGCAGCCGCGGCGGCTCGTTCCTCGCGGTGCCCAAGCAGAGCAAGCACGCCAAGCAGGCCGCCGAGCTGGCCAAATACCTGACCAGCGTGAACAGCCAGATCGCCGCGTTCAAGGCGCGCAACAACCTGCCCTCGTCCCCGCAGGCGCTGGACGACCCGGCGGTGACGTCGTTCAAGAACGAGTACTTCAGCGACGCCCCGGTCGGGCAGATCTACGCCAAGGGCGCGAAGGCTCTCAAGCCGCTCTACCTGGGCGCGGACAGCAACCCGGTCGGGCAGCGTTTCGAGGACGCGCTCCTTGCGCTGGAGCAGGGAAGGCTGTCGCCCGACGCGGCGTGGAAGAAGGCCCTCGACGACGCCGAACGTGAAGCTCGATGACGGTTTCCATCGATTCCGGTACGGGATCCCGGGCGGCGTCGCCGCCCGGGGGCCCGGCCCCGCGCCGCCGGTCGCGCACCGCGCTCACCCGGTGGGACATGAAGTTCTCGCCCTACCTGTTCATCTCGCCGTACTACCTGCTGTTCTTCCTCTTCGGGCTGTTCCCGATGGGATACACGGTCTGGGTGGCGATGCACGACTGGGAGCTGCTCGGCACCCATGAGTTCATCGGGCTGGAGAACTTCCGGCTCGTCCTGACCGACCCGCAGTTCTGGAACTCGGTCCGCAACACCCTGGCCATGTTCGTCATCGCCACCGTCCCGCAGCTGCTGCTCGCGCTGGTGCTGGCGAACGCGCTGAACCAGCGGATGCGCGGCCGGACGCTGGTCCGGATGGGCGTGCTCATCCCGATGATCACCTCGGTCGCCGCGGTCGCGATCGTCTTCAGCCAGCTGTTCAGCCGTGACTTCGGCCTGGTCAACTGGGTGCTCGGCTGGTTCGGGGTGGACAACCTCGACTGGACCGCGCGCCGCTGGACGTCCTGGCTCGCGATCTCGGTGATGGTCGACTGGCGGTGGACGGGCTACAACGCGCTGATCTATCTGGCCGCGATGCAGTCGATCCCGCGCGACCTGTACGAGGCGGCGGCGATCGACGGGGCGTCGCGCGCCCGCCAGTTCTGGTCGATCACGCTGCCGATGCTGCGGCCGACCATCATCTTCACCGCGATCGTGTCCACGATCGGCGGATTCCAGCTGTTCACCGAGCCGCTGCTGTTCGGCAACGGCGACATGGCCGGGGGATCGCTGCGGCAGTTCCAGACGGTCACCATGTACATGTTCGAGAACGCGTTCCGGCGGTTCGACTACGGCTACGCGTCCGCCGTCTCCTGGATGCTCTTCATGCTGATCCTCGTCGGGTCCCTCCTCAACTTCGTGTGGCTGCGGCGGGTGGGAGGGGGAGCCAAATGATGATCCAGCGGACGCCCGGCAGGCCCCGGGCGAAGCGCAGCGGCGCGGTGGCGGCGCTCTGGGACGCCGGCCCGCTCACCCGGATCACGCTCATGGCGACGATCGTGCTGTCGGTGTTCCCCATCTACTGGATGCTCGTCGTCGCGACCCGCACGAACGACGTCGTCGGCTCGACGCCGCCGCCGCTCGTCCCGGGCGGTGAACTGGGCCGCAACCTGTCCCGGCTGTTCGGCAACGAGCAGGCGCGGTTCACCCTCGGGCTGGTCAACTCCGCCATCGCCGCCACGACGGTCACGGTCTCCACGCTGCTGTTCGCCTCGCTGGCCGGGTTCGCGTTCGCCAAGCTGCGCTTCCGCGGCCGGGGCGCGCTGCTGCTGGTCATGCTGGCGACCATGATGGTGCCGGTGCAGATGGGCATCATCCCGCTGTACATGCTGATGGCCGAGATCGGCTGGACGGGGAAGCTGCAGGCCGTCATCGTGCCGTTCCTCGTCACCGGCTTCGGCGTGTTCATGATGCGGCAGTACACGATGCAGGCCGTCCCGGACGAGCTCATCGAGAGCGCCCGCATCGACGGCTGCTCGACGTTCCGCATCTACTGGAGTGTCGTGCTGCCCGTGCTGCGTCCGGCCATGGCGGTCCTCGGGCTGTTCACGTTCATGCAGACGTGGAACGAGTTCATATGGCCGCTGGCCGTCCTCAACCCCGACAACCCGACCGTCCAGTACTCCCTCAACCTGCTGAACGGCGCCTACTACACCGACTACTCGCTGATGTTCACCGGCACCGCGGTGGCGACGCTCCCGCTCCTCGCCGTCTTCGTGCTGTTCGGACGCCAGATCATCAGCGGAATCATGGACGGCGCCCTCAAAGCATGACGAGCCATTCGCGCATGACGCGCCGCCATTCACCAGTGGAGAGACCAGCCAGAACGATGACCGCCACCACGCTGCAGACCGACGACCGGCCCCTCACCTTCCCGCCAGGCTTCGTCTGGGGGGCCGCCACCGCCGCGTACCAGATCGAGGGCGCGGCACGGGACGACGGGCGCGGCCCCTCGATCTGGGACACCTTCAGCCGCGTCCCGGGCAAGGTCGCCGGCGGGCACACCGGGGACGTGGCGTGCGACCACTACCACCGGTCCGGCGACGACATCCGGCTGATGGCCGACCTGGGGCTCAGCGTCTACCGGTTCTCGGTGGCCTGGCCGCGCGTGCAGCCCGACGGCTCCGGACCGGTCAACCCGCGCGGCATCGGCTTCTACGACCGGCTGGTCGACGAGCTGCTCGAAGCCGGGATCACGCCGTACGCCACCCTCTACCACTGGGACCTGCCGCAGGCGCTGGAGGACCTCGGCGGCTGGACGTCCCGCGACACCGCCCTGCGCTTCGCCGACTACGCCGGCCTCGTCCACGCCCGCCTCGCCGACCGCGTCGACACCTGGACGACGATCAACGAGCCGTGGGTGGCCGCGTACCTCGGCTACGGGGCGGGCGTGCACGCCCCCGGCCGGACCAGCGCCGCCGACGCCTTCCGCGCCGCGCACCACCTGCTCCTGGCGCACGGGCTGGCCGCCCGCCGGCTGCGGGACGGCGGGGCGCGCCAGATCTCGCTGACCCTCAACCTCGCCCCGATCGTCGCCGGCGGCACCTCGGAGCCGGACGCGGCCGCCGCCGACCTCATCGACGCGATGCTCAACCGGCAGTTCCTCGACCCGGTGCTGCGCGGCGAGTACGCCGGGCCGGTGCTGGCGGTCGCGTCCCGCCACGGGGGCCTCGACCACGTCCACGGCGACGACCTGGCCGTGATCGCCGAGCCGATCGACTCGCTCGGCATCAACTACTACAACCCGACCTACGTGGCGGCCGCCCCCGGCACCCCGGCGAACCCCGCCTACCCGGGCTCGGAGGGCATCGCGTTCCCGCCGGCCGTCCCGCCGCTCACCGCGATGGGCTGGCCCATCGTGCCGGACGGACTGGGCGACCTGCTGATCCGGCTCAGCCGCGACTACCCGGGCGTGCCGCTCGTCGTCACCGAGAACGGCGCCGCGTTCCACGACGTCCCCGACGCGGACGGACGGGTCCGCGACGACGCCCGCATCCAGTACCTCGATGGGCACCTGCGCGCCGCGCACGCCGCCCTGACCGCCGGTGCGGATCTGCGGGGGTATCTCGTATGGTCGCTTCTGGACAATTTCGAGTGGGCCGAGGGCTACGGCAAGAGGTTCGGGATCGTCTACATCGACTACACCGACCAGCGCCGCCTGCCGAAGGACAGCGCACACTGGTTCCGTGACGTCGTCGCCCGCAACGGACTCGGGGGAGAGCCGGCATGAAACGTCCCACGCTGGAGGCCGTGGCGGCCAGGGCCGGGGTCTCCCGCGCCACGGTGTCGCGCGTGGTCAACGGCTCGTCCACCGTGAACCCGGACATCCGCACGACCGTACTGCGCGCCGTGGAGGAACTCGGCTACGTCCCGAACTCGGCGGCCCGCAGCCTGGTCACCCAGCGGACCGGATCGATCGGGCTGGTGGTGTCCGAGCCGCCCGCCCGCGTCTTCTCCGACGACCCCTTCTTCTCCCAGGTCATCCGCACGGTGAGCCAGGAGCTGGAGGCCGCCGACAGGCAGGTCGTGCTCATGATGCCGTCCTCACCGGGCGGCCAGGCGCGGGTCGAGCGGTACGTCGCGGGCGGCCACGTGGACGGCGTCATCCTGCTCTCCCTGCACGGCTCGGACCCGCTTCCCGCCGCACTCATGCGGACGGGCGTGCCCGTGGTATCGCACGGCCGGCCGGTGTCCACGGCCAGGCCGCCGTACTGCGACGTCGACAACGTAGGCGGCGCCCGGACCGCCATGGAACACCTCCTCGCCAAAGGCCGCCGCCGCATCGCCACCATCACCGGCCCACTGGACATGTCCGCCGGCCTCGACCGCCTGGCCGGCTACCGCGAAACCCTCTCCGGCACCGGCCGCCGCTCCCTCGCCGCCATGGGCGACTTCACCCGCGAATCAGGCGCGGCTGCCATGCAGCAACTCCTAGAGGACGACCCAGACCTCGACGCCGTCTTCGCCGCAAGCGACCTGATGGCGGCCGGCGCCCTCCACACCCTGCGAAAGGCAGGCCGCCGCGTCCCCGACGACGTCGCCATGGTCGGCTTCGACGACATAGACGCGGCCCGCTTCACCGACCCGCCCCTGACCACCGTCCGCCAGCCCATAGACGACGTGGCCCAAACCATCGTCCGCATAATCCTGACAGGCGTAGACGACCAGGCCGCCCCAGTAATCTTCCCCACCGAACTAATCCCCCGCGACTCCACCTGACCCGCCCGCAGGCACAGCGGAGAACACTCCAAACGAACAACAACCCCCGCGCGCTCGGGAACACGCGGGTTGGTCAGCACCGATTGTCCCTGGACGGCCGCGCTCAGCCCGCGACCCTGCGAAGGGGCGAGAGCGTCGGGAGGTCGAGAGCCGGATCGGAGGTGAGGATAGCCTGGTGCAAGCGTTGCATGCGTGGCGAGGGGTCGAGTCCGAACTGCTCCGAAAGCGTCCTACGGAGTCGCCAGTAGACGTTGACCGCATGCACCTGTCGACCGCACCGATACAGGGCCACCATGTACTGGGCCTGCACGTTCTCGCGTAGCGGGTACGCCTCGGCCTGGACCTGGAGCTCGGCCAGAATCTCGTGGTGGAGTCCCAGCCGGAGTTCGGCTTCCACCCGTTGCTCCTCAACGCCGAACCGGGTCTCCTCGAGCCGCTCCCGCTGCATTGTGATCGCCGGTCCGTTCGGAACGTCGAGCAGCGCCGGGCCACGCCATTGACTGAGAGCGCGGTGGAAGTACGCCACCGCGTGCTGGAGTTCGCCGTGCCCGAAGGCCGCGTGCCCACGCTGCACGTGCTCGAAGAAGACCTCGCTGTCCAGGTCTTGGGACCGGACGCGCAGCATGTAGTTCCGGTTGCGGGTCACCAGGATGCCGTCACCCTGCTCCGGCGAAGCAGACCGAAGCATTTTCCTAATTTCCGAAACATATGTCTGAGTGACTGACACCGCGCTCTTCGGCGGATCCGACTGCCACAGTTCATCGATGCAGGCGTGTATGGGAACGGCCTGATTTGCTTGAAGCATCAAGAACGCCAATAGTTGACGAATCTTGTGAGCGGTCGGCACGCATTGTATACCATTGATTTCAAGCAATAAAGGACCGAGTATTCCAAACTGCACAGAAACTCCCTGACTTTCGACCCGCGTGGCGGGTGGCCTATTGACCTCTGGTGAACCAATGTAGCCTGATCTCGATGACAAGTAAATACACTAACAGTTTCATTGGTTGATGCTGGTGAAGGGTGCTGCTCCCGGTCGATGTGACCTTGGCGTTGCGGCTGTTGGCGCAGTGCGAAGGTGGTCGTCCTGATGGCGACGGTCCGCAGTGAGCGGAACCGAATCAATGTCGCCAAATGGGGGCGTTAGTGCTGGTCACGGAGCGATTCCACATCGCGCGAGCGGAGCGGGCCAGGGCGTCGCAGGATGATTGCGGCCGGCGGCTGCCACCTAGTTCAACCAGTGGTACAGGGTCGGCCGGCCGGCGGCTTGCGTGTGGGTAAACGGGCCGGGCAGCGCTCGTCCACCGGTGACTACCAGGTATTTGACTTCCGGAACGCGTCTTGGTTGACGATCCATTGGACCGAGGCTGGACCAAGCTTTCAGTGGCGATGGCGAGTGTATGGCCGAAGCGTGCACGAGAAACACTCACAACGTCTCAGTAACGAATCGACGCGGAGCAGAGGTATGCCCAGGCAACTGCTGACCGGCAAGGACGTGCGCCTGGCTCGGCTGTCCCGTGGCCAGGACGAGCGCTATCTGTTCATACCGCTTGACCATTCCGTCTCCGATGGTCCGATCGTGAGCGCGGAGGGATTCAACGGGCTCGTGGCCGAGGTGTTCGCCGGTGGCGCGGACGCGGTCGTGGTGCACAAGGGCCGGGCCAGGACGATTGACCCGACCCTGTTCGCTGACCGTGGCCTGGTGGTCCATCTCAGTGCGAGCACCGCGCACGCCCCGGACGTCAACGCGAAGGTGCTCGTCGGCAACGTCGAGGAGGCCGTTCGGCTCGGCGCCGACGGGGTGAGCGTGCAGGTCAATATCGGCTCCGAGAACGAGGCGGCGCAACTCGTGGATCTCGGCACCGTGGCGGCCGCGTGCGCCGATTGGGGCATGCCGCTGCTCGCGATGATGTATCCGCGCGGCCCGCAGATCGCTGATCCGACGGACCCGGACCTCCTCGCGCACGTCGTCAACATCGCCGCGGATCTCGGCGTCGACATCGTGAAATCCGTACTGGCGTCGCCCGTGGAACGGATGGCGCAGGTCGTCGAGTCATCGCCGATCCCGATCGTGGCGGCGGGTGGTGCCCCATCGGGCATGAGGCTCGCTGACTTCGCGATTTCCGCTCTCGGCGCAGGCTGCCGCGGCCTCGCCGTCGGCAGGCGGGTCTTCGCGAGTCCGAACCCGCGGCTGGCGACCAGGGAACTGGCCGCCATCATCCACGGCGTCGGCTCCGTTCCGGTGCGGCTTCCAGCAGCAGCGAACACAAGGACAGGGGAACTATGAAACTGGCTTGGCTCGACGTCCGCGCAGTGCAGGACGCACAGCGCGAGGCAGTGGTCGACGCGGCGATTCACGCCAGGGTCGACGCGATCGTGCACGACGACCCGGAACTTCTCGAGAAGCTCCCGGCGACCGTCCGCCGGGTGTGGTGGCCCGGCGCGGATGTTCCCGCTGAGGAACACCCTGAACTGCTCGCCGTCCAGCGAGTCGACGGCGACCAGCGGATCGGCGAACTGGCGGACCGCGTGCGCGCGGGCGCCGGTGATGTCGTCGGCCTCGTGGACGTGGTGGACGACGAGACGCTGAACCTGGCGTGCCGGGCCGCGATCGCGCTGCCCTACACGGTCGTGCGCTTCAAGGACCCGACGAAGATCCCGCTGGAGATTGTGATCGCGGCCGCCGACAAGGCGCCGGGGCAGCTGATCTGTGCCGTCGAGGACTACGAAGAGGCCCGGATCATCATCGACGTACTCGAGAAGGGGTCGGAAGGCGTGCTGATGGCGCCCCGGGCCGCCGATGACGTGTTCGACCTGATGCGGTCGTTGCAGGTGCGGACGCCGCAGCTCGCGCTGACGAAACTCACCGTCGAATCCATTGAGCACGTGGGCCTCGGCGATCGGGTGTGCATCGATACCTGCACGCATTTTGAGGAGGACGAGGGCATGCTCGTCGGGTCCTACGCCCACGGGTTCATCCTCTGCTGCAGCGAGACGCATCCACTGCCGTACATGCCCACCAGACCGTTCCGGATCAACGCCGGAGCACTGCACTCCTATGTGCTCGGCGAGGAGAACCGGACGAACTACTTGAGTGAGCTCCAGGCCGGCGCCACCGTGCTCGCGGTCGGGGCGGACGGCCGCACACGGCGGATCGTGGTCGGCCGGATCAAGCTGGAATCCCGGCCGCTGCTGTCCATCAAGGCCAGGTCCGGCGACGACCAGGTCAGCCTCATCGTGCAGGACGACTGGCACGTACGAGTGCTCGGGCCGGGCGGCGCCGTGCTCAACGTGACCGAACTCCGACCCGGGACCGAGGTTCTCGGCTACCTGGCCACCGACAAGCGTCACGTCGGCTGGCCGGTCGGTGAGTTCTGCGTCGAGAAATAGCCGCATTGGGGTGGGACAAGGGAGGTTCGGCCATGAACACGGATTCGTGGTGGGGCGAAGACCTTCTGTCTCGGCCGGCGCGGCACAAGGTATGGGCCTGCGGCGCAGGGACGGTGACCTACGAACGCCTTCGGGGAGAGGTGGCCTGGCACCGCCGTATGCTTCGCCAGTTCGGCGTCGGGGGCTGCACCACGGTCGCCCTACTGGGATTGCCTAGTTTCACGCAGCTGTGGACGCTCTTCGCGCTGTGGTCGCTGGGCGCACAGCCGATCCTGGTCCCGCCCCGGCTCGCTCCGGCGAAACGGCGGACGCTGATCGAGACGCTCCGGCCCCAGTTCGCGCTCACCTTCGGGAGCGCCCACCTTCGCCGCCGCTCCTTCAGCGACGAGTGCGAGGTGCTGGTGCGGCGGCTCCCGGATGGACGACCGGCAGGCACATCGCACTGTGTCGTTCAGTTGTCGTCCGGAACAACGGGACTCGGCAAGGTCATAGGTAGGACGCCGGAGTCGCTGCTGGCCGAGTTGGAGCGCTTCGCGAGGCTTCCCGGAATGCCGGGCCAGGACGAGCCGGTCCTGCTCCTCGACTCGTGGGCGTACTCGTTCGGTCTGATCGGCGGTGTCCTGCATGCCACCGGACAGGGGGCGCCACTCGTCCTGCCGACCTCGCCGAGCCCGGACGGACCGGGAACCGAGCCCAGGGTCGTGATCGGCACGCCACAGTCCTTCGAGACGCTCTGCGACACACCCACGACCGCCCTGCGGGCGCTGCGGTGCGCGATCTCCGGTGGGGAGTTGTTGCACCTTGCCGTGTTCGACGCGTTCTCGCGGCGCTTCGGCGTACGGATCGGCCAGGTGTACGGCATGACCGAGACGGGTGCGATCGCGGCCGACCTGTCCGGCCGACTGGTCCCGCCACATGTCGGCACGCCACTTCCCGGTGTCCGGACCAGGATCGTGGACGGCGTGCTGCAGGTCCATCTCGGGCAGTCGCCTTACGTCGTGGGGGAAGCGTCCTGGCATGGCGGTTGGTTGTCGACGAACGACCTGGTGAGCCGACATCCGGGAACAGGGGAGCTGCGCCTGCGCGGGCGGCTCAGCGGCACGGAGCCGCCCGGCGATTCGCATGTCGATCTGGTGGCGATCGAACGGATGCTGCGTGCGCACCGGAACGTCGCCGAGGCGGTCGTGGTCGGCTCGGACACCATCGATGCTCTGGTGGCGGGGGTCGACATCACCGGTGCCGGTCTGGAGGCATGGTGCCGGCGAGTGCTCGGCCACGGTCATCCACCGGTCCGCTGCTTCGTGGTCGACACACTGCCCAGGACGCCGAACGGCAAGTATGTGCGCTCCAGCCAGCTGGTGTGCAAAGTCGACGCGCGACATCGCCACCACGGGGAGCTGATGTGACGGGTGGCTGACCTCGACGACCGCTGGCAGGCGGTACTGCGCCGGGACGCGCGGGCGGACGGTGAATTCGTCTACTCCGTCACCACCACGGGTGTCTATAGCAGACCGTCCTGTGCAGCCCGGCTCGCGCGCCGCGAGAACGTGATCTTTTTCGACACCGCCGCGCAGGCGGCCGCCGCGGGGTACCGGCCCTGCCGCCGGTGCGATCCCGACCGGTCGGCCACGTCGGCGCGGAACCTGGCCCTGGTCATCAGAGCGTGCCGGGACATCGATGGCGCCCTTGGCCAGGACGGTGCCGAAGCGCCGAGCCTGGACAGCCTTGCCTCCGGCGCCAGGGTGAGCCGCTTCCACTTTCATCGGATGTTCAAGAAGGCCACCGGTATCACGCCGCGCGCCTACCTGTCGTCGAGCCGGGCACGCCGGGTCAGGACGGAACTCCTGCGTGCATCGACCGTCACCGACGCGATCTACAACGCAGGCTTCAACTCCAACGGTCGTTTCTACGCGTCGGCCCCTGACATCCTCGGCATGACCCCCACCCAATTTCGCGCGGGCGGCAGGGGGGGGAGCTCATCCGGTATTGCCTCGGCTACGGTTCGGCCAGCGTCACCCTGGTCGCGCTCGCCAGCAGGGGAGTGTGCGACGTTATCGTGGCCGCCGACCCGGACGCCGCCGTGCGAGAACTTCATGCCATGTTCCCCCAAGCCGAGTTCGTCGCCACCAGTGGCCCGCTCGCCGAGCGGGCACGCCGGATGATCATGTCGGTCGCCACCTCGGTGGCGAACACGGGGCTGCCCGCGGACATACAGAGGACTGTGCTGGACTTCCGCGTCCGCGATTCGTTCCGCGACGTGGTGACCCTGTCCGATGCGCGGATCGCCCTCGTGACCGGGGGTTGGCTCACCACGGGGTAGTCGCCGGACCGTCCTCCAAGAGATCGAGCGAGAGCCATCCCGTGCTCGTCGGCGCGGACTCGACCTTCGACCACAGGATTGACGAGTGGAGACGCTCGAGGTCGGACGAGGGGACCGCGCCGGGGTATGAGGCGAGTTGGTGGCGGAGGTTCGTGTAGACCGTGAGAGCCTCCACCTGCCGCCCGCACCGATACAGCGCTGTCATGAGCTGAGAGTGCAGGCGCTCGTCCGTCGGATGGGCGCGGACGAGTGCGCGAAGGTCGCCCAGTATTCGGTGGTGCTCCCCGAGGAGCAGCCGCGCGTCGAACTGGCCGTGCAGTGCTTGGAGCCGCTCGCGTTCGAGGTCCGCGCGGATGGACGCGGACACCGGTCCACCGCCGACGTCGAAGAGGACCGGGTTGGGCCACATGGACAGTGCCGTGGAGAACTGGTCCACCGACTCGCGTGCGCGTTCGGCCGCCTGGGCGATCTTGCCTAGCCGGATGTGCCGGAGGGCCGTGTGCAGGTCGAGTTCGCCCAGCTCGCAGTGAAAGAGGTACCCCCGTTCGTGAGTCCGCAACCTGTGTGTGTCGGAGCGCTGGTGCAACACCTTGCGCAGCTGGCTCATGTGGGCGTGCATGGTGGCCACGGCGTCCGACGGCGGACTGCCCTCCCAGAGTTCCTGGACAAGAGAATCGAAGGACACGACCTGGTTCGCCTTCAATAGCAACAACCCCAGCAACTCCCGTTGCTTGGGCGCTGTAGGTGTGATGTCAAGGTCGCCGCTGTTGAGGCTCAGCACGCCAAGAAGTGTAATTTTCATCGGTAGGGGAACACCGCGACCGCGGAAAGGGATGCAGTCAATCAGGAACTTCTATCGCGAACCCGCGAAGCGGGGCGAGCCGACGCCCGTTGCAGCTGGCTCATCTCTTCAGGGCTGTCTGGCATCGTCCGGTACGTGACATCGGTCATTGTCGTCGGCGGTGGGCCAGTGGGCCTCATGCTCGCCTTGTTTCTTGACTACTACGATGTGCCGTGCACGGTCTTGGACGCCGAACCGTCCACAAGCGACATGCCACGAGGCAACACGCACAACGCCAGGACCATGGAGCACTACCGCCGGCTGGGCGTCGCCGACGAGATCCGCGCGCTGGGACTGCCGGCCGACCACCCGACCGACGTCGCCTATTTCACCCGCTATGGCGGTGCCGAACTGGCGCGCTTGCGCATGTCGTCGGCCAATGGCGTTCGCCGGGCGGTCCGGGAGGCGCCGGACGACCACCAGACCCCGGAGCCGTTGCACCGCGCCAACCAGATGTACGTCGAGCGGCTACTCCTGGCACGAGCAAGAACCCGCTCGAACATCACCCTGCGGTACGGAACCCGGGTGAGCGGCATCTGGCAGGACGGCTCGGGGGTCTCGGTCCACGCGGACCGAGGAACCGGTCGCGCCAGGTATGTCGTGGGGTGTGACGGCGGCCAGAGTGTCGTGCGCGCCGGCATCGGCGCGCGGTACGTCGGTAGCGGAGCATTGGACCAGGAGGTTCTGGGGCGGCAGGCGACCGCGACTCATCTGCGGATACCTGCGCTCTACCCAGACTTTCTGGGGTCCCGGCGCGCGTGGAGTTACTGGGCGCTGGGGGGGTGGGCTGACGACCAACCTGATCACGCTTAACGGCAGGGACGAGTTCTTCCTGCTGACCAGCTCGGCGGATGCCGGCGGCGTGCCGGCGCTCGTCCGCCGTGCCACCGGTGCCGACGTCGACGTCGACGTGCTCGGCCACCGGTCGTGGACGCCGGGCCTCGCGCTGGTCGCCGACCGGTTCGCCGACCGGCGTGTGTTCCTGGCCGGTGACGCGGCGCACCTCTTCACGCCGACCGGAGGGTTCGGTATGAACACCGGTGTCGATGACGTCGCCAACCTGTCGTGGAAACTCGCGGCCAGGCTCGCCGGTTGGGGTGGGCCGGATCTGCTGGCCTCGTACGAGTGTGAACGCAGACCGGTCGCGGAGCGGAACACGGCCGCGGCTCGGCGGCTCAACATGAACCTGGGCAAGTTGCGGCTCGGGCCCCTGCTGGAGCAGAGCACCCTGCCCGGGCGACGCGAACGGGAGCGCGTCGGTGGCCTGTTGTCCATGTACGGTGAGCAGTTCGCGTCCATCGGTGTGCAACTGGGTGCGCGGTACGACGGCTCACCGGTGATCGCCGCCGACAGTGACCCGCCACCGGACTCGCCGGCCGCCTACGTGCCGACCAGCGTGCCCGGTGGCCGCGCCCCCCACGCGTGGCGGCGGGGGAAGCGGGACCGCGGCGACTCGCTCTTCGACCTCCTCGGTCCCGGCTTCACCTTGCTGCGGCTGGGAACCCGGCCCGCCGCGGTCACCGGCATGACCGCGGCGGCCGAGCGTGCCGGAGTCCCGTTGACCGTACTCGAGCTTCCCGCTGCGCATATCCGTGACATGTATGAACGGGATCTGGTTTTGATTCGGCCCGACCAGTACGTCGCCTGGCGCGGGAACCGGTCGCCGGACGATCCCGCGGCATTGCTCGCGAAGGTGACCGGGAAATAGCGCAGCAACATTCGGAGTGATCCGAGAATGCACGATCCATAGCCTGGTCAAAGGCCGAAGTCAGAACGGGCGAGTGAAGGTGGGGCGCAATGACCACATGGAACACCGGCACGACGCAGGTGCTGTCAGAGTTCAAGGAGTACGCGCTCGGCCCGATGCGGTTCATGAACCTGCTGAGCTGCTTCGAGTTGGGCATCGTGGACTTGCTGCAGAAGAACACCCGAATGACGGCACAGGAGATCGCCGAGTCGGTCGGCGGCACCGAGGCCGCCATCGAGCAGCTGCTGTTCCTCCCCGTGAAGGAGGACTTCATCTCCTTCGACGAGCGGACCGGCGCCTATGCCCTGGCCAGGATGGCACTGCCGACGGACGAGGATTTCGGCCGGGTCATCGCGTGGTTCAACATGATCAAGGTAATCTGCCTGCGCCAGCTGTACTACCTGTCGGAGAGCGTGAAGACCGGAAAGGTCGTCGGGCTGCGGGAACTCTACGGCTTCGACGGCACCCTCTACGAGGCCACCGCGGAGAACGACGACCTGCGGATGGCATGGGGCGCGATGATGGACTCGGTCACCGGGTTCATCGACGAGTGGTTCTTCGCCCACTTCGACGTCCGGCCGGGTGTGAAGGTGCTGGACGTGGCCGGCAACACCGGGCTCGGCGCGATCCTCACCCGCAAGCACAAGCCGGCCGAGGATCTCACGGTCGCCTGCTTCGACTTTCCGGAGAAGGAAGCCGACGCGGTGGCGAACTTCCAGGAGCACGGCGTGCGCGAGCACTGCTCGTTCATCGGCGGCAACGTGTTCAAAGGCCTGCCCAAGGGCTTCGACGTGGTCATGATCAAGCATTTCCTGGACATGTTCGACCGCGAGAACGTCCTGAAGATCCTGGGCAGCGTGCATGAGGCGCTCGAGCCGGGCGGCGAGGTCTACATCCTGGTGCCGATATACCCGGAGGAGCTGAAGAGCTCCAGTTCGGTGGACTTCTTCCCTGCGTACTTCCTCGGCTGCACGATGGCCGAGGGCGGCCCGCAGAGATTGTCGACATACCAGAAGTGGTTGACGGAGGCCGGGTTCGAGGTCGTCACGGCGATCTCACAGGACATCGCGACGATGCCGCCGGACATGGTCCCGGTGCACGGGCTTCTCCGCGCCATCAAGAAATGAACACGGGAGATATCAGAATGCCTGTCAGTGTTGGGGGGGTCTACCGCAACCCACCGTGCCGCCAGAAGATCGTGGTCAGAGCGCCCGCCGCGGAGACCAAGGGCCAGAGTTCTGTACTGGATC
Source organism: Actinomadura sp. BRA 177 (assembly GCF_013372625.1). Lineage (GTDB taxonomy): Bacteria > Actinomycetota > Actinomycetes > Streptosporangiales > Streptosporangiaceae > Spirillospora. Next base: position 16,818 of record NZ_JABXFD010000525.1, read on the forward strand.
TCTATGTCGAGCCTGGTGGGTTCGCTGCGGACTACCACGTGCATCCGGTCAGCGAGGAGCGGTTCACGCTCGTGCGCGGACGGCTGCGAGTGCACATCGACGGCCGCGACGAGACACTGACCGAGCCGGGCCAGCACGTGGCCGTGCCACCGGCGACCATGCACCGGTTCTTCAGCGCCAGTGACCACGAGGAGACCTTCGCGGTGGTCGAGTTCCGCAACCGGGCCGACCGATTCGAGAACCTGCTGCTGTGCCAGTTGTTCGGCCTCGCGGAGGACGGCAAGGTCGACGAGCGCGGTGTGCCGAGCTTGCTGCAGCGGTCGGTGACGATGCTGGAGTTCTCCGACGTCCTGCGGTTCACGAGCCGGCCCTGGCTGCTGCAGCGCACGGTGTACACGGCGCTTGCACCGGTCGCCCGGCTCTTGGGCCACCAGGGCTGCAACCCCGAGTACCTGGGACGCACGTCGGGGGAGACCGCCGAGTTGGAGGCCCTCCCACCCGAGGTGGCGCGACGACTCGGGCTCCCCACCTGACAGTGATGATGTAGGTGAGCGCCTCCCGGCGGGATCTGACCCAACACCTGACTGACCAAGTGTCCTCAACGGGATCTGTCGACCCCGGCCGGGAGACGCTCATGTGCACCCACTGGACGTGGCGGAGTGACCTAATAAGAGCCTGGCTAGAGGCCCCATCACTGTCTTGTCCGCCGCCCGGCCGGTGCGTGCCGCCCCGCCCCCGGACGAGGAACAGGACGACGATGCCCTCCATTACACCTCAAGCCACCGCCGACGGCACCGCGATCACCGAGGTCACCGGTGGAGTCGACACCCACCAAGACACCCACACCGCAGCCGTGCTCGACCCGGGCGGCCGGGTCCTGGGCACCGGGCAGTTCCCCGCCACACCCGCCGGATACACCACCCTGCTGGACTGGATGCGCTCGTCGGGGCGGCTGGGCCGGATCGGGGTCGAGGGCACCGGCGTCTACGGCGCCGGCCTGGCCCGCCTGCTGCACGACCAGGGCGTCCAGGTCATCGAGGTCGACCGGCCCGACCGCAAGACCCGCCGCTTCCAGGGCAAGTCCGACCCCATCGACGCCGTCGCCGCCGCCCGCACCGCCCTGGCCGCCGACCGGACCGGCACCCCCAGACAGCGCGACGGCCGCGTCGAGGCCCTGCGCAACCTGCGGGTCGCCCGCCGTTCGGCCGTCGACCAGCGCGCCGACGCCCAGCGGCAGATCAAGGCCCTGATCGTCACCGCCCCCGACGAACTGCGGACGCGGCTGCGCGGCCTGCCCACCCGGGAGCTGATCACCACCTGCGCCGCCCTGCGGCCCGACCCCGCCGACGGTGGTGAGCCGCTGGTGGCGGCGGGCCAGGGACCGCAGAGCGATCTTTGCGGCGGTGGCCGGGGACGCGGCGCCACCGCCGCAAAGACTGGCTCGTCTACACATCTCCGCGCCCACCCGACGGACCCCTATCTCGTATGCCGGCCTGGA
>NZ_JABXFD010000660.1 GCF_013372625.1 Actinomadura sp. BRA 177
CCGCCGCGGCCGGCTACTGGGCGCGGCGCGGGCTGCCCACCGACCCTGCCGCGGTCGTCGCCGGGCCGGCGACCGGGCCGTAGGCGCCGCGGCCGGCGGCCGACTCCAGCTCGCGGGTCAGCGCCGGATGTATCGGGATCCCGGCCTCCCCGAAGCCGAGGGGGAGCACGCGCTCGCCCGCCCTGCGCTTGCGGGCGATCGCCTCGTTGACGGCGAGCGTCGCCGACAGCGCGACGGGACGGGGCGCGAAGGACAGTGGCCGGACGGACGCGGGCTGATTTTGAGCAGGCATCAATGCTCCAAAGGGCAGTGCGAAAAAGGGCAGGACGACGTAACGGTGAGTAACCGTTGAATCCCCCTGTGCGACCCGGCCGGGCTCGCCCTTACTCTTGCCCGCTGCAAGCATCATTACAAGCGAGTCTCATCGATGGTTACCGTAAGATGTACTAATGCTCGAACTGCGCCGCCTGCGGTTGCTCGCCGAATTCGCCCGCCGCGGCAGCATCGCGGCGACCGCCGCGGCGCTCGGCTACACCCCCTCGGCGGTCTCCCAGCAGCTGGCCGCGCTCGAGCGGGAGGCCCGCGTCCCGCTGCTGGACCGCACCGCCCGCAGCGCGGAGCTGACCGACGCCGGGCGCCGCCTCGCCGAGCGCGCCGAGGAGATCCTCGGCCTGGTGGAGACGGCCGAGGCGGAGCTGTCGGCGCAGGCCGACGCCCCCTCCGGGCGGATCGTGGTGACCGCGTTCCCGACCGCCGCGGTCGCCTTCGCGCCCGCGCTGGCGCGCAGCCTGGGCGAGCATCCCGGGCTGACGTTCGTGCTGCGGCAGACCGCGCCCGGCGCCGGCATCCGCCAGGTGCAGAGCGGCGAGGTCGACATCGCGCTCATCGACGACTGGACGGGCAAGGTCCCCGACCAGGCGCCCGCCGCGCTGGAGTTCTTCCACCTGCGCCGCGACCCGCTCGTCCTGGTCGTGCCGGTGGCGCACCCGATGTCGGACCCGGACCGGCCGGTCGACCTGGAGCGGCTGCGCGAGGAGCCGTGGATGGCCGCGCCGCCCGGCGAGCCGTCCCGGCAGGCCGTCGAGCGGCTGCTGGACACCGTCGGCGGCGCCCGACCCGTGCCGTGGGAGTTCGAAGGGCTGCACACGATCCTCAGCCTGGTCGCGCGGGGGATCGGCATCACCGCGGTGCCCGCGCTGGCGCTCGCGGCCGGCGACCGGGGCGTGGCGGTGCGGCGCATCCCCGAATGCACGCTCGCGCGCGAGGTGTACGCCGTCACCCGCACCGCGAGCGTGCGCAGGCCGTCGGTGGCGGTGACGCTGCGCGCCATCTACGCCGCCGCGAGGGACGTCCGGCCGGCGACCGCCGACCCCGGATAAGAGGCGAGCCACCGGTACTACATTCGCAGATCTTGAAACTGTTGGGTTGGCCGGCCCGTTGATCATGGGTGACTTCCCCTATCACCTACGATCAGGTCGTGTCGTGGGACGAGGCGCTGGCAGAGTTGACCGGCAGGGTGG
>NZ_JABXFD010000090.1 GCF_013372625.1 Actinomadura sp. BRA 177
GTCCCGGCGGTCTCCTGCGCGGCGCCTGCCGCGCCACCGGCCGGACCGCCGGCGGCCTCGCCGGCGGTCCGGCCGGCCTTGCTCGTGGTCTCGGTCACCTTTCCCGACCCGTTGCCGGGAACCGAGGGGGTGTTCATCATCCGTCCTTTCCTAGGGGGAATCGTGCGGGCCGGCGGGGCGGCCGCCGCGCAGCCGCGGCAGCACCTCACCGGCGTAGAAGTCGAAGAAGCCGCCGGCGTCCGGCCCGATCTGCGTGACGAACACGTCGTCGTAGCCGGCGTCGGCGTAGGCGCGCAGCGCCCGCTCGTGCACCCCCGGGTCGGGGCCGCACGGCACCTGCGCGGCGACCATGTCGTCGGTGACCAGCTGGGACAGCTGCCGGAACTGGCGCGGCTGCGGCAGCAGCTGGTTGGCCTCGCCCGGCAGGTAGTCGCTGCCCCAGATCCGGCGCGCGGTCTCGCGGGCCCGCGCCTCGTCGGGGCCCCAGCACGCCTTCAGGCCGCCCTGCACCGGCTTGCCCTCGCCGCCGGAGTGCCGGTACTCCTTCACCAGGTCCGCGTCCGGCATCATGCAGATGAACCCGTCGGCGATGCGGCCCGCCAGCGTCGCCGCCTTGGACCCGAACCCCGACATGAAGATCGGCGGCGGCTCGTCCGGCAGCGTGTACAGCCGGGCGGTGTCCAGCCGGTAGTGCTCACCGCGGTGGGTGACCAGCCCGCCGGTGAACAGGCGCCGGATCAGCCCGACGGCCTCCTCCAGCATCTCCAGCCGCTCGGCGGCCGGCGGCCACCGCGCGTCGACGATGTGCTCGTTGAGGAACTCGCCCGTCCCGACGCCGAGGGTGAACCGGCCGCCGGTCAGGACCGCGCTGGTCGCCGCGGCCTGCGCCACGATCGCCGGGTGGGTGCGCACCAGCGGGCACGTCACCGCCGTCCCGATCGGCAGCGACGTCACCTGCGACAGCGCGCCGATCACCGACCACGCGAACGGGGCCTGGCCCTGCTCGTCCAGCCACGGGTGGAAGTGGTCGGAGATCCACAGGGCCTCGAACCCCGCCTCCTCGGCCATCCGCGCCTGCCGCAGGAGCTCGGCGGGCCCGTGCTCCTCGGTCGACAGGAAGTACCCGTACCTGGTCATCGACGCCTCCCCGGTCGCTCGGGCCCGTAACGCCCTACCCGGGCGGGCTCCGGCAAACATGCCCGCCGCCCCCGCGGGCGGCCCGGCGGGACGGTTGGAACCGTCGGTCCGGGTATGGCGAAGGTCATGCCCGGCCCAAAACGCGACCACGAACACGGCACGGACCCGCCGCCGCGCCCCGGCCCCGCCCGCCGTGCCGCCGAGCCGCTGGCCTGGTGGACGGTACTGCTGGCGGTCTACCTGGGGCTGGTGTCGACGATCTCGATCACCGAGATCACCGTCGGGGCGCTGACCGCCGCGGCCGGCGCCGCCGCCGCCGTGGCGGCGCGCCGCGCCCTGTTCACCACCGGCCCGGGCCGGGCCCCCGCCCGCCGGCCC
>NZ_JABXFD010000406.1 GCF_013372625.1 Actinomadura sp. BRA 177
GACCGGTGGCGGCGCCGCGCCCGCCGGGAACCCGCCGCCGGAGCCGCCCGCGCCCCGGCCGGTGCCGGTCGTCCGGACGAGCCCGCCGCCCGCACTGTACAGCCGGGTCGCGTCCCGGTCCGGCATGCGCTGGTACTGCGTGATGCGCGGGCTGGTGATCTCCGAGGAGTACACGTCCCGGCAGGCCATCGACGCGCTCGGGGCCGGAACCGGCCTCGCCGACCTGCTGTGCCGGCTGGTGTCGGCGGCCACCCGGGGGCGCCTCAGCGCAGACCACAGCGAGATCACGCTGGTCATCCGCAAGCCCGAGAACCGTTTCGCCAGGGTCATCTGACCGGGGCGGGCGTGCGCGGGCCCGGGCCGACGCAGTATTTTTCCTGCGGAAACTCCCACTGACACGGACGAGCCCGGTTCCCCGCCGCCGGGCGGGATCGGAGACTGCGGTGACCGCCGACGCCGGCCTTCCCGACACGATGCGCGACCTGCCCGCCTGGACCCCGGATCCGGTGGAGCTGGCCGACCTGGAGCTGGTCCTCGCCGGGGTGTACCGCCCGCTGCCGGGGTTCCTCGGCTCCTACGACACCGCGATGGTGGTCGCCGGGGGGCGGCTCGCCGACGGCACCCCGTGGCCGGTCCCGGTCACGCTGACCGTCCCGAAGGAGCTGACGGGGCACGAGCGGATCGTCCTGCAGGACCCGGAGGGCGTGCCGCTCGCCGTGCTGGACGTCGCCGAGGCGTGGCAGGACCCGGTCACCCAGGCATGGCGGCTCGCGGGGCCGCTGGAGGCCCTCCGCGCCCCCCCGCACGGACCGTTCCACGCGCTGCGCCGCCGCCCCGACGAACTCGCCCCGGCCGAGGGCCCGCTCCTCGCGGTGGCGACCCGCGAGCCCTTGCACCGCAAGCAGCTGGGCCAGCTGCGCCAGGTCGCCGAGCGGCTCGGCGCGGCGGTGCTCGTCCTGCCGCTGCTCGGCGGGGAGCACGACGAGTCACTCGTCCGCGCGCTGCTGGGCGTCCGCAAGGAGCTGCCGGACGGGGCCCGGATCGTCCCCGTGCCGCTGCCCGCGCGCGGCGATCACGACCGCGACGTCCTGCTGCGCGCGCACGTCGCCGCCGCGTACGGCGCCACGCATCTGCTCGCCGAGGCGGAGCTGGACGGCACCGCGATCCCGCTGGTCGTCCCGGAGCCGTGGGCCTACGACGCCGACGTCGAGGTCTGGCGGCCGGTCGCGCGCATCGAGCCCGACCACGTCCAGGCGGAGCTGACCGCCGAGCGGCTGCACGAGCTGCTGGACGCGGGCGAGCCCGTCCCCGACTGGTTCACCCCGCCGGCCGTCGCCGCCGAGCTGGTGCGGGCGCGGCCGCCGAAGCACTCGCGCGGCATCACGGTGTTCTTCACCGGGCTGTCGGGCTCGGGGAAGTCCACGGTGGCGCGCGGCCTGTCCGACGCGCTGATCGAGCGCGGCGGCCGGACCGTCACGCTGCTGGACGGCGACGTCGTCCGGCGGATGCTGTCGGCCGGGCTGACGTTCTCGCGCGCCGACCGCGACCTCAACATCCGGCGGATCGGGTTCGTCGCCGCCGAGATCACCCGGCACGGCGGCACCGCGATCTGCGCGCCGATCGCCCCGTACGCGGCGACCCGCGCCGAGGTCCGCCGGATGGTGTCCGCCGTGGGCGACTTCATCCTGGTGCACGTCGCGACGCCGCTGGAGGAGTGCGAGCGGCGCGACCGCAAGGGCCTGTATGCCAAGGCGCGCGCGGGCCAGATCCCGGAGTTCACCGGCATCTCCGACCCGTACGAGGCGCCGGACGACGCCGACCTGACGCTCGACACGTCCCGGATGGCGCCGGACGAGGCGGTCGGCGAGGTCCTCGCCCTGCTGGTGGACGGCGGCTGGGTCCGTCCCGACTAGAACACCTGCCCCGTTTGTCCCTCGGCACCCGGGTTAGACCCATCCGGAGGCGATCCCCTAGGGTGTAACGCGAGTTTTCCTACATGTCAGGTAGGTCATGCCGATGGACTTCGATTGGGTCATGGCGCTGGGCTCCTTCCTGGTCGCCATCATCGTCGGGCTGACCGGAATGGGCGGCGGCGCACTGATGACGCCGATGCTCGTGACGTTCTTCGGCGTCAGCCCGCTCGCCGCCGTGTCCAGCGACCTGGTCGCCGCCGCCGTGATGAAGCCCGTCGGCAGCGCCGTCCACTACCGGCAGGGCACGATCAACATGCGGCTCGTCGGCTGGCTGTGCGCCGGGTCGGTGCCCGCCGCGTTCTCCGGCGTCCTGCTGGCGAAGGCCCTCGGCCACGGCGACGACTCGGTCGAGAACCTCATCAGCAAGGCGATGGGCGTCGCGCTCATGATCGCGGCGGGCGGCCTCGTGCTGCGCGCCTACCTGGCCCACCGGGGCCGCGCCGGATCGGGCGAGGACCGGGACACGGCCCCCGAGGTGAAGGTCCGCCCGATCCCGACCGTGTTGATCGGGATTGTCGGCGGCCTCGTCGTCGGCATCACCTCGGTCGGCTCCGGCTCCCTCATCATCGTCGCGCTGCTCGCCCTGTACCCGGCGCTGAAGGCCAACCAACTCGTCGGCACCGACCTGCTGCAGGCCGTCCCGCTGGTGTTCGCGGCCGCCATCGGCCACCTGCTGTTCGGCGACTTCCGGATGGAGGTCACCGCCGCGCTGCTCGCCGGCTCCATCCCCGGCGTCTACCTCGGCTCCAAGATCTCCTCGCGCGCGCCGGGCGGCCTGATCCGCCGCGTGCTGGCGCTCGTCCTGGTCGCGTCGTCGCTGAAGATGTTCGGCGTCGGCGCCCTCCCCCTCGCCTGGACGATGGCCGCGCTGACCGCCGGCACCGTCGCCGGCTCGCTGTACCTCCGCCACCGCGCCGGCCGGAAGCCCGATACGCTGCCCTCTCCCGTCCAAGCCACCGGCCCGGCCGGCGCGTCAGGAGAGCAGCGTGGACCAACGATGGCCGCATGACACCGTCGACGTCCTCGGCGTGCGGGTCAGCCGCACCGGCGTCGCGCAGCTCCGGTCGTTCACGGAGACGGCCGTCAAGGAGCGCACGAAGCTGACCGTCACGTTCGCCAACCCGGACTACGTCCTCAAGGCGCAGAAGGACGCCGGGCTGCGCGACCTCATGAACGGCTTCGACCTCAACCTGCCGGACGGCTGGGGCGTCGTGCTCGCCGCGAAGGTCTTCGGCCGCCCGGTGCCCGGCCGGATGGCCAACGACGACCTCACCGACGACCTGTTCGGGCAGCCCGCCGAGCACGGCTGGCGGGTCTTCCTGTTCGGCAACGCGCCGGGCGTCGCGGAGGCCGCCGCCGAGAACGTCCAGAAGTGGTACCCGGGCCTGCAGATCGCCGGGACCCTGCACGGCTACTGGTCGGACGACGAGGGCCGGCTGCCCGCCGAGACCGCCGAGCGGCTCGTCGCCGAGATCAACGAGGCGGCCCCCGACATCCTGCACGTCGGGCTCGGCACCCCGCTGCAGCAGCGGTTCGTCACCGAGTACCGCGACCGGATCACCGCGCCCGTCATCATCACGTGCGGCGCGTACTTCGAGCACCTCGCCGAGCGGCGCGAGTACTACCCGGCCTGGGTCCTCAGGCTGCGCGTCGGGTTCCTGTACCGGCTGGCCCGCGAACCGCGCCGGCTGTGGCGCCGCTACACCATCGAACTGGGCTCCTACCTGGGCCGGGTCGTCCTGCACCGGATCCGGCACGGCAAGGCGTCCGGCTCGTGACCGAATCTCTTTCCGGGAGCGGTTCCCGGGAATCGCTGCCCGTTATCCGCCCATGTGGTAGGACAAGATGCCATCACTGACCCCGGCCGTTCCCCGGAGCACCTTCATGCGACCCTTCATCGCCTGCCTCACGGCCACCACTCTCGCGGCGTCCGCGCTGACGGCCGGCGCGAGCGCGGCGTCCGCCGACATCGCCCTGCCGTCGGTGGTCTCGGCCAACCCGGTGAACAACACCCCGCACGTGCTGGACGGCACCGTCCGCGCGATCGCGGTCGTCGGGAGCCTGGTCGTCGTCGGCGGCAACTTCGACGAGGTGCGCCAGGCCGGCACGTCCAAGAAGCTGGCGCGGCACAACCTGTTCGCCTACGACATGAAGACCGGGAAGATCAGCACCGTCTTCGTCCCGAAGGTCGACGGCACCGTGCACGCCCTCCAGGCCGGGACGGGCGGCTGGGTCTACATGGCCGGGACGTTCAAGACCGTCAACGGCCGCAGCACCGGCACCGTCGCCTCGATCAAGACCACGACCAACCAGGTCCACACCGGCTTCAAGCCCGCCGTGAACTACCGGGTCACCACGATGGTGCGGCGCGGCCTGAACCTGTACATCGGCGGCACGTTCACCAAGGCCGGCGGCAAGGCGCGCACCGCCGTCGCCCGGCTCGACGCCCTCACCGGCGCCGCGGACGCCGGCTTCAACTTCACCGTCACGAACCCGCGGTCCGGCGCGCTGAAGGTCTACAAGCTCGCGGTCGACCCGGCCGACACCCGCATGGTGATCAACGGGACGTTCACCCGCGTCAACGGGCAGACCCGGCACCAGATCGCGATGATCAACCTGGGCAAGACCGCGAAGCTGTCGACCTGGTCGACCACCGAGTACGCCGACGCGTGCAACCTCAACGCGTTCGACACCTACATGCGCGGCATGGACTTCTCCCCCGACGGCAAGTACTTCGTCGTCGTCACCACCGGCGGCCCCTACGGCCGGACCACGCTGTGCGACTCCGCCGCCCGCTGGGAGGCGTCCGCCACCGGGTCCGGGAAGAAGCCCACCTGGGTCAACTGGACGGGCGGCGACACGCTGCTGTCCACCTCGGTGACCGGCTCCGCCGTCTACGTCGGCGGCCACCAGCGGTGGCTGGACAACCCCTACGGGCACGACAACCCGGGCCCCGGCGCCGTGTCCCGTCCCGGCATCGGCGCGCTGAACCCGTCGACCGGCAAGGCGCTCTCCTGGAACCCCACCCGGACGCTCGGCCACGGCGTCGAGGCGCTCGTCGCCCACCCGAACGGCCTGCTCGTCGGCAGCGACACCGAGGAGCTCGGCAAGGAGTACCACGGCCGCCTGGGGATGTTCCCCACGCAGTGACCCCTGTGGCGTTTGTGAGATAAAGGGGCAACGACCATCGAGAGGAAGGGGCCGTCCGTGCGCGACCGCGACCCCCGTGATCCGTTCCCCGGTGGTCACCACCGGCCCGACCCCCGCCGTTCGCAACCCGTCCCGCCGGCTCCGCCGCGGCGACGCCGGCGGCGCGGGCCGCGGCCGTCCCTGTACTTCACCGCCGCGGGCACCCTCCTCGTCGTCGGCGGCTCCGCCGGCGCGATCGCGCTGACCGGCGCCGGCATGAGCCGCGACGCCCGGACCGCGGCCGCCGGCGGCGGCACCGTCGTGCCGGCGTCCGCCGACACGTATGTGGTACGCGAGATGCCCGGCAAGGGGTTCGGCGACGACAAGAAGATCACCGCCTCGGTCTGGCCGGAGTGGCACACCGAGGCCTACATCGCCTTCGACGTCCCGCGCGGCACCCCGAAGATCACCAAGGCCCGGGTCGAGGTGACCTTCGACCGCCCCCGCAACCGGCCCCGCCAGGTCGAGCTGCGCACCCTCCCCGGCGCCTGGACGGAGAACGGCACGTCCTGGAGCAACCGCCCGTCCGCCGGGGCCGTCATCGCGACCGCCACGTCCGCCAAGGACCGCATCTCCTTCGACGTCGGCTCGGTCGTGACCGGCCCCGGCCGCTACGCGTTCGCCATCACCAACCAGAACTTCTGGTCGGCGGCGTCCCTGCACTCCCGCGAGGGCGGCGACGGCCCCCGCCTCGTCCTGAAGACCCGCAAGGGCGAGCCGGCCCCGTCCCCCGGCACCTCGGAGACGCCGACGCCGACCCCCACGGCGGCGCTGCCCGCCCCGGGCCCGGAACCGACCTGGGAAGTCCCCCAGCCGACCAAGTCCCCCGAGACGACCCCGGGCGACAGCCGGACCCTCTGCGGCCTCTCCCTGGAACTGAAGCCGGGCGAGACCTTCCAGAAGGCCCTCGGCCGCCTGGACGCCCGCTACGGCGGCCTGGAGACCGTCCGCCTCTTCTACCGCGGCGTCCCGCCGGCGTGGCCGGGCAACCCGAACCTCGGCAAGCGCCCGCCGATCATCTCCTTCAAGCTGGCGCCCAAGGACGTCCTCGTCGGCAAGTACGACAAGGCGATGTCCAACTGGTTCGCCACCGCGCCCCGCGACCGCGACGTCTACTGGGTCTACTACCACGAGCCCGAGGACAACATCGCCGACGGCGAGTTCACCGCCGCCGACTACCGCGCCGCCTGGCGCCACCTCCGCGGCCTCGCCGACAAGGCCGGCAACTCCCGCCTGCACGCCACCCTCGTCCTGATGGGCTGGAGCCTCGACCCGCTCTCCAAGCGCGACTGGCGCGACTACTACCCGGGCCGCGACGTCATCCAGGTCCTCGGCTGGGACGCCTACAACCTCGGCTGGAAGAAGGGCCGCTACGACTCGCCGTCCACCATGTACGACCGGGTCATCGCCGTCAGCAAGGCCGAGAACCTCCCCTTCGGCGTAGCCGAGACGGGCAGCTACCTCGTCGGCAACGACGACGGCACCAAACGCGCCGCCTGGCTCCACGCCACCAACACCTACCTGAAGAAGCACAAGGCCCTCTGGGTCGCCTACTTCGACCTCGACTGGCCCACCGGCGACTTCCGCCTACTGGACAACCACAGCCGAAAAGCCTGGCAGGACTTCTGTTAGCCCAGGGGGGCGACCCCCTGGAACCCCCGTCAGCGACGCAGGCGATCCTCACGCCGCTGTTGCGGTCTGTCGTGCCTGTACTGGCGTGCGCGGCGTCGCTGCGGTCGCCTGCGTCGCCGGGCATGCCCGCTGCGCTCGCTAGCGCTCGCTCCGCGTGCCTGCCCGTGCTCCGGGGCTGAGCCCTACTCCAAGAGCGCCCAGAGTGACTCGTCCAGGAACGAACAACCCCACGGCAGAACCGCGTGACAGCGCGGCGGCAGATGGAAGCACGGGACACGCGCTAGCCAACAGAAGGCCCTGCCGAAGACGCACGCCCGCCCACTGCGAACACACACGCAGAACAGCACGGCGGCAGCTGGAAACGTGGGACACGCGCTAGCCAGCAGAAGGCCGTGTCCAGAACGCACACCTGCCCCCTGAGGACAGAGACACGCCGAGCAGCGCGGCGACGCTTGGAGGTTAGGCGCACGCGGGGGGACACGTACGTCCCACAGTGGCTGGCGGTGGAGCGTGGGGGGAATGGCAGTGGCCCTGGCGGGGGTTCCGGCCAGGGCCACTGGGTGTTCTTGGGCGAGTCACCTTTCGCCCTCTTGGGGGTGAAGCTCAGCCGCCGGGTGCGGGTAGGCACGCGGAGGGCGCTCTAGCGCCCGGAGCGGGCATGCCCGGCGACGCAGGCGACCGCAGCGCCCCACGCACCGCAACGGGCACGGAGACCGCAACGGGGCGTGAGGATCGCCTGCGTCGTGACGGGGGTTCCAGGGGGTCGCCCCCCTGGGCAAACACAGCCCCCTGGGCAACTACCCGCGCTTCAGGATGATGGTCCACATTGCTGCTCGGCTGTTGGCGTTGGTGGTGGCCTTCTTTCCGCCGTAGGTGCCGGTGGGGACGGCGGCGTTGCTGTCGGCGATCAGGCTGGTGATGCGGCCGCCGCCGGAGCCGATGCCGGTGCCGCGGGTCTCGACGCCGGCGGGGGCCGTCCAGGTGGTGGTGCTGGACGACTTGTCGCCCCAGTAGGTGATGGCCCAGCCGCCGGAGGCGGTGACGTCGGCGTCCGGGCTGGTGTGCTCGGTGCCGGAGTCGTCGTCGGTGTCCTTGGCGACCTTGGCGATCGGGTCCGAGGTGTCGGTTCCCGCGTAGGCCAGCAGCCGGATGTCGGCCTTGGTGTAGCCGCTCAGCCCGATGTTGACCTGGGTTCCGGCGTCGCCCGCCTGGGCGACCCGCTTCCAGAGGACGGAGGTGGCGTTGCCGGCGTTCTGCTCGTCCACCTTCGTCCAGCCGGTGGGCTGATCCGTCACCGATGCGTCGCTGCTGTTGTAGGTCAGCACCATGATCAGGCCGTCGCCGGGCTGGGTGGCGGCCGGGATGTGGGCGTAGGCGGTCTTGACGTTGGCGTTGCCGCCGTCGCCGCCCCGGTAGGAGATGTCCGCCTGGTTCGGCGCGACCGTCACCGTCTGGGAACGGGTGTCCTTGGCGCCCTGGTCGTCGGTGACCGTCAGCTTGACCGTGTAGGTGCCGGCGGCGCCGTAGGTGTGCTGGGGCGTGGCGCCGGTGCCGTTGTCACCGTTGCCGAAGTCCCACGCGTAGGACGCGATCGAACCGTCGGGGTCCGTGGAGCCGGACGCGTTGAACGTGCACTGGAGGTCGTCGCAGCTGCGGCTGAACTCGGCCTGCGGGGCCTGGTTGGTCGCGGCGGAGGACCCCTGCGCCAGGACGATCGTCCACATCGCGGCGCGGCTGGCGGCGTCGGTGGTGGCCGTCTTGCCGCCGTAGGTGCCGGTGGGGACCGTGCCGTTGCTGTCGGCGGTCAGGCTGGTGATGCGGCCGCCGCCGGAGCCGATGCCGATGCGGCGGGTCTCCACGCCGGCGGGCGCCGTCCACGAGGTGGTGCTGGACGACTTGTCCGCCCAGTAGGAGACCGCCCACGAGCCGGCGCCGCCGACCTGCGCGGTCGGGCTGGTGTGCGAGGTGACCGAACTGGCGTCGCCGGCCTTGGCGACGGCGGCGATCGGGTCGGTGGTGTTGGTGCCGTCGTAGGCCAGCAGCTGGATGTCGGCCTTGGTGTAGCCGCTCAGCCCGATGTTGACCTGGGTTCCGGCGTCGCCCGCCTGGGCGACCCGCTTCCACAGGACGGAGGTGGCGCTGCCGACCGTCTGGGTGTCGACCTGCGTCCAGCCCGCCGGCGGCGTGGTCACCGACGCGGTGTTGTTGAAGGTCAGCATCATGATCATGCCGTCGCCCGCCTGGACGGCCGGCGGGATCTGCGCGTAGGCCGTCTGGACGTTGGCGTTGCCGCCGATGCCGGCGCGGAAGGCGATGTTCGCCGCGTTGGGCGCGACGGTGAGCGTCTGGGTCTTGGTGCCCTTGCCGCCCCGGTCGTCGGTCACCGTCAGCTTGACGGTGTACTCGCCGGCCTCGTCGTAGATGTGCTGCGGCGTGGCGCCGGTGCCGTTCTCGCCGTCGCCGAAGTCCCACGCGTAGGACGCGATCGAACCGTCGGGGTCGGCGGAGCCGGACGCGTCGAAGGCGCAGTCGAGCTGGTCGCAGTTGGCGGTGAACGCGGCCTGCGGCGCCGTGTTGGGCGTGCCGCTGAACAGGAACACCGTGCGGCCGCGCCAGTCGGCGGAGCTGACCTCGGTGGAGGTGCCGGAGGGCACCCCGGCGTCGGAGAACGCGACCCGGTACAGCTTGCCGCTGGTGTTGCTGACGTAGTAGAGGTCGGCGCCGTTGACGAACATGCCGCCGACCGCGCTCCACGACATGCCGGGCAGGTTGTTCACCGCGGTGAACTCCTGCGCGCCGACGACGTTGCTCTCCGGGTTGAACGTCCGGTAGTAGAGCGCGGACGTGCCGCGGGCGTAGTAGATGCGGCCGTTGGCGAAGAACATGCCGGTGATGTTCGGGACCTGCGAGTGCCAGGTCGCCATGGTGACGAGCTGGTCCGCGGTGTCGATGACGGTGACCGGGCCGAGCGTGGTGCCGTCGAACGAGCGGCGGTTGAAGGTGCCGTTCGAGCCGCCGTAGAACAGCTCGCCGTTGATCATGAAGGCGCCGCGCGCGGACCGCCAGTCGACGCCGGCGGTGTCGTCGGCGACCTCGTCGCCGGTGGTGGCGCCGTCGAAGGAGCGGTGCCGCAGGTAGTTCGTCGCGCCGGCGCCGATGCCGCCGGCGGAGTAGACGTTCCCGGGCAGCTCACCGGTGTTGGAGACGGGCACGGTCTTGCCGCCGGCGAGGGGCATCAGCGCGAGCTTCTGGTGCCATTCGCCGCCGATGTTGTCGGTGTCGCTGCCGACCCACAGGCCCTCGCTGGTGGCGAGCATGTCGAACACGCCGACGCCCTTGTCGCGGCCGGGGTTCCAGCTGAACGGCAGGCCGCTGACGGGGTCGAGCGCGGCGATGCCCTCGCGGGAGACGGCGCCCTCACCGGGGCGGTCGCCGCGGAACGGGTTGTTGGCCCAGCGGAAGTGGCCGCCGGTGTAGACGGCGGTGTCGGTGATCTCGACGGCGTAGGTGGTGTCGCCGCCGGTGACGTTCACCCACGTGGGCTGCTGGCCGCCGCCGGTGGCGCCGGTCTCCCAGCGGGCCTGGGTGTCGCACAGCTTGGACGTGCCGCCGTAGGCGCCGGTGGTGGTGACGACGAAGTACGAGCCGTCCGGGGAGAAGTCGACGTCGCGCATGTAGGTGTCGAACGACTGCGAGCACTGGTCGCCGTAGCGGGTGGTGTCCCAGTTCGCGAGCTGCGCGGACGTCCCGGTGAGGTCCAGCATGACGATCTGCCGCCGGGTGGCGCCGAGGACGGAGTTGAAGTTGCCGATGCCGACGAGCTTGGAGCCGTCGGGGCTGATGTCCATCTTGTAGATCTGGGTGACGCCGTCGCCGGTCTGCGTGCCGGCGAGGTTGATGTCGGCGAAGTCGTCGCGGGCGCCGGTCGTCGGGTTGAGCGTCGCGAGGCCTGCCCGCGCGGCGCCGCCCGCGGTGGCGAAGGTGCCGGCGACGTACAGCCGGCCGCCGGCGAAGCGGAGGTCGCGGACCCGGGCGTCGAGCTGCGGGTCGAAGGAGTCGATCGGCGCGCCGGTCTGGGCGTTGATCCGGGCGAGCACGAAGTGCCGGACGCCGTTGATCTCGCTGAAGTTGCCGCCGACGTAGATGGACTGGCCGTCGGGGGCGGGCAGCAGCACGCTGGCCTCGCCCTTGTTGAGGCTGGGCGTGAAGTTCGGGTCGATCGCGCCGGTGGCGGCGTCGAAGGCGAACAGCCGGTTGCGGGTCAGCGTGGGCTTGCCGCCCCCGGGCTCCTTCACCTGGGTGAACGAGCCGCCCACATAGATCTTGCCGCCGATCTTGATGATCGACTTGACGTCGCCGTCGATCACGTTCGGCGTGTAGTTCGCCGGGTCCGCGTTGACCACGCGGCCGTGCGCCGGCTCGGACCCCCGCTGGTCTGCGTGCGCCGGGACGGCCACGGCGAGGCTCGCCGTCAGCGTTCCCAGCGCGAATGCGGCACCCGCGGCCAGCGCCCCCCACCTGCGTCTGCCCATCGACCCCTCCGTGCCATCTAGATGTAAAGCGACCGTATTGTGCGCGTAAAGGCGCACGGCGCCGGGCAATCGTAGCCATGAGGCGCCTGACCTGCCGATTTGATCACTAACGTTTCGGTTTCAACTACCGATCGGCGTCGGGATCAGGCCGGTCCGGACATGTCTCGTACTTCCACGGGACACGCCCACCGTGCGCAGCGGGGTACGCTGCGCACCTCGGAAGGACGCCCCGCGGGCCTTACCGGACGACCGGAATGGGTGGCCGAAACCGGCCACGGCCCGCCGTCGCCCCAGGCGGGCGGCCGCGCGTCTTCCACCGTGCGGCGTGCGTCCGGGTGTCCGGACGGCGCGGTCCGCGCGCCCGACGGTGCGTCCAGGGGAACGGAGCGGTGATTGGCCGGGATGCGAGGGATCGCGGGGAGCACGCCTCTCGCGCCGCCGCGGCTGCTGCCCTGGCGGCTGCGGCCGGGGTGGCCGCTCAGCGTCGCCCTGCTCGGCTTCCCCGTGTGGTGGATCCTCGGCCTCGCCAACGTGGTGCTGCTGCTCATCAGCGTGCCGATGGCGATGACGCTGTGGCGCCGCCGGGGCACGCTGGTCGCGCCCAGCGGCTTCGGCGCGTGGGTGTTCTTCCTCGTCTGGGTCGTGCTGGGCGTGCTGGTGCTGTGGGCGGACGCGCCGCTCGCCGAGCCCGGCGGCGGGTTCAGCCGGCTCCTCGTGTACGGCTACCGGCTCGCCTGGTACCTGTCGTTCACCGTCGTGCTGCTCTACATCGGCAACATGAGCGAGCGGGAGCTGCCGTCGGGGAAGATCGGCCGGCTGCTCGGCTACATGTTCGTCGTGACGACGGTCGGCGGCCTGGTCGGCTCGTTCTTCCCGTCGATCCAGCTGACCTCCCCGGTGGAGATGCTGCTGCCGCAGGGGCTGTCCGGCAACTCCTTCGTCCGCGACATCGTCCACCCGAGGGTCGCCGAGGTCGAGTCGATCCTCGGGTTCGCGCAGTCCCGGCCGATGGCGCCGTTCGCCTACGCCAACACCTGGGGCGCCGCCTACGCGTTCTTCCTCCCCTACTTCCTGCTCACGTGGATCGTCCGGGCGCGGATGCGGCGCCGCGTGTTCGGGCTGATCATCCTCGCCGCGTCGCTGTGGCCGGTGGTGTACTCGCTGAACCGGGGCCTGTGGGGCGCGCTCGGCGCGATCGGGCTGTTCGGCGTCCTGAAGCTGCTGCAGGTGGGCGGGCCGCGGGTGATCGCCTGGACGGCCGGGATGGCCGCCGCGGGCGCGCTCGTCGTGGCGCTGTCGCCGCTGCCCGGCCTCGTCCAGGACCGGCTGGACAACCCGCACAGCAACAACCGCCGCACGCTGCTCGCCGAGGAGACCACGCGCAGCGCCCTGATGGGGTCGCCGCTGGTCGGCTTCGGCTCCACCCGCAACGTGCAGGGCGACCTCGGCCAGGTCGCGGGCGGCGCGAAGATCGGCTGCAAGGCGTGCGCGTCGCCGCCGCTCGGCACCCAGGGCCACGTGTGGCTGCTCATCTTCGCCAACGGCATCGTCGGGACGATCGCGTTCTGCGCGTTCTTCACCATCCGGTTCCTGCGGCACTGGCGGGACCGGGGCGCCTACTCGCTGGCGGGCTGCTGCGTGCTGATCGCCTGCACCCTTTTCATGATCACGTACGACATGGTGGAGGTACCGCTGTACACGGTGATGATCGCGGTGGCCCTGATGTGGCGGGCCAGGCGGGACGAGCGGGGCGTCCCGGGCTCGCGTCCGCGCGTCCGCGCGCTGACCGCGGAGGAGGCGGAGTGAGCGGCGGCGAAGTGAGCGCCGAGGAGACGCGCGCCGCCTGGATCGCGGCGGTCGAGGAGCTGTGGCCGGACGCGACCGTCGAGCCCGTCGGCCCCGGCCAGTCGGACGGCGCGCGCCGCGAGCTGGCGTTCCTGCCGGACGCCCGGCATCCGCGGCTGCTGGTCCCGGCCGGCCTGCCCCGCGCCACGGCGACCGCGCTGCGCCGCTACAGCCACGACCTCGGCGTCAAGCAGCGCGCCTCGCGCGGCCTGACCGCCGCGGCCGTCCGCACCGGGCTGCCGGAGCGGACGCTGCGCGACCGGCTCCGCGTCACCGGCGGCGGCCCCTCCATCGAGGACCGGCTCGCCGAGCTGCTCGGCCGCCCCGTCGTGGTCAGCGTCGGCCTCGGCAGCGCCCGCGCCAACCGCAAGCCGATCCTGCACGTGCTGTCGCCGCGCGGCGAGCCCGTCGCGTTCGTCAAGGTCGGCGACACCGGCACGGCCCGCGGCCTGCTGGACGGCGAGGCCGCCGCCCTCACCTACCTGAACGCCCAGCTGGACCGGGCGCGGCTGCACGTCCCCGAACTGCTGCACCACGGGACGTGGCGGAACCTGGACCTGCTCGTCCTGGAGCCGCTGCCGACGAGCGCGCTCGGCTGGCGCCCGCGCGGGCAGGCCCCCGTCGCCGAGATGCGGGCGCTGTTCGAGGTCGGCGGCGTCGAGCGGACGCCGCTGCGCGGCAGCGCCTTCTGGGACGGCATGGCCGCGAGCCCGTCCGATGTCGTGGACGAGGCGCAGCGCGCCACGTTCGGCGAGGTCGTCGAGGGCATCGGCAAGGCGCACGGCGACCTGCCCCTGGACTTCGGCGCCTGGCACGGCGACTGGACCCCGTGGAACATGGCCTGGCACCGCGGCGTGCTGCGGCTGTGGGACTGGGAGCGGTTCGCGCGCGGCGTCCCGGACGGCTTCGACCTGCTGCACTACCGGCTGCAGGAGGCGATGCGCACCGCGTCCGGCCCGCCCTACGCGGCCTGGCCGGACGGCGCCGCCGCGACGCTGGAGCCGCTCGGCCTGACCGGCGCCGCCGCGGACGCCACCGTCCGCCTGTACCTGCTGGAGCTGTGCCGCCGCTACCTGCTGGCCGCGCAGGAGCCGATCGGCGGCCCGCTGCGCGCCGACACCGAGCGGCTGCTGGCGCTGCTGCACACCGACCTCGGGAGGATCTCGTGATCTCACGCCGCGACGCCCCGCAGTGGGTCAAGGAGGCCGGCCGGGCCGCGACCCGCGCCGGCGGGCGGCTGACGTCCGGCGCCCGGATGCTGCCGGACTTCCTCATGGTGGGCACGCAGCGCGGCGGCACCACCTCGCTGTTCCGGGCGCTGGCCGCGCACCCGGCGACCGTCCAGCCGAACTTCCACAAGGGCGTCCACTACTTCGACGTCAACTACCCGCGCGGCCTGCCCTGGTACCGGGGGCACTTCCCGGTCCGGTCGCTCGCCGAGCGCCGCGTCGCCGCCGAGATGGACGGGGCCGCGCCGCTGGCGTTCGAGTCCGCCGGCTACTACATGCACCACCCGCTGGCGCCCGAGCGGATCGCCCGGGACCTGCCCGGCGTGAAGCTCATCGTGCTGCTGCGCGACCCCGTGGTGCGGACGTACTCGGCGCACAAGCACGAGCTGGCCCGCGGGTTCGAGACCGAGCCGTTCGAGCGGGCGCTGGACCTGGAGCCCGAGCGGCTCGCCGGCGAGGTCGAGAAGATCAGGGCCGACCCGGCGTACGTGAGCCACGGCCACCGCCACCACGCCTACCTGGACCGGAGCCAGTACGCCGACCAGATCGAGCGGCTGTTCGAGCTGTTCGGGCGCGACCGGGTGCTGGTGGAGTACGCGGAGGACTTCTTCGCCGAGCCCGAGCCCTGCTACGCCTCCATCCTGGACTTCCTCGGCCTGCCGCAGTGGCGGCCCGCGTCGTTCGAGCAGCACAACGCCCGGCCGGGGTCCCCGCTGCCGGACGCCCTGCAGCGCCGCCTCGCCGACCACTTCGCCCCCTACGACGACAAGCTCGCCGCCCTCCTCGGCGCGGAACCCGCGTGGCGGCGATGATCCGGCGATGAAGAAGCGCACTCTCGGCCCGTCCAGCGTGCAGGCGGAACCGCCGCTCGCCCCCGACTCGATCCCGGTCACCCGGTACGCGGGCGCGCTCCGCCGGCACCTCGCCGCGCTGCTGATCGCGGTGGTGGCGGGCGGCGCGCTCGGCGTCGCGA
Organism: Actinomadura sp. BRA 177; assembly: GCF_013372625.1. Classification (GTDB taxonomy): domain Bacteria; phylum Actinomycetota; class Actinomycetes; order Streptosporangiales; family Streptosporangiaceae; genus Spirillospora. The sequence goes on from NZ_JABXFD010000406.1 coordinate 15,374, forward strand.
AGATCGTGCTGACCCCGGCGACCTACACCGCGCACATCTCGGTGCTGGCGCCGCCGGTGTCGCTGCACCCGGGCTACACGCCGGGACGCCCGCTGGACCCGAAGGAGCGCGAGCCCCGGGACACCACGATGGACACCGAGGCGCAGCTCGTCTGGTCGGACGAGGTGCTGCGCCGGCTCGCCACCTTCCCCGGCTTCGACGCGTCCCGCGCGGAGCTGCGCGACCGCATCGACCTGTCGGTGCCGAACAGCACGCACGTGCTGACGATCGGGGTGCGGGCCGGGACGCCGGCGCAGGCGCGCAGCGGCGCGCAGGCCGTCGCCGAGGGCTACCTGGACCTGCGGCAGCAGATCCTCGGCGGCGTCCAGCAGCGCAACCGGGAGGCGCTGGAGAAGTACCTCACGCTGCTGCACAAGCAGCTGCGGACCCTGCCGGGCGACGACGAGGAACTGGCCCGGCGGAACGCCCGCACCCGCCGCCAGGAGATCATGAAGCAGATCGAGGAGGTGCAGAAGCAGATCTCCGTGCTGAACCGGAAGGTCGTGCAGGCCGGCGAGGTGCTGCGCGGCGCCACGCTGCCCACCGGCCGCGACGACGCCGGGCGCGACGTCGCGCTCGCCAGCGGGCTCGGCATCGGCCTGCTCGGCTGGGTCGCCTTCACCCTGCTCATCGACCGGCGGCCGCGGCGCATCCGGCGGCCCGCCGACGTCCGGCTGCACGCGCAGCTGCCGATCATGGTGGAGTCGGGGGCGCTCGGCGGCGGCCACCGGGAGATCTGCCGGCGGCTGCGCAACCTCGTCTTCGACGCCGAGGCCACCACCGTCCTCGTCACCGGCGTCCCCGCCGCCGCCGGCACGGCCGTCGCCTACGAGCTGGCCGAGCTGTGCACCGAGGGCGGCTCGGCGACCACCGTGCTGCGGATCCGCAAGGACGGCGAGGAGCGCGACCCCGCCGAGGCCCCGCCGCCGCGCACCTTCGCCGTCCGGCTGGTGCGCAGCGACGACGACCGGCAGCTCACCCGCGCCGTCGACAAGGCCGGCCGCGAGTCCCGCATCGTCGTCATCACCACCCCCGACATCAACGCCGCCGATACGATCAGCGCGGCCGCCGCCAGCGACCTCACCCTGGTCGTGGTGGAACGCGGCCACGCCCTGGACCGCGAGGTGGCGAGCGGCGTGCTGGCCCTCGACCAGTCCGCCAACCCCGCCCGCGGCATCGTGCTGACCAGGCAGAGCCCCGGCACCACCGTCCGCCGGGTCACCGCCCCCGGCCCCGGCTCCCCACGAGGTTGAGATGAACGAAACCGGACCCGCGCCAAGCGCGGATAAAGTCGTGACCATCCGTCCGTCCAGCACGACCCGGATCATCAAGGGGGATCGTCGTGGGAGCTGACCAGACGGCCGACCCGCAGCAGGGTCAGCTGCTGTCCCTGCTCAGGCGGTACGTGCCGCTGCTGATCCTGCTGGCCGTGCTCGGCGCGGGCGCCGGGGTCGCCGCCGCCATCGTGCTGCCCGCGCCGTACAAGGCCACCGCGACCGTGCTGGTCAGCCCGCTGGAGGGCAACCCGTACTCGCCGGACGGCCGCGGCGACGACCTGGTCAACCTGCAGACCGAGGCGCAGCTGGTCACCACCGACCGGGTCTCCAAGATCGCCGGGCAGAAGCTGGGGCACGAGCCGGAGGGCACGGTCGCGGTCGACGTCCCGCCGAACACGCAGGTGCTCAACCTGATCTACACGGCGCGCGACTCGGCCGACGCCCGCACCGGCGCGCAGGCGTTCGCCGACGCCTACCTCGCCTACCGGCAGCAGCGCGCGCAGGACGTGGTGAACAACCAGCTCGCCAAGCTGAAGAACCAGTCCGACAAGGTCCAGCGGCAGCTGCTCAAGACCAACCGGGAGATGGCCGGCACGGCCGGCGCCAAGCGCGCCACCCTGCAGCAGCGCGCCACCGCCTACACCAACCAGCTCGGCGTCATCGACGAGCAGGCCAACGACATCGGCAGCACCCCGATCAACCCGGGCCAGGTCATCACCCCGGCCGGCGCGCCGGACGGCCCCGGCCAGATCCGCACCGCGATGTTCGGCGTCGGCGGCCTGGTCGGCGGCGTCGTCATCGGCCTCGCGGTCGTGCTGCTGCGCGAGCGGCTGAACCAGCGGCTGCGCAACGCCGAGGCGATCGAGGGCCTCGGCGTGCGCACCCTGTCCACCATCCCGGCGGGCGGCCCGCCCGGCGACACCCTCGCCCTGGTCAGCGCGCCGAAGAGCCCGGCCGGCGAGGCGTACCGGCGGCTGCGCGCCGCGGTCGTGGCGACCGCGCCGCAGACCCCGGTGGCGCTGCTGGTCACCAGCGCGACCCCGGGCGGCAGCGCCCGGCTGGCCAGCGCCAACCTCGCGGTCTCGCTGGCGTTCGCCGGCGCCAAGACCATCATGATCGACGCGACCACCGACGACACCGACGTCAGCACGCTGTTCGGCGCCCGGCCCGGCGGCAAGGGCCTGTCGGACACGCTGCTCAGCGGCACCGACCCGGCCACCCTGCTGATCCACACCGACTCGCAGCTGCGGCTGCTGCCGCGCGGCCCGCGCGCGACCGAGGCCGCGCACCGGTTCAGCGGCCCGCGGATGCGCGAGGCCGTGAAGGTGCTCCGCCGCCGCAGCGAGTACCTCGTCGTCAACGCGGCGAGCCTGCACGACGCGGACGCGCAGGCGCTGTGCACGTTCGTGGACGCGGTCGTCCTCGTCGTCAACCAGGGCGTGACGACGCGGGAGGAGCTGCGCCAGGCGTACGTGGAGGCCGAGCGCGCCGGCTGCACCGTGCTGGGCGCGCTGCTGGAGCCGCCGGAGCAGCGCGCCCAGCACGGTGCAGCCGGCG
>NZ_JABXFD010000562.1 GCF_013372625.1 Actinomadura sp. BRA 177
GGGGAGGGGGGCTTGGCCGGGGGCGACGAAGCGGTGTCCGGGACCCTCTAGGCTTGAGGATATGGCCGAGTACATCTACACGATGCAGCGTGTGCGCAAGGCACATGGCGACAAGGTCGTCCTGGACGACGTCACCCTGTCCTTTCTCCCGGGCGCGAAGATCGGCGTCCTGGGGCCGAACGGCACCGGTAAGTCGACGCTGCTGCGGATGATGGCCGGTCTGGAACAGCCGTCCAACGGCGACGCGCGCCTCATGCCGGGGTTCACCGTCGGGATGCTCCAGCAGGAGCCGCCGCTGAACGAGGAGAAGACCGTCCTCGGGAACGTGCAGGAGGGCGTCGCCGAGACCAAGGCGATGGTCGACCGGTTCAACGAGATCGCCGAGAAGATGGCGACGGACTACTCCGACGAGCTGATGGAGGAGATGGGCAAGCTCCAGGAGCAGCTCGACCACCGCAACGCGTGGGACCTCGACAGCCAGCTCGAGCAGGCGATGGACGCGCTGCGCTGCCCGCCGCCGGACGCCGACGTCACGAAGCTGTCGGGTGGTGAGCGCCGGCGCGTCGCGCTGTGCAAGCTCCTGCTCGAAGCGCCCGACCTGCTGCTGCTGGACGAGCCCACCAACCACCTGGACGCGGAGAGCGTCCAGTGGCTGGAGCAGTTCCTCGCCAAGTACGAGGGCACCGTCCTGGCCGTCACCCACGACCGGTACTTCCTCGACAACGTCGCGACCTGGATCCTGGAGCTCGACCGGGGCCGCTGCTACCCGTACGAGGGCAACTACTCCGTCTACCTGGAGAAGAAGGCCGACCGGCTGAAGGTCGAGGGCAACAAGGACGCCAAGCGCAAGAAGCGCCTGGAGGACGAGCTGGAGTGGGTCCGGTCCAACCCGAAGGCGCGGCAGACCAAGAGCAAGGCCCGCCTGGAGCGCTATGAGGAGATGGCCGCCGAGGCGGCCAAGACCCGCAAGCTGGACTTCGAGGAGATCCAGATCCCGCCGGGCCCCCGCCTGGGCAACACGGTGATCATCGCGGACAAGCTCACGAAGGGCTTCGACGACCGCGTCCTGATGGACGACCTGTCGTTCAACCTGCCCCCGAACGGCATCGTCGGCGTCATCGGCCCGAACGGCGTCGGCAAGACCACCCTCTTCCGCATGATCGTCGGCGAGGAGCAGCCGGACGCGGGCGAGCTGCGGGTCGGCGAGACCGTCAAGGTCTCCTACGTCGACCAGGGCCGCGGCGGCATCGACCCCAAGAAGACGGTGTGGCAGGTCGTCTCGGACGGCCTGGACCACATCAACGTCGGCCAGGTCGAGATGCCGTCCCGCGCCTACGTCGCCGCGTTCGGGTTCAAGGGCCCGGACCAGCAGAAGCCCGCGGGCGTCCTGTCGGGTGGCGAGCGCAACCGGCTCAACCTGGCGCTGACCCTCAAGCTGGGCGGCAACGTCCTGCTGCTGGACGAGCCGACCAACGACCTGGACACCGAGACCCTGTCCAGCCTGGAGAACGCGCTCCTCGAATTCCCCGGCTGCGCCGTGATCACCTCGCACGACCGGTGGTTCCTGGACCGCATCGCCACCCACATCCTCGCGTGGGAGGAGGGCTCGAACTGGTTCTGGTTCGAGGGCAACTTCGCCGACTACGAGAAGAACAAGATCGAGCGCCTGGGCGCCGACGCCGCCCGCCCCCACCGCGTCACGCACCGCAAGCTCACCCGCGACTGACCCACCGCACCACGCCGAACGGCCGCGCGGACACCTTCACCGGTGCCGCGCGGCCGTTCGGCTTTTCGCCCTGGCCGGGGCACGGCCCGCTCGGCGGCCGTTGTCCACGCGGTGCCGGTCTGTTCGTGGTGCCGGCGCGGGGGCCGGTCCTTCAGGCGAGGCGCCGGCCGGGCGGTCAGGGGCTGAGGTGACTGAGGATCATGTCGACCCAGGTGGCGATCAGCGCCTCGTCGTCGATGCCGACCGGGTCGGTGCCGAGCAGGACGCGCAGCAGGCGGGCGGAGACCAGGCCCCCGAGGCCGACGGCCGCGACGGCGTCGGCCTTCTCCGGCGGGACGCCCGCGTTGTCGCGCAGCCAGCCGGCGAAGCCGCCGTAGGTGGCGCTGATGATCTGCTGGACGGCGTCCTCGACCAGGTCGGGACGGGCGCGGGCCTCGGAGACGACGATGCGCAGCAGCTCGGCCTCGTTGTCGAGTTCGGTGAGGACGTAGCGGGCGGTGAGCGTCAGCTGGGTGCGCAGGTCGCCGACCCCGGCGAAGACGTGGCGGATGTCGCGGAGGGCGGCGAGCCGGCCGAGATGCCGTTCGATGCCGGCCGACAGGATCGCCTCCTTGCTGCGGAAATGGTGGTAGATGCCGCCGGCGCCCGGCGTCAGGCCGGCCCCGCGCTCGATCTGGGCGACGCTGGTCCCCTTGTAGCCGTGCTGCGCGAACAGCTCCATCGCCACGTCGATGATGCGGTCGCTTGTTGACGTCGTCCAGAAGCCACTTTCTGGGGTCTGCGATGACTGAGCGAGGCATCCGGGGCGGCCGGGTGGCGCGGACGGCGCCGCTCGTCGGTCTCGCCGGGCGGACGGCGGGAGAAGCGGTGGTGGCGTCGCTGCGCAGGCGGATGCGCGGCGACGGCCCGGACCCGGACGCGGCGGCGCGGCGCGCCGCCGAACTGTGGGTGGAGCGGCTCGGCCACTCCAAGGGCGTGCTGATGAAGGCCGGGCAGATGATGTCCTTCGTCGGCTTCTCCGTGGACGGCCAGTACGAGTCCGTCTTCCAGCAGGCGCTGGCCAGGCTGCAGGACGACGCGCCGCCGATGCCGCCGGAGACCGCGGCGGCGCAGGTCGAGGCCGAGCTGGGCGCGCCGCCCGGGGAGGTGTTCGCCGAGTTCGAGGCGGAGCCGGTCGCGGCGGCGTCCATCGGGCAGGTGCACCGCGCGGTGACCCGCGACGGGCGGCGGGTCGCGGTGAAGGTCCAGTATCCGGGGGTGGACGGCGCGATCCGGGCCGACCTCGCCAACGCGGAACTGCTGGCGACGTTCTTCCAGATCGGCCACGGCCTGGTGCCCGGCGCGCCGCGGCTGGACGTCCGCAGCATCGCCGGCGAGGTGTCCGAGCGGATCGGGGACGAGATCGACTACCTGACCGAGGCCCGCCACCAGCAGGAGTTCGCCGACCACTACCGCGGCCACCCGTTCGTCCGCGTTCCCGAGGTCGTCCATGAGCTGACGACCCGGCGCGTGCTCACCATGGACTTCGTCGAGGGGATCCGCCACCGCGACGCACTGGAGGCCGGCCAGGACCTCAAGGACCGCTGGGGCGAGGTGCTGTACCGGTTCTACCTCGGCAGCATCCGCCGCCTCGGCCTGTTCCACGCCGACCCGCACCCGGGCAACTACCTGTTCCACGAGGACGGGACCGTGACGTTCCTGGACTTCGGCTGCGTCAAGCACTTCAGCTCCGGGATGGTCCGGTACATGCGGGACTCGGCGGAGGCGACGGCGGCCGGGGACGCGGAGCGGCTGCTGCGCATCCAGTACGCAAGGGGAGGTTTGGACCCGGCCGATCCGCCTCCCGCGGACCAGGTGCTCGCCTGGTGGCGCGCGGCGTTCCGCTCCTGCACGGGCCCGCAGCCCTACACGTTCTCTCCCGCCGCCGAAGCCGAGAACGCCCGCGAGCAGTTCGCGGTCCTCGGCCCGCACGGGGCGTTCCTGCGCCGGTGGAAGATGGACCCCGACATGACGACGCTGAGCCGCATCCAGCTCGGGATGTCGGCCGTCCTCAGCCAGCTGCGCGCGACGGGGGAGTGGGAGGGCATCCGGCGGGAGTGGGACCGCAACGGGCCGCCCGCCACCGAGCTCGGGGAGCTCGAAAGGGCGTTCTGGGGCGAGAACGTGGCGCTCTGGGCCGAGGGGGGCCTCCATGCGCGCTGAGACGGCGGGCGCCGGCGCGCGTACCGAGCCGGTCCGGTGGGACGAGGAGCAGGGCGTCTGGCAGGTCTCCGGGTTCGCGGAGGCGTCGGCGGTGCTGCGCGGCGAGGGCTGGAGCAGTGACCCGCGCCGGCTGCCGTTCGCGCCGCCGGAGCTGGCCGACTTCCCGCAGGGCGTGCTGCTGTTCATGGATCCGCCCGACCACACCCGGATGCGCAGGCTGCTGAGCCCGGCTTTCACCCCGCGCGCGGTCGAGTCGCTGCGGCCGCGCGTCGTGGACATCGTGGAGGCGGTGCTGCGGGGGCTCGACGACGAGACCGACCTGCTGCGCGACGTCGCCTACCTCATCCCGGTGGCCGTCATCGCGGAACTGCTGGACGTGGGGGACGAGGGCGCGGCGCTGCTCCTGGAGCTCACCCCTGAGCTGGTCCGGATGCTGGAGACCGATGCCGGCGCCGCCGACCTGATGGCCGCCGCGACGGCCGCGACGGAGCTGATGCTGTTCCTGACCCCGCTGCTGGCCGAACGGCGCGGCCGGCCGGGGGACGATTTCATCAGCGCGATGCTCGCCGTCCCGGACGGTCTCTCGCTCGACGAGATCGCCGGTACCTGCGTCCTGCTGCTGGCCGCGGGTCACGAGACGACCGCGAACCTCATCGCGAACTCCGTGCTGGCGCTGCTGCGCGACCCGGCGCAGCGTGATCTCCTGCAGGCCGATCCCCGGCGCGCGGTCGAGGAGCTGCTGCGCGTGGAGGGGCCGATCAAGCAGGTCTTCCGCGCCGCGCTCAGCGACCATGAGATCGCCGGGCACCGCATCCGCGCGGGGGAGGCCGTCCAGGTGCGGATCCGGGAGGCGAACCGCTCCCTCGGCCCGCTCGACCTGGGCCGCGAGCCTCTGCCGCACCTGGCGTTCGGCGGCGGCATGCACTACTGCCTGGGCGCGGCCCTGGCGCGGATGGAGGCGATCGAAGCGCTGCCCCGCATCTTCACGCGCTTCCCGCGCATGACCTTGCGCGACCACGGCCGGCGTGAATCCGCCACCTTCCACGCCCTGACGAACCTCCGGGTCTCTGGTCTGAGGTGACCGGCGGGCGACATCGTGTTCATGGCCGGTGGTGAGCGGGGCCGCCTTGGAGTTGGTGCCGTTGTGTGGAAGTTCGTCACCGTTTCGGAACTTGTGTCGGTGTCGGCTGGTGCGGCGGCGGTCTCGGGTGGGTGAACCGTGGGCGGTGGCGTTGCCGGACTGGCATTGCTGATGGGAGTGGGAATTAGTGTGGGCTGGTGCTGGGAAAATGTCGGGTTCGGGGTGGTTTTCCAATTCTGTGGTGATCTTTACGGGGGGCGTCAGGGCAGGTGGCGGAGGGTGACTGGTGACCTGGCGGTCATTGCTGAGGCCGATCAGTGGTGGGGGTGCAGGTCATCGGGGTCTTTGAGGTCGATGTTGGGGAATGTGAGCTCCCGGAGCAGTTATATGCGTAAGACTGGGGTGAAAGTTGTTTCCTGTGTTCCTCAAGGAGCTTTCGTGGTCGGATCGCTGAGGCCGGGGAGGCGCGGTGGACGATGAGCGGGAGTCGCTGACGTCGTTCCCCGCGTTCCATCGGCACTGGACGCCGCGGCTCACGGGGTATCTGCGGGCGCAGACCGGTGATGGGCGCTGGGTCGAGGACATCGCGCGGGAGAGCCTGCTCGCCGCGCGGTGCCGCTGGGACGACCTGGTCACGTGCGAGCGGCCGGGCGTGTGGCTGTTCCGGGTCGCGACGACCATGCTGCGGCGCTGGCAGGCGAAGGCGCGCGAGCAGTGCACGTCCCTGGACGAAATGGTCGCGCGCGACGCCGGGTGCGGGACGGACGTGATGGCGGCGGTCCGCGGCCTGCCCCGGCGGCAGCGGGAGGCCGTGGCGCTTCACTGCCTGCTGGAGTTCCCCGTGCCGGACGTCGCGTCCATCCTCGATGTGAGCGAGGACGCCGCCGCGATCCATGTGGAACGGGCGCGGCGGAGGCTGGTGGGGACCGTTCGCGAGGTGTGCGGTGAATCGGCATCGTGACGCCGGCCCGCGCGGTGCGTGGGCGGCGGCGGACGTGGACGGTGTCCTGGCGGCCGAGGCGTCGGCCATCGCCGGTATGGCCGAGGGGGAGTTCGCCGTCGGCCTCGCCGAGGTGGAGGACGAGTTCCGGCGGCGGCAGCGCGATGACATCGCGCGGGCCCGGCATGCGTCGTTCGTCGAGTCGCTCGGGCTAGACCGGGCCGCCTACGAGCTCGCGTGCCGCCATGAGGCGGACGGGGACCTCGGCGAGGCCGCCCGCTGGTACCGGGTCGCGGCCGGCAACGACCACGCGGACGCCGCGCTCCGGCTCGGGCGGACGCTCGACCGGCTCGCCGGGTCCCAGGGCCGCGCGGAGCTGCATCTGGTCACGGAGGCGGCGCGGGCGTACGCGGAGGCGTATGCGGCGGGCTATCCCGAGGCCGCCGACCGGATCGACGAGATGCTGGCCGGTTTCTCGTGCCGGCCGCAGGCTCCGCCAGAACGTGTCACGTGCAGCCGGATCCGCGACCTCGCGGACGTGAACGGGGTGCTCAGTGAGGAGCGGATCCGGGAGCTGAGCCGGCACGCCGCGCGATGCATCACGTGTCTGGCGGAGTTCGTCGCGCTGCTGAAGAGCGCCTCGGCCGCGGTGCCGTCCGGGGGAGTGACCGACCCGTACGATTGATGCCGTCCGCGCATCGAACAATGCGTTTTTCGTGTTGGACAGGTATCGATCCCGTCTCCTATCGTCCGCTCTGAACCCCCTGACGGACGGAGGACGGACCTTGGTGCAGCTCACCGGACGCATGGTGATCGGCTTCGACCGTGTCGCCGGCACGGGGAGGGCGATCACCGCCGTCGATCCCCGCACCGGTGACAACCTCGAACCCGAGTACCGCTACGGCGATGCGGGCGATGTGGAACGCGCCTGTGTCCTGGCGGACGAGGCGTTCGACGTCTACCGCGCGACGAGCGCCGAGCAGCGCGCCGCGTTCCTCGACGCGATCGCCGGCAAGCTCGACGCGCTGAAGGGTGACCTCGTCCAGCGCGCCATGTCCGAGACCGGTCTTCCCGAAGCGCGGCTGACCGGTGAGGTCGGGCGCACGACCGGGCAGCTCCGGATGTTCGCCGAAGACCTCCGCGCCGAGGACGCGACGGGCTCGCTGACGACCGGCCTGCCGGACGGCGCCGGCCGGGTCCTCAGTGTGGATCCGGCGAACGAGGGCGGGCCCGAGATCCGGCAGGGGCGGGTCGCGCTCGGCCCGGTCGCGGTGTTCGGCGCCAGCAACTTCCCGTTCGCGTTCTCCGTGGCGGGCGGGGACACCGCGTCGGCGCTGGCGGCGGGCTGCCCCGTTGTCGTGAAGGCCCATGACGCCCACCCAGGGGTGTGCGAACTGGTCGGGCAGGCGGTGTCCGAGGCCGTCCGAGAGGCGGGCCTGCCCGAAGGCGTGTTCTCCATGCTCTACGGGGACGGTCCGACGCTCGGCATCGCGCTCGTCACCGATCCGCGCGTGCAGGCGGTCGGGTTCACGGGCTCCCGGCGGGCGGGGCTGGCGATCGCGCAGGCGGCGGCGAACCGGCCGCGTCCGATCCCGGTCTATGCGGAGATGAGCAGCGTCAACCCGGTGTTCCTGCTCCCGGACGCGCTGGCCGAGCGCGCCGGCGAGCTGGCGGAGGGATTCGTCGGGTCGGTGACGCTCGGCGCCGGGCAGTTCTGCACCAATCCCGGACTCGTCTTCGCGGTCGGAGGCACGCATCTCGATGCGTTCCTGGACGAGGCGACCAAGGCGATCGAGGCCAATCCGGGCGCGCCGATGCTCACCCCGGGCATCGCGAAAGCCTATGCAGAAGGCGTCGAACGGCTTGAGAACCATCCCGACGTGGAGATCGTCGCACGCGGGCAGGAACCGGACGCGGCGGTCGGCTGCCGGGCCGCGCTCGTGGTCGTGGACGCCGCGAACTTCGGTCCCGACCTGCAGGAAGAGATCTTCGGCGCCTGCTCGCTGGTCGTCCGCTGCGACGACCTCGGCCAGGTCGTCGAGGCGGCGCGCGGCCTGGAGGGCCAGCTGACCGCGACGATCCACGGCAAGGGCGACGACGCGGAGCGGCTGCTGCCCGTCCTGGAGCGCCTCGTCGGCCGGATCGTGTGGGACGGCTGGCCGACCGGAGTGCGCGTCGGGCACGCGATGGTGCACGGCGGGCCGTTCCCGGCGACGTCCGACGCGCGCACGACGTCCGTGGGAAGCCTGGCCATCGAGCGGTTCCGGCGGCCGATCGCCTACCAGGGGGTCCCCCGATGAGCACACCCGTCGTCACCGAGATGCGGGTCGTGCCCGTCGCCGGCCACGACAGCATGCTGCTCAACCTGGGCGGCGCGCACGGGCCGTTCTTCACGCGGAACCTGCTGCTGCTGACCGACTCGTCCGGCAGCACGGGCGTCGGCGAGGTGCCGGGCGGCGAGGGCATCCGCAAGACGCTGGAGGACGCGCGCGAGCTGATCGTCGGTAAGCCCATCGGACGGTCGGACGCGATCCTCAACTCCGTCCGGGCCACTTTCGGCCACCTGGACGCCGGCGGACGCGGCCCGCTCACGCACGACACGCGGATCACCGTCCACGCGCTGACCGCGATCGAGTCGGCGCTGCTCGACCTGATGGGCCGGTTCCTCGGCGTGCCGGTCGCGGCCCTGCTCGGCGACGGCGTCCAGCGGGACGCGATTCCGATGCTCGGCTACCTCTTCTACATCGGCGACCGGAACAAGACCGATCTTCCGTACGAAGCGCCGCCGGAGGACGAGGACGGCTGGCTCCGGGTGCGGCGCGAAGAGGCGATGACGCCGGACGCGATCGTCCGGCAGGCGGAGGCCGCGCAGGAGCGGTACGGGTTCGCCGACTTCAAGCTCAAGGGCGGCGTGCTCAGGGGCGACGAGGAGGCCGAGGCCGTCCGCGCCCTGGCCGAGCGGTTCCCCGACGCCCGCATCAACCTCGACCCCAACGGCGCGTGGTCGCTGGACGAGGCGATCCGGATCGGCACCGCGCTCAAGGACGTCCTCGCCTACGCGGAAGACCCGTGCGGCGCCGAACTGGGCTATTCCGGACGCGAGACGATGGCGGAGTTCCGCCGCGCGACCGGCCTCCGCACCGCCACCAACATGATCGCGATCGACTGGCGCGAGCTGGGCCACGCGATCCGGCTGGACGCGGTGGACATTCCGCTTGCCGACCCCCATTTCTGGACGATGCGCGGCTCGGTCCGCGTGGCGCAACTGTGCGAGGCATGGGGCCTGACCTGGGGTTCGCACTCCAACAACCACTTCGACGTGTCGCTGGCCATGTTCACCCACGTCGCCGCCGCGGCCCCCGGGGAGATCACCGCGATCGACACGCACTGGATCTGGCAGGACGGCCAGCGCCTCACCAAGGACCCCCTCCAGATCGTGGACGGCGAGATCGGCCTGCCGGACGAACCCGGCCTCGGCGTCGAGATCGATGAGGAGCGACTGGAGGAGGCGTACCAGCTCTACGTCCGGCACGGCCTGGGCGACCGCGACGACGGGGCGGCGATGCAGTACCTCGTCCCCGGCTGGACGTTCGACCGCAAGCGCCCCTGCCTCGTCCGCGACTGAACCGCCTGCGGGTAGCATCGGGCCGACCCCGGTTCCCCATACCCCCAGGCGAGGACATGCAGCGGACGCCTCCGGCCGAGTACCGGCACGTCTACGAGTTCAACATCCGGTTCGGCGACATCGACTCCCAGGGCCACGTGAACAACGTCAAGTTCCTCGGCTACCTGGAGGACGCGCGGCTGGAGATGTTCCACGGCGACCCGGTGCGCAAGGGCGAGCAGCCCGTCCGCGGCATGGTGATCTCGCGGCACGAGATCGACTACCGGCTGCCGCTGCTGCCGACCGTCTACCCGATCCGGGTGGAGACGTGGGTGACCGAGGCCCGCGCCGCCTCGCTCAAGCTCGCCTACGAGGTGCGGGACGACGAGAACGTGTACGCGGAGGCGACCTCGACGCTCGTCGCGTTCGACGTGGAGTCGAACCGGCTGCGGCGCTGGACGCCGGAGGAGCGCGAGTTCATCGGACGCTACGTGCGGGTGCCATGACGGCGCTGGCCGGGCCGCCGCCCGCGCTGGACCGGCGCCTGCCGGGGGTGCGGCTCCGCGTCGTCCAGATGGCGGACGCGGAGGCGCTCGCCGCGCTGGTCCGGGAGAACCGCGAGTATCTGCGTCCCTGGGAACCAGAACGGGACGCGTCGTACTTCACGGTCGACGGCCAGCGCGACAACCTGCACGACCTCATCGAGGCGTATGCGGTGGAGGAGATGTGGCCGGGCGTCATCCTGGTCGACGGTGAGGTCGCCGGACGTATCACGCTCAACAACGTCCTACGCGGCCCCCTGCAGAGTTGCTTCGTCGGCTACTGGGTGGCGCGCGCGCACGCTGGCCATGGTGTCGCCACAGAGGCGTTGAGGCAGGCCCTGGACATCGCGTTCGGCGCGCTCCGTCTGCACCGCGTCGAGGCGTTCACGCGGGTGGACAACCATGCGTCCCAGCGCGTCCTGCGGAACAACGGTTTCACGGCCGTCGGGACGGCTCGTCGGCACATTCACCTGGACGGACGCTGGCATGACGAGCGCCTTTTCGAATGCCTGGCCCCGTGGGACGACGGAGTGGCGCTGAACCCGCCCGCGTGAACGGTGTTGTGTCCGGGCCGACCCGGTGACAACTGAGCTGTCACGGATAGGTAACAAGCGATACAGCAATCCGTTTTCGGCCCTCTTCTCCCTCTAGTGTCGCGACGCGAATGTGGAGAACCCACGTGAAAGGGGCACAATGCGGCGCGTCTCACGAGGAGCGATGGCACTGCTGCTCGCCGCCGGAATGACCGGGGCGGGCGCCACGGCGGCGCAGGCGGCGATCACGGCGCAGGCGGGTGCGACCCAGGCCGGCGCGGCCCAGGCGGGCGACATCCTCGCCCAGCTCAAGGCCATTCCCGGCATGCAGGTGACAGAGAAGACCTCGACCATTCCCGGCTACCGCTGGTTCTGGCTGGAGTACCGGCAGCCCGTCGACCACCGCAGGCCCTGGGGGCAGTGGTTCGAGCAGCGCATCATGCTGCAGCACAAGTCGGCGGACAAGCCCATGGTCCTGTACACCAGCGGCTACAACACGCCGGAAGTGATGTTCACGTCCGAGCCGACGGCCCTGGTCGACGGCAACCAGATCTCGGTCGAGTACCGCTACTTCACCCCGTCCCGTCCTGAGCCGACCGACTGGCGGAAGGACACGATCTGGCAGGCCGCCACCGACGAGCACCGGCTCATCCGTGCGCTGAAGACCATCTACAAGGGCAAGTGGATTTCGACGGGTGCGAGCAAGGGCGGCATGACGGCCGTCTACCACAAGCGCTTCTACCCGAACGACGTCGACGGCAGCGTCGTGTACGTCGCGCCCAACGACGTCAACAACAACGACGACCACGCCTACGACAAGTTCTTCAAGACGGTCGGAGACGACCCCGAATGCCGCGCCCACGTCAAGGGGCTCGCGCGCGAGTTCCTCAAGCGCCGTCCCGCGATGCTCAAGCGTTTCAAGGCCGCCGCCGACGAGCAGGGCCTGACGTTCAACATCCTGCGCACCATGGACCGCGCGTTCGAGAACTCGGTGATGGACTACGAGTGGGCGTTCTGGCAGTACAGCCTGCAGTCCGACTGCCCGTCCCTTCCGTCGGTGGACGCCTCCGACGACGAGCTCTACAAGACGCTCGACACCATCTCCGGGCTGTCGTTCTACAGCGACCAGGGTCTCGCGCCGTACATCCCGTACTACTACCAGGCGGGCACGCAGCTCGGCTGGCCGTCGCCGGAGTTCAAGCACCTGCGGCCGCTGCTGCGGTACGAGAGCAGCTACCAGCCGCGCACCTACGTCCCGCGTGACATCCGGATGCGGTTCGACCACGGCCGCGCCATGCGCGACATCGACCGCTGGGTGCGGCACCACTCCAACCACATGCTGTTCCTGTACGGGGCCAATGACCCGTGGGGCGCCGAGCCGTTCCGCCTCGGCCACGGGGCCCGCGACTCCGCCGTCTACGTCGCGCCCGGCATGAACCACAGCGGCCGCATCATCGCCAAGCTGCCCGCCGACGAGCAGGCCAAGGCGATCGCGGACGTCAAGCGCTGGGCCGGCGTCGACGCCGGCGTCCAGACGTTCAAGTCGGCGCCGCGCGCCGACGACCCGCTCCAGCTCCAGCGCCCGCCGCTGTAGCGGGAGCCGCGCAAGCGAATGCCCGCGGTGTGCCGGTTCGTGCCCTGACCCCTGGCACGTCCCGGCGCACCGCGCCGCTGTCTCAGCCCGTTTCGAGCCAGGCGGCGGTGTTGCCGGGGAGCAGGTCGCCGTAGAGCGGGGCGCTGGTCAGGAGCGGGGTGCCCGGCGGGAGGCGCACCGGGTTCTCGCCGCAGTTGAGCGCGCACGTGAGCGGGCCGCGGCGGAAGAAGACGGCCGTGTCCGGGGAGTCGAGCCACTCCAGGTCTTCCGGGAGGCCGTCGGCCAGGCGGCGGCGCAGCGCCAGCGCGTCGCGGTACCAGGCCAGCATGGAGGACGGCTCGGACGCCTGCGCTTCGGCGGTCATGGACGCCCACCGTTCCGGCATCGGCAGCCACGGCCGGACGCCGTCAGGAGAGAAACCATAAGGCTCGGCCTGGCCGGACCATGGCAGCGGCACGCGGCACCCGTCACGACCGGCGAGTTCCCCGTTCGTGCGCTCGAAGATGGGGTCTTGCCGGGCCTCGTCCGGAAGATCGGTCACTTCGGGCAGGCCGAGTTCTTCACCTTGATACAGGTAGGCCGACCCCGGGAGCGCCAAGAGAAGCAGTAGCGCCGCCCTGGCTCTGGCACTTTCGATCCCAGGGAGGCCCTCCGGCTGCTCGTACCGAGTCACGTGGCGGACGGAGTCGTGACTGGACAGCACCCACGTGGGTGCGGCACCGGTAGGTGCGACGGCCTTCAACGCGGCGACGATGACGTCCCGGAAGGCCGTCGCCGACCACGGAGCCAATTGCAGGTCGAACTGGAAAACCTGGTGTAGTTCGTCTGGGCGAAGGTAGAGCGCGAGGTCTTCGGGACCGTCCGTCCACACTTCGCCGATGGCCATGCGCTCGCCGTCGTACTCGTCCAGGATCTGCCGCCATCTGCGGTACACGTCGTGGACTTCGGGACGGCTGTAGATCGGGCCGTTCAGGACGCGGCGGTCGTTCGGGCCCAGGTCGCGGAAGGAATCGTCCTTGAAGAGGCCCGCGGCCACGTCGATGCGGAAACCGTCCACACCGCGGTCGAGCCAGAATCGCAGGATCTCCTCGAACTCGTCCCGCACCTCGGGGTTGCGCCAGTTGAAGTCCGGCTGCTCGCGCGCGTACAGATGCAGGTACCACTCGCCGTCGTTCACCCGCGTCCACGCCGGACCGCCGAACGCGGACGGCCAGTCGTTCGGCGGCCGCTCCTCGCCGGGACGTTCGCCTGGCTTGCCGGGACGGAAAATGTAGCGCGACCGTTCGGACGACCCGGGCGGCGCGGCCAGCGCCTCCTGGAACCAGCGGTGCCGGTCGGACGAATGGTTCGGGACGATGTCGATGATCAGCCGCAACCCGTGCGCGTGGACGTCCGCCACAAGGGCGTCGAAGTCGTCCAGCGTGCCGAACCGTGGATCGACGTCGCGGTAGTCGGCCACGTCGTAGCCGCCGTCCGCCAGCGGGGACGTGTAGAAGGGCGTGAGCCACAGCGCGTCCACACCGAGGTCGCGCAGATGGCCGAGCCGGGACCGGACCCCCTGGAGGTCGCCCTCGCCATTCCCGTCGAAGTCGGCGAAGCTGCGGACGTAGACCTCGTACACCACGGCATTGCGCCACCACGGGATTCGCGTCATACAGCCCGATCTACCCGGTTACGCCGGGCCGGTCACGTGGGCGCGTTCACCAGGCTCCGCGCCGCCATCATGAAGTAGTCCCAGAGCTGCTTCTCCAGTGGCTCGGGCAGCTCCAGCTCCTCCACCGCGTCCCGCATGTGCTTCAACCACCGGTCGCGCTGCGCCTCGTCGATGACGAACGGCACGTGCCGCATCCGCAGCCGCGGATGCCCGCGCCGCCGGCTGTAGGTGTTCGGGCCGCCCCAGTACTGGATCAGGAACAGCCGCAGCCGCTCCTCGGCGGGGCCGAGGTCCTCCTCGGGGTACATGGGGCGAAGGTCGGGGTCTTCCGCGACGCCCTGGTAGAAGCGGTGCACCAGCCGATGGAAGGTCTCCTCGCCGCCGACCGCCTCGTAGAAAGTCACCTGTTCAGCCATAGCGCTCCCCACCATATGTGAGATGCGTCCCGATCCTCACCTTGATCGGTTAGGCCGGCGGGGTGGCCACCTGCACGCCCGCCGCGTCGAACGCCCGCTTGACCCGTTCGCGCAGCTCACGGGCGATGTCGCCCTGCTTGCCCGGCGCCGTCTTCAGCACCACGCGGATCACGATGGCGTCGCCGGCGAGGGCCTGCACGCCCCACACCGACGGCTCCTCCAGGATGAGGTGCTTCCACGCCGCCTCGGCGGCCATCTCGTCGGCGGTGGCCTGCAGGATCTCCTTGACCTTCTCGGTGTCCTCGTGGATGTCGACCGGGATGTCCAGGACGGCGCGGCCCCAGTTCTGCGACTCGTTCCCGACCTTCTTGATCTCGCCGTTCGGGACGTACCAGACGACGCCGTCGACGTCCCGCATCCGGGTCACCCGCAGCGTGACGGCCTCGACCGTCCCCTTCGCGGTGCCGACGTCGATGTAGTCGCCGACGCCGTACTGGTCCTCCAGCAGCATGAACAGCCCGGCGAGCAGGTCCTTGACGATGTTCTGCGCGCCGAAGCCGACCGCGACGCCGATGACGCTCGCGCTGGCCAGGACGGGCGCGAGGTTGAGGCCGAGCGAGCCGAGGATGCTGAACAGCGCCGTCCCCATGATCAGGACGGACGCGATGGACCGCAGCACCGAGCCGAGCGTCTGCGCGCGCTGCGCCCGCCGCTTGTTCAGCAGCGCGGGACTGCCCTCGAAGACCGTCCGGGCCCGCTCGCGCGCCCGCTCCGACATCGTCCCCTCGGCCATCCGCAGCGTGATCTTGGTGATCATGCGGTGCGCGATGTTCTTCACGAGCAGCGCGACCACGAACGTGATGACGATCAGGAGCAGAGTGGTGAGCGGCCGGTCGAGCCACGTCGCGAAGAACTTGGTGAAGCCGGTGTTGTGCGAGACGTTCCAGACCAGCCGGCACGCGGTGGTCGGCGACGGATCGCCGCAGGCCGTCTCCGGCGTCCCCTTCTCGGCCCAGGGCAGCAGCGGCTTCCCGGCGGCCGCCGCGGCGAGCGACGACGCGGCCAACGACGCGGCTAACGACGCGGCTGACGACATGGTGCAGACCCTCCCCGGCCATTGTGGTGCCTCGGCACCTCACCGTGGACCCGCGGCGGGCACGAGCCTGATCGTAGGGGACGATTACGACCGGTTCGTACTCCGCCGGGCGAGGTGCCGCGGCCAGGCCGGGGAGGGGCTGTTCCGGCGAGCGTGTCCCGCGGGCCGGCGGCTGCCGCGCCGTTCCGGCCGCGGCCCGCGGGACACGCCCGGTCTCAGGGGAGCGGCTGGAGCACGCGCGCCAGTTTCATCGCGGCGCCGCCCACGTCGTCCACGCGGTGCATGCGCTCTCCCCACGACCACCAGAAGTAGTGGTCCTTGGTCTCGGGAGCCGGCGCGCAGGTGACGTCCTCCGCGAGGCTCGCCGCCGCCGGGTTCACGACCCGCAGGAAGGCGGGCCCCGAGCGGGTGCGGACGACGCGGGCGACGAGCCCCTGCGTGTCGAGTTCGTGCTCCAGCTCTTCGAGGTAGCCGACGCGTCTGTCGCTGACCACCTTCACACCCCCTCCATGGGCGAGCACCGGACGTGGACCGGACCGGGCGGAAAGATCGACTCTCTGGATCCGTTCGGTCACTCGCGGCGAGAATTGCAACTCTCACACTGGCGGGTCAAGAGACCGGCCGTCCGGCGAAGTACCGGATTACCCCACCTCAGAGGAAGTGTCTCCTCCCCCGGAGGAAGAATCTCTACCCACGGGGGACGAGGTGCCCCCCCGGGCACCCCCTCTTCTCCGAAACCGCTTGGCGGGCCCTGTGACGGGGGTTACGCTGCGTGCGCGAGAGATTATCTGTCGTGGCCATCTAGTGACCGGTCGCCGTGGCGGGGACGATCGCCCTCCCCCTGGGGAACGGCGTCCCGGCCCGACGGTGAGGAGGCCGGAGTCGATGTCGGATCCCCCCCGCAAAGAGACGGACGTGGCTCGCCGGATCCGCGCGCACGCCCTGGCCCGGGGACAGGGCCCGGTGCAGATCGCGCAGGAGATCCACGAGCAGTGCGGGCCGCTGTTCGGCACGAGCCGGATCAAGGCGCACCGCCTTGCCCACGGCGTCGCGCTGTCCGACATCGTCGCGCAGGTCAGGGCACTCTACGAGGTCGACGGCAAGCCGGCCCCCCGGCTCGGGGAGACGCTGCTGTCGGCGTACGAGAGCGGGTACAAGCGGCCCGGTCCCGAGTACCTGCACTACATCTGCGCCGTGTACCGGGTCGAGCCCGACGCGCTCGACTACCAGAGTCCCTGCATCTGCGGCCGCGGCCACGCGGCCCGCACGGGCGCCCCGGGCGTCCCCCAGCCGCGCGCTCCGGAGCGGCGCGCGGCACCCGGCCCCGACGCACTCGTCGGGGCGATCGTCCCCAGGGCCGAAGACCGTCCCTGGGTAACCGTGACCGACTTACGGGGCCCCGACCGCGCCGAAGGCCCCCTGACCATTGATGTGGGAGAGGAGGACATCGTGCTTCGTAGGACCCTTCTGCAGCTTCTGGCCGGAGCGGGCGTGGCGCTCGACGGTCAGTTCCTTGGTGCCGTCGACAACCTGCGCCGCAAGATGGACGACACCCTCGTAGGCGCGACCGTCTCGCCGACCATGCTCGACCAGTGGGAGGAGACGACCTACGGCTACGGCCAGCAGTACCAGGCGACCCCGTCCCTCCGCATGCTCTGCGACGTCCTGCTGGACTTCAGCGAGGTGCGCCGCATGTGCGACAAGCGGCAGCCGGTCGAACTGCAGGAACGGCTGTGCCGGATCGCCGCGCAGCTGTCCGGGCTGTCCGGGCTGATCATGATCAACCTGGGCGACCACCGGCTGGCCCGCTCGTTCTTCCGCACCGCGCGCACCGCCGCCGACGAGACCGGCGACCGGCAGCTGCGCGCCTGGGTGACCGTCCGCGAGTCCCTGGTGCCGATGTACTACGGCGACCCGCGCGAGGCCCTGCACCTGGCCCGCAAGGCCCAGGACCTCGCCGGCCGGACGCCGGGAGTCGCCGCCGCGATGGCCCCCGCCGTGGAGGCCCGCGCCCTCGGCATGCTCGCCATGCGCGGCCGCGGCGACGCCGCCCCCAGCGCCCGCCGCGCCCTGGTGCGCGGACGCTCGGTGTTCGACCAGCTTTCCAAGACCGACACGTCCGACCTCGTGTTCGGGTTCACCGACCGGCAGATGGCCTTCTACGAGGGCGACACCTTCACCAACCTCGGCGACCACAAGCACGGCGACGAGGTGCTCAGCCACGCCCTCACCCTCTACTCGCCCACCGACCGCGTCGACCTGACCCTGGTGCGCCTCGACCGCGCGATGTGCAAACTCCACGCGGGCCACCCCGACGCCGCGCTCACCGCCGGACGGGAGGCCATCCACGACCTCCCGTCCGACCACCGCTCGGACATCCTGGTGCACCGCGCCCGCCAGATCGGCGCGGCCGTGTCGACCAAGTACGGCGAGATAGCGTCCCTGAAGGACTTCTACGAGGCGCTCGCCGGCCCCTCGATCAAGAGCCCCGCCGTCCCCCCGGCCGAGCAGGTCTGACCTCGCATGGGCAGCACCTTCTCGCAAGGCCACCTCGTCCGCCTTGAGGACGAGCCCCCCGTATGGAGCTTCGGCGCCCTCCGGATCCGCCGCTACCACGCCGCCGACCACGGCACCGTCCTCGCCCTGCACCGCGAGGGCCTCGCCCAGGTCGGCCTGCGCCCCGGCGACGGCGTCTACTACGACCACGACTTCTTCCGCATGGAGGACATCTATCTCCGCAACGACGGCGAGTTCCTCGTCGGCGAACTCGACGACCGTATCGTCGCGATGGGCGGCCTGCCCCGCCCCGCCCCCCTCCCCGCCGGCCCCGCCCCCTCCCCCCCAC
>NZ_JABXFD010000532.1 GCF_013372625.1 Actinomadura sp. BRA 177
AGAGGTGTAGACGAGACGCTACTCCGCCCCCGCCCGCTGTCCGTGGCCCAAAGCGGCCGAGAGGCGACGAAATCCGCTGGCCGTATCGCCGACCGGCAATGAACAATGCATCGCTGTGGGATACGAGTTCGAGTGGGCCGACCTACCTGACCCGGCGGCGACCGCCCGAGACCGCTATGAGGCTTGCTTGGACAACTACCTGGGCCGCTGCGAGCATGCTCCTCCGTGCATGGAGCACTATTTCAACCTTGCCGAGCCCTACCAGTTCCATCTCAACGCCGCGGGCATGGGATTCTGCCGCGTCTGCATGCGCCGGACCGCGATGACCTACGAGGCCGAGCCGCATGCCTCCCCAAAGTGGCCGTTCTCCAGCATCGAGGACTGGGTGACCGCTGATCAGCGCCGACGGGACGCCTACAACAAGGCGGAACGCGCAGCCTCCGCGCAAACGGTGCCGGGTCAGATCGGAATCCCGGAGTTCAAATTCCTGAGCAACGGCCCCTGGCTCGTCAGCGCCCGAGAAGTCCAACAGGCGCTCGACCGCTACGACGCGGCCCCCTCAGACCTCCGAGCCGACCTCGAAAGCGACACTACGTGGCGCGACTGGCTCGAATGGTTAAGGGAGACCACCAACCACGGCGGCTTCGCCGTCCCCTGACGAACTACCACCCTCCCCGCCCGCGCGCACGCTATTCCCGCTCCGGCCGGACGAGGAACCCGGGCCAGATCCGGTGGAGCATCCAGCCGGGGCGCCGGCCTTCGATCTCCCGACGCACGCGGCAGGCGGACGGTATCCAGGACGGCCGTGAGTCTGGCCGCCACCTCGGCAAACGGCTTCACGACCTTGGGTGACCTCCCGTCGGATCCATCGCACGACACGAGGAACGGCGGCGGGCAGATCCCTGGACGAGACGCGCGCTCCCGTGAGCCAGCCGTCGTCCAGGCAGGTCCGCCACCCAGCCCTGCCGCCTGACCAGGGCCGACGGTGCGGGCGTAGTGGCCGGCCGGGCGCACCGCCTCCCCGGGGCCCGGCCTTGAGTGGGATAGGACTCCGGACCAGCTGTCCCGTGGTCGGCTGCGATGGAAAAGGAGTCGCGCCATGGTGCCGCGGACGGCATCCTGACCTGGTATCGACCCCAATCACGCATCCCGGAGGACCCGGTTTTGCTGCGTCATCATGAGATCGCCGAAGCGGATCATCGCGTCCTCAACCCGTTCACCGAGGAGAAGCTCCTCTTGCTGGGCGAGGTGAGCCGCATCGGGTCGGGCACCCGGATCCTGGACCTGGCGTGCGGGAAGGGCGAGATGCTGTGCCGCTGGGCGACGGCCTTCGGTTCCACAGGGCACGGCGTCGATCTGAGCGAAGTGTTCCTGGCCGCGGCACGTGAGCGAGCCACCGAGCTGGACGTCGCCGAGAGTGTCAGTTTCGAGCAGGGCGACGCCGGTCAGTATCGCGCGCCGGGCCGCTTCGACGTGGTCGCCTGCCTCGGCGCGACCTGGATCGGCGGTGGCCTGACCGGAACGATCGAGCTGATGCGCTCCGCCGTCGCCTCCGGCGGACTGCTGCTGATCGGCGAGCCGTACTGGACCGATGAGCCACCCGAAGCGGCCTACCAGGCATTCGGCTTCGCGCCGGACGAGTTCACATCACTCGCCGGGACGCTCGACCGCTTCGAGGCCGCCGGACTTGAACTGGTCGAGATGGTCCTGGCCGACCTCGACAGCTGGGACCGATACGTGGCCTCGCAATGGTGGACGATTCACGAATGGCTCAAGGCCAATCCCGATGACCCTGATGCACCCGCGATGCGGGAGTTCGCCGACACGTCCCGCCGTACCTACCTCGCCTACAACCGCCGGTACCTCGGCTGGGAAGTCTTCGCCCTACGCGACACCGGTGCAGCGGCCACAGGCCTTGCCTGAGAGAACCCCACGGCGGGTACGAATGGCGTCCAAGTGGCACGCCAGGGTGTCAGGTCGAGTCTTCCCACTCATGAAGCGTTCCCGGCCCCGATCGGCTCAAGTCACCACTCACGCCATTCGTCGGTGATCTCGTATCGCTTGAGGCCTCGGCGGGCGGCCAACGCTTCGACGTCGACCCCTGTCTCGGTGAGCGACTTGTCGATGTAGTCGCACAGCTGCTCGCGTTCTCCGGTCTCGTAGGCGGCGTGGTCGTACTCCTCGTTCACCTCGTTGAGCGTGCGGACCACCTGCTTGATAGCCCTGAAGACATCCTCGTCGGACGGCGAGTTGAGCGCGGCCAGGTCGGCCTCGAAGCGCCGAAGTACCTGATCGGTGCGGACGAGCATGGACTCGGGAAAGAGTTCCGCGATGCCGGCGCATTCCGGATCGAGCTCGCCTGACGCAAGCTGCCGGGCCTCGTCCGCGACAATCTGTCGCCAGTAAACGGTGGGACGTGTCGCCATGGCCGGAACAGTATCGGCGGCCACCGTCAATCCGGATTGCGCAGAGGCGGCGGAGCTGTACTACCGACATGGATGGGGTTCGCTGTGATCGGCGCAAACCGTTTGTGGCTTGCTGTTCAGAGGGTCACGCGGCGGCGGGTGTCGATGCCCGTGGTGTTGCGCGGGTCGCGGCCGGGCAGGTGCACTTCCCACCCGGTCGCGTCCGCGCGGTACAGGCGGAGGTCGGCGTTCCCGCTGAGCTGCCGCGGTTGGAATGCCACGGCGTCGGGGTCCACTTGGGCGAACGCTTCGGCGCAGCGCCACGGCAACTCGTCGTCGGGCACGACGGAGGCTTCGGCGTCGATGTAGACCGCGCGTCCCTGACCGATAGGGACAGACGAATCGTAGATCACGATCGCGATCTCCGGCCGAGCGGCGATGTTCTCCGAGTGCCGCGCCAATGGCGAAGAAACCCAGTAGAACGTCCGGTAGCCGACGTGCGTGAAGTACACCGGTGACAGCCGCGGCCGATGGTCGGCCTCCGTCGTCCCCAACGTCATGTACCGATTGCCGTCAATGACCGTCCGCGCCAACCCATCAAGGTCCTCTGGCAGGCTCATGCTGGCCCAGTCTGCCCGAGACGTCCGACGCCTTGCCGGCGATTCTTCGAGCCCTCCCCACCCGGCTACTGCCGAGCCCTGAGCCGGGTGAGGCCGCGGTTGCCGGGGCCGGTCTCCTTGTGCTGGTCGCCGCGGAAGTCGACGTCACCCGTCGCGGCGTTGCGGACGTACAGGTGGCGCAACTCCCTGCCCGCCACGACGGTCCGTCCAGTGACGGCGAGGTCGAGGCGCGTGGGGGGAGCGCAGGCGGCCGGGTGTGCGTCCAGGTCAGCGGCTGGGAGATCGTGTCGACCAGCGCGATCGCCGGCAGGGCCATCTCGGTGGCGAGTGGGTGTGATGACTGAATCGCCCCGTGGCGTCGCGTTCGGTTTCGGGAGTCAGTCGCCGGCGGTGATGGTGTTGAGGCGTTCGACGGCGTTGGCGAAGTCCTCGACCATGTCGTAGACGACCTGGCGGGCGGGCTTGACGGTGTTCATCAGGCCGACGCACTGGCCGACGAAGTAGTTGGCGAGGGCGCGGGCGCCCGGGTTGCCGGACTCGGCGACCTTGGTGATCTGCCGCATGGCGCCCTCGGCGACGATCATCTGGAGGGGCATGCCGAGCGGGCCGGGGCTCGCGGGGCCCTCCCACTCGTCCGTCCAGGCGGAGCGGAGCTGGCGGGCGGGCTTGCCGGTGCGGGAGCGGGAGCGGATGGTGTCGCGGGACGTGGCCGCCAGCATCTTCTCCTTGACGGCCGGGGACGTCTCCGCCTCCTCCGTGGTGAGCCAGACCGAGCCGCACCAGACGCCGGACGCGCCGAGGGCCAGGGCGGCGGCCATCTGGCGGCCCGTGGCGATGCCGCCCGCGGCGAGGACGGGCACCGGGGCGACGGTGTCGACGACCTCGGGGACGAGGACCATCGTGGAGATCTCGCCGGTGTGGCCGCCGGCCTCGCCGCCCTGCGCGATGATCAGGTCGGCGCCGGCGGCGACCTGGCGGCGGGCGTGCTCGGACGTGCCGACCAGGGCGGCCACCGGGACGCCGGCCGCGCGGGCCTTCTCGACCATGAGCGGGGGAGGGGTGCCGAGGGCGCTGGCGATCAGGCCGATGGGGTGCGCGAGCGACACGTCGATCAGCTCGGTCGCGCCCTTCGCCGTGACCTGCGTGCCGCCGCCGGAGTTGGACCGCTTCGCCTTCTCGAAGTCGGGCAGCGGGACGTCGTACTTGCCGAACAGGCCGGTGAGGAACGTCCAGTGCTCGTCCGGGACGGCGGCGAGCATGGCGTCGAGGCCGCCGCCGCCCTCCGCCGACTTGTCGATCTTGCCGGGGACCAGGACGTCCACGCCGTAGGGGCGGCCGTGCACGTGGTCGTCGATCCAGCGCAGTTCCTCTTCGAGCCGCTCGGGGGTGTAGGCGACGGCCCCGAGGACGCCGAAGCCGCCGGCGTTGGTGACGGCGGCGACGACGTCGCGGCAGTGGCTGAAGGCGAAGAGCGGGAACTCGATGCCGAACCGCTTGCAGACCTCGGTGTTCATGGCTCCGACGCTAACGGACCGAATGTCATTCGGTCTAGGGCCGGAAGAGAATGTACGACTCGCCTTCGGCGGGGTGCTCGAAGACCACGTGGAGGGGCAGGCCCTCGCGGAGGTCGTCGTGCGTCACGCCGTCCAGGCGGGCGTGCAGCCACGGCCCCTCGGCCAGCTCGACCAGGGCCAGGTAGGCGGGCGGGTCCTTGGGCAGGACGGTCCAGGTCACGAGCGTCGCGTCGCCGCTCGCCTCCGCCCAGGACAGGTCCTCGTCCCCGCAGCCGGGGCAGCCGGACGCGTCCGGCGCGAACCACGCGTCGCACGCCGGGCAGTGCTTGATGAGCAGCCGGTCGGACGCGGTTCCGTCGAAGAACGGGTCGGTGCGGCCGTCCCGCCGCAGCACGCCGATGTCCATGCTCAGGCCCCCTTCTGATGCGGGCTGACGATCAGCGTGGAGTGGTGGTCGAGGATGCCGCCGTTCCCGCTGACGAGGATCACGTCGTTGGACGCCGCCTGACGCTCGCCGCCGTCCCCGCGCGCCTGGATCACGGCCTCCGACAGCGGCGTCATGCCCCACATGTAGTACGCCGACAGCTGCCCGCCGCCGGTGTTGGTCGGCAGCGACCCGCCGGGCCCGAGCGCGCCGGACGCGGCGAACGCGCCGCCCTCGCCCTTCGCGCAGAACCCGTAGTCCTCCAGCGACACCAGGACCGTGTAGGTGTAGCAGTCGTACAGCTCGCACACGTCCACGTCGGACACGGTGATCCCGGCCATCTTCATCGCGGTCGCGCCCGAGGAGGCGGCGCCGGTCGTCAGGCCGAAGTCGCTGCCGCGCTCCTTGCGGTGCCCGGGGTGCCCCTGCCCCCACCCCCACAGGTGGGCGGGCGGACGGGCCAGGTCGCGGGCCCGGTCGTCGCTCGTCACGATGACGGCGATCGCGCCGTTGGAGACGAGGCAGCAGTCCAGCAGGTGCAGCGGCTCCGACACCCAGCGGGAGTTCTGGTGGTCGTCGATCGTGATCGGGTCGCGCATCTGGGCGAGCGGGTTGCGGGACGCCCAGTCGCGGGTCGCGACGGCGATCGCGCCGAGCTGCTCGCTGGTCGTCCCGTACCGGGCCATGTGCCGCTGGGCGGCGAGCGCGTAGAACGAGTTGACGCTGCGCAGCCCGAGCGCCGCCGTCATGCCGCCGAACCCGTACCATTCGCGGGCGCTGCGGTTGTAGGCCGAGCCCGCCGACTGCTTCGGCTTCAGCGGCGCGTCGGCGAACACGCAGGCCACGGTGGTCGCGGTCCCGCTCAGCACCGACATCGCCGCGTAGGACACCATCGCCCCGGCCGTCGCGCCGAACGAGTTGACCTGGGACAGCAGCCGCAGGTCGCGCAGGCCGAGCGTGCCGGCCAGCTCGATGCCGGGGGAGCCGCCCATCCCGTGGCTGACCAGCAGCCCGTCCAGGTCGCCGAGCGCCAGGCCCGCGTCCTGGGCGGCGAGCCGCACCGCGTCGGCGGCGAGCCGCCGCGGGCTCCGCCCGTACACCTTGCCGAGCTCGGTCATCCCGAGCCCCACGATCGAAGTGCCCGTCGAAATGCCCATCGCCTCGCTCTCCTCGTCCGTAAGCGCCACGGTACCGAACGACATTCGGTGCGGCACGGGCCGGGGTGACCGGGGACGAGAGCCGCCCGCGTCCCCGGGGCGACGGGGGCGCGGGCGGCGGGCGGCCGGGGGCCTACGAGGCCAGGACGGCCTGCAGGAAGTCCCGGGTGCGCTGCTCGGACGGCTCGCCGAAGATCTGGTCCGGCGGGCCCTCCTCCACGATCTGGCCCTGGTCGAACATCAGGACCCGGTTGGAGATGTCCTTCGCGAAGGCCATCTCGTGGGTGACGCACAGCATGGTCAGATCGCTCTGCCGCGCGATGTCGCGCAGCAGGTCCTGGACGCCGACGACCAGTTCGGGGTCCAGGGCGGAGGTGACCTCGTCCAGCAGCAGCACCTTCGGCTGCATCGCGAGCGCCCGCGCGATCGCGACCCGCTGCTGCTGCCCGCCGGACAGCTGCGTCGGGTGCGCGTTCTCCTTGTCGGAGAGCCCGACCATGTCGAGCAGGCCGCGGGCGCGCTCGACCGCCTCGTCCTTCGGCACCCCCAGCACGCGCACCGGCCCCTCGGTGAGGTTGCGCAGCACGTTCATGTTGGGGAACAGGTTGAACTGCTGGAACACCATGCCGACCTGCTTGCGCATCTCGTGCAGGTGCCGCTGGCTCGCCGGGACGCGCTTGCCGCCCCGGTCCATGTGCCACAGCGTCTCGTCGCCGATCCAGATGACGCCCTCGTTCAGCGTCTCCAGCGTCATCAGCAGCCGCAGGATGGTGGTCTTGCCCGACCCGCTCGGCCCGATGAGCGTCACCCGCTCGCCGGGGGACACGGTGAAGTCGAGCTCGCGCAGGACGACGTTGGAGCCGAACCGCTTGACCACCTTCTCGAAGCGGATGCCCGGCGCGCCGCTCTGCGGCAGGTCCGCCGCGGCCTCGGGCGCGCCGCCCTTCCGCGTGGAGACGCTCTTCTCGGTGACGACGTCCGGAGCGGAGTCCGCCGCGGCGTCCTTGGGGGCTTCCGGTGTGTCAGGTTGTGGCATAACGCCTCTCCAAGCGGCGGACGAGTATCGAGGATATGACGCTGACCACGACGAACAACAGGCCCACCAGCGTGATCGGCTCCAGGAACTGCAGCGACTGCGCGCCGACCTTGTACGCGGAGAACAGCAGCTCCGCGACGTTGATCGCCAGCAGCATCGGCGAGTCCTTGAACATCGCGATCAGGTAGTTGCCGAGCGTCGGGATCACGCGCCGGATCGCCTGCGGCAGGATCACGTCCAGCCACACCCGCGACTTCGGCAGGTTCAGCGCGGTGCACGCCTCCCACTGCCCCTTCGGCACGTCCGCGATCCCGGCCCGGTACACCTCGGCGGTGTAGGTCGAGTAGTGGATGCCCAGCGTGATGATGCCCGCGGTGAGGGACCCGATGGTGATGCCCCAGGCGGGCAGGACGAAGAACACGAAGTACAGCTGCGGGATCAGCGGCGTGGACCGGATGAACTCGGTGATCCACCGGACCACCTGGTTGAACACCCGGCTCGGCGTGCGGCGCAGCAGCGTCCACACCAGGCCGAGGACGACCGCGATCACGTAGCCGGCCAGCGTCGCGATGACCGTGTAGCGCAGGCCGCTCAGCAGGTCGGGGATGATCTCCCCGGTGTACTGCCAGTCCCAGGTCATCAGCTGCCCACCCCCGCTCCGGGGGCGCCGGCCGCGACCGTCCCGAGGGACGGCTCACTGGGCAGCCGGCGGCCGAGCATGCGGTCCACGCGGCGCTCGGCGTAGCGGACGAACAGCTGCAGCACCTGCGCGACGATGAAGTACAGCACCAGGACCACCGAGAACGCCGCGACGGTCTCGCCGGTGCTGCCCTGGATGTTCTTCGACACGCGGGTCAGGTCGACGAGCCCGACCAGGGACACGATGGCCGTTCCCTTCATCAGCTCGATGAGCAGGTTGCCGAACGGCGGCAGCATCAGCGCGAACGCCTGCGGCAGCAGCACGCGCCGCATCCGCTGGAACGGCGTGAAGTTCAGCGCGATCGTCGCCTCGAACTGCGCCTTCGGGACGGCGTTGATCGAGCCGCGCACCACCTCCGCGCCGTAGGCGCCGACGTTCAGGCCGAGGGCCAGCACGGCCGCGAACATCGTGGTGAAGCGGAGGCCGATGAGCGGGAGCGCGTAGAAGAACCAGAACAGCAGGACCAGCGTCGCGTTGCCGCGGAAGAACTCGACGTACACGCGGTTCAGTACGCGCACCCACGCGTGGCGTGAGGTGCCCGCCATGCCGAAGAGCAGGGCGAGCACCAGCGCCAGCGCGCCACCGAGCAGGGTGAGGCGGACCGTGACCCACGCGCCGTCCAGCCACTGGGGGTAGCTGTCGAGGACGTCGGACACGGGCGATCAGCCCTTGCAGAACTTGGCGGCGGTGTCGTCCGGGCCCGGCATGTCGTCCTGGGCGAACCCGAAGGGCTGCAGGATCGGCAGCAGGCCGTTCTGCTGCTTGAGCTTGGCGAGCTCGGCGTTCCAGGCGTCCACCAGGTCGGTGTCGGCCTTGCGGAACGCGAACGCGCCGGCGCCGAGCTGCTCCTTGCCGTCGATGACCGGGGTGAACGCGTCGGTCACCTCGAAGCCCTCGCCCTTGTGCTTGGACAGCAGGTCGGCCAGCGAGATGCGGGTCAGCCAGATGCAGTCGATGCGGCCCGCCTTGAGGCCCTCGTAGGCGCTCGCCTGGTCGGCGAACGTCTTGATGTCGCCCTTCTTCACGCCGGTCTTCTCGGCGTAGCCGGCCTCGACCGCGCCGGTGAGGACGCCGACCTTGACGCCCTTGGCCGCCGGGTCCTTCTCGTTCTTCAGCCCCTCCGGGTTGCCCTCCTTGACCATGAAGGCGCTCTTGGCGACGTACTCGGGGTTCGCGAACGCCGCGGACGCGCACCGCTCCGGGTTGATGAACATGCCGGCGGCGATCGCGTCGAACCGCTTGGCGTTGAGCCCGGCGATCAGGCCGCCGAAGTCGACCTGCACGCCCTTGATCTCGTCGATGCCGAGGTTCTTGAAGATGACGCGGGCCAGCTCCGGCGCCTCACCGGTCAGCTTCCCGGACTTGTCGGTGTAGCCGTAGGGCGCCTCGTTCGCGAAGCCCACCGTGATCGAGCCCGCGTCCTTGGCCTTCTGCAGCGTGCCGCCGCCCGCCTTCTCCTTCTCCGGATCCGTCGTGGAGCAGCCCGCCGCGGCCAGCGGTGCCGCGGCGGACAGCAGCACGGCGGTGCGGAGGAAGTCTCGTCTCGAAGAAGTCATCGCTTGAGCTCCTGTCGGTGTGCCGTCGCGCCCGCGGGGGCCTGGCGCGGCCCCCGCGGGCGCGGGACGGGCGGTCGGGGGTTATCGAATTGTTGTGCCGCGGTCAGCCGGCGACGGGACTGAAATCGCGTGCGCCGATGAACGCCGGGCGGGGCGCGGGAGCCGAGAACGGCTCGGTGCACGTGTTCTCCACGCTGTTGAACACGACGAACACGTTGGAGCGCGGGAACGGGGTGATGTTCCCGTTCGAGCCGTGCATGCAGTTGCAGTCGAACATGGTCGCGGAGCCCGCCGAGCCTGTGAACAGCTCGATCCCGTGTTTGTCGGCCAGGATCGAGAGGCTGTTGGGATCGGGCGTGCCGATCTCCTGCCCGCGCAGCGACTCCTTGTAGTGGTCGTCGGGGGTCTCCCCGACACAGGCCACGAACGTCTTGTGCGAGCCAGGCATAATCATTAGCCCGCCATTGTGCACGAAATTCTCGGTGAGCGCTATGGAAATGCTCACCGCGCGCATCCGCGGCATGCCGTCCTCGGCGTGCCAGGTCTCGAAGTCGGAGTGCCAGTAGAAGTCCTTGCCGGTGAACCCCGGCTTGTAGTTCACCCGGCTCTGGTGCACGTACACGTCCGAGCCGAGGATCTGCCGCGCCCGGCCGACCACGCGGGGGTCGCGGACGAGGGCGGCGAAGACCTCACTGATCTTGTGGACCTCGAAGATGGAGCGGACCTCGTTCGAGCCGCGCTCGGTGACCGTGCGCTCGTCGGCCAGGATCTCCGGGTCGGCGGACAGCCGGCGCAGCTCGGCGCGGTAGTCCTCGACCTCCTCCGGCGCGAGCAGCTGGTCGACGGACAGGAAGCCGTTGGCCTCGAACGAGTCGAGGGTGGCGCCGTCGATCGGCCCGTCCTGCGGGGTGCCGTACACGACCGGGTCCTGGCGGTACAGCAGCGCCGCCTCGGCGGCCTTCCGGGTGGGGTAGGCGTCGTCGATCGTCGGATGGGACTCGATGATGCTCATGCGTCCTCCTCAGTCAGCAGCGGATAGACCCCGTTCTCGTCATGGACCTCCCGGCCGGTGCAGGGGGGGTTGAAGACGCAGACGGTCTTGACGTCCGTGTGCGCGCGCAGGGTGTGGTGCTCGTGGCCGTCCAGCAGGTACATCACGCCCGGCCGGATGTCGTGCTTCTCACCGGTCTCGTCGTTGGTGAGCTCGCCCTGGCCCTCGATGCAGTAGACGGCCTCGATGTGGTTCGCGTACCACATCTTCGTCTCGGTCCCCGCGTACAGGATCGTCTCGTGCAGCGAGAAGCCGACGCCCTCCTTGGCGAGCACGAACCGCCGGCTGCACCAGGTCGGCGCCTGGACGTCGCGCTCGGTGCCGACGATCTCGTCAAGGGAACGAACGATCATTGATCTCCTCTTTCCGGGTGTGCCCGGCGGCGCGCCCGAGCGCGGCGCCGTGCGGCGCCGGCACTCGGGCGGGCCGGGCGGTCATGCGGTTGTGCGGTGGGTCCGGCCGGGTGCGTCCGGCCGGTTCAGACCGCGACCTTCGTGCGGACGGCCTCGACCGAGTCCGCGATGATCTCCAGGCCGTGGGCCAGCTCGGCCTCGGTCGTGGTGAGCGGCGGCAGCAGCTTGACGACCTCGCCCTCGGGGCCGGAGGTCTCCATCAGCAGGCCGCGGGCGAACGCCTCGCCGCACACCTTCGGCGCCGTCTCCGGGTCGTTCATGACCAGGCCCCAGGCCAGGCCCCGGCCGCGGACGGAGTCGATCGCGCCGGCGTGCGCGAGCGCGATCTCCTCCAGCGCCGCCTGGACCTGCTGGCCCTTGGCGAGGGTCTGCTTCTCGAAGTCGTCGCCGGTCCAGTAGTCCTCCAGCGCGGCGACGGCGGTGACGAACGCGGGGTTGAAGCCGCGGAAGGTGCCGTTGTGCTCGCCCGGGTCCCACACGTCCAGCTCCCGCTTCATCAGCGTGACCGCGAAGGGCAGCCCGTAGCCGCTGAGGGACTTGGACAGGCAGACGATGTCGGGGGTGATCCCGGCCTCTTCGAAGCTGAAGAACGAGCCCGTGCGGCCGCAGCCCATCTGGACGTCGTCGACGATGAGCAGGATGTCGTGCCGGCGGCACAGGTCCTGCAGGCCGCGCAGCCACTCGGCCGTGGCGACGTTGATGCCGCCCTCGCCCTGCACGGTCTCGACGATGACGGCGGCGGGCTTGTCCAGGCCGCTGCCGCTGTCGTCCAGCATCGTGTCGAACAGCAGGAAGTCGGGCGTGCGGCCGTCAAGGTAGTTGTCGTAGGGCATCGCGACGCCGTGGCCGAGCGGGACGCCGGCGCCGGTGCGCTTCATCGAGTTGCCGGTGACGGCGAGCGCGCCGAGCGTCATCCCGTGAAAGGCGTTGGTGAAGCTGACGACGGTCTCCCGGCCGGTGTACTTGCGCGCGAGTTTCAGCGCCGCCTCGACCGAGTTGTTGCCCGCGGGCCCGGGGAACTGAACCTTGTAGTCGTACCCGCGCGGCTCCAGGACGTACTCGTTGAAGCGTTCCAGGAACTCGCGTTTGGCCGCGGTGTACATGTCGAGGCTGTGCACGATCGCGTCGCTGGCGAGATAGTCCAGCAGCCGGCGTTTCAGCTGCGGGTTGTTGTGCCCGTAGTTGAGCGTCCCGGCGCCGGCGAAGAAATCGAGATAGGTTTTACCGTTCTCGTCGGTCATGTGGCTGCCCTGCGCGGTGGTGAACACCGTGGGCCACCCTCGGCAGTAGCCGCGGACTTCCGATTCCAGGCGGGCGAAAACGTCCATGTTCTGCCTCCAGGCAGGTCGGGTCGGGGGAGCGGACGGGGGAGTGGAGTGGGTCAGTTCCGGGCGGCGATCGGGCCGATCCTGAAGAGCACCTCGGGCTCGTGTCCCCCCTCGGGGAAGTGCTCCGCGCCGAACAGCGGGCTGCGGGCGAGCTCGCACCCGCGGTCCCGGGCGAACGAGGCGAACATCGCGGTGGAGGCGGTGTTGTCCGGCGTGACCGTGGCCTCCATGTACCGGTGCCCGCGCGGTGCGAGCCGGTCGGCGAGGCGGTCGAGCATGCGGCGGGCCAGGCCCTGCCCGCGGTGCCCCGGGTCCACGGCGACCTGCCACACGAAGAACGTGTCGGGACGGGCCGGCCGGACGTAGCCGGTGATGAAGCCGCAGGGGACGCCGCCGTCGCGCGCGACCACGGAAGTGTCCGCGAAATCGCGGCACCAGAGCGCGTAGCTGTACGGCGAGTTGACGTCCAGAACCCGTGAGTCCCGGGCGAGCCGCCACAGCTCTGGGCCATCGGAGAGGCTCGGCTCCTGGAGTTGCACTTCCGCGTTCGTCTCGTTCGTGTCGGGGCGTCGTGTCGGTGATTCCAGGGGTTGCGCTGCCATGTCCAGGCAACTTAGCGAATCTCGCGCCGTGATCGCAGATAGATGTTATCTGCGGGATGTTTAGCGGCGCTGCGCACTGGGTAGGGTTAAGGGCTTTGCCGAATTCGGTGCAATTTGAACCGGGGCCCCGCGGGCGGTTGTCCGCCTTTCCCGCTGATACGCAGGAGGTACTGCCGAGTGCGTCGGAGAGAGCGCCGGGACGCTTCCTGAACGTCAGCTTAATGTTTTGACATCGGTTGGCGAGGGGTTTTGTGTATCGGTTGTGTGAGGTAAGTCACTCAGATTCGCTGTCAACGGTGCCGGTGCGGCGGGCGTCACGTCGCATCGGGCGAGGTCGTCCGGTCGCGGGCGCCCTGGGACGGGTGGGGACCACGGCGTTCACGCGCGTTCTGGGAGCCCGCACTTGATTGCCTTCAAGGGGCAGGCCTAGTGGCGCCGCGGTAAGCCGCGCATGGCCGCGGGGGTAAGAAAACGGGGGTTTCGGACCGGAATGGGGCCGGCCGGGGCCCACCGTCGCCGCCGCGCCCCGGCCGTATTGCGGTCCGCCGAAAGCCGCCTTGTGGTGCGTCCGGCTTATCCGGCGGCGAAACGGTCGGTGGCTTCGAGCAGAAGGTGCAGTATGCCCGGTTCGCTGAATGCGTGTCCCGCGTCGTCCACGATGTGGAAATCGGCCTCGGGCCACGCGCGGTGCAGATCCCACGCCGTCGCCACCGGGGTGCAGACGTCGTAGCGGCCCTGCACGATCACCGCCGGGATGTGGCGGATCTTGTCGACGTCCCGGATCAGCTGCTCGTCCTCGAAGAACCCCTCGTTGACGAAGTAGTGGTTCTCGATGCGGGCGAACGCCACCGCGTAGTCCGGCTCGCCGAACGCGTCCGCGAGCTCCGCGTCCGGCCGCAGGGTGATCGTCGAGCCCTCCCACGTCGACCACGCCTTGGCCGCCGCGATCCGCACCTCCCGGTCCGTGGAGTTGAGCTGCTCGTGGAACGCCGAGATGAGGTCCTCGCGCTCGTCCTCGGGGATCGGCTCGACGTACTTCTCCCACAGATCGGGGAACAGCAGCGACGCGCCCTCCTGGTAGAACCAGTACAGCTCGAACGGCCGCAGCGTGAAGATGCCGCGCAGGACCAGCTCACTGACCCGTTCCGGGTGGGTCTGCGCGTACGCCAGCGACAGCGCGCTGCCCCAGCTCCCGCCGAACACCAGCCAGCGGTCGATGCCCAGGTGCTCGCGCAGCCGCTCCATGTCCGCGACGAGGTTCCAGGTGGTGTTCGCCTCCAGCGACACCCCCGGGTCCTTCGCGTGCGGCAGGCTGCGCCCGCAGTTGCGCTGGTCGAACAGGACGATCCGGTACGCCTCGGGGTCGAACTGGCGGCGGTGCGCCGGGCTGCACCCGGCCCCCGGCCCGCCGTGCACCATGACCGCGGGCTTGCCGCGGGGGTTCCCGCAGACCTCCCAGTAGATCTGATCGCCGTCGCCGACGTCGAGCAGCCCGGAGTCGTGCGGCTCGATCGGCGGATACAGGGTGCGAAGCTCCATGGAGCGCGATTGTCCCACCCGCCGGGCCCGCCCGCCGGATGTGACCCGCGGCACCGTCAGGCGGCCCGTACCGGCCGCCATCAGGCGTCCTGCGTGCGGGAACGCCGCGGCGGAGTCGAGAAAGTAAACCCCAAACTGGGCAAACGTTCCGCTGCTCGGGACTAGAGTGCCTCTAGTGAGCGAAGCGAGGAGCCACAGGGCCGGCAGCGGAGCGAACGAGATGTGCACAACGACCCCCGCGAACGCGGCCGCGCGCCGCCGGGCGAGGAGACACGTGAGCGAAGTGACGAGCCGTCCGAGGAAAGCGGCGGGCGGGCCGGGCGGCGCCATGCCCGCCGCCGGGCTCCCGGCCGTGAGGCGAGGAGAACGGTGAGCGAGCTGAACGGAGCGGGCGGCGGGCAGCAGCCGATCCAGATGGCCAAGCCCGGACAGCACGGCCAGCCGCAGCACGGCCAGGGCGCTCAGGGCGTCCAGCAGGCGCAGCACACCCCGGCGGGCCAGCACGCGCAGGGCCAGCACCCGCAAGGCCAGCACGGGCAGGGTCAGCACGCGCAGGGCCGGCACGGGGGCGGCGAGCTGGTGCTCGCCTCCGAGGGGCAGCCCGATGCGCAGCCCTGGGACATGGTCGAGCGGCTCCGCCAGATGGCCGACCTCATCGGCGACGCGCTCGCCGCCGGGGAGCGCAAGGTCAACGAGGCGCAGACCGAGATCGCCTCGCAGGTCTCGGCGATCCAGCAGGACAAGGAGGCGGCGCAGCGCGACGCGGCCGCCGCCTGGGGCGAGGTGCAGCGCGCCCGCGGCCAGGCCGAGCAGGCCGAGCGCCGCGCCGTCGAGGCCGAGCGGCAGGTCGCCGAGGCCGAACGCCGGGCCGCCGAGGTCCAGAACGAAGCCGTCACGCAGATCGCCGCGCTCCAGACGGAGAAGGAGAACACGCAGCGCGACGCCGCCGCCGCGTGGAACCAGGCCCAGCAGGGACGCGTCCAGGCCGACCAGGCCCGCGCCCAGGCCGACCAGGCGCGCGCGCAGATGGAGCAGGTGCAGGCCCAGGTCGAGCAGGCCGAGCGCCGCGTCGCCGAGGCCGAGGCCACCGTCCGGCAGGCGATCCAGCAGCGCGACGCCATGAGCGAGGCCCGCGACGACGCCCTGCGCGCCGTCGAGGACGCCGCCGGCGGCCGCCGCTCCGCCGAGTCCGAGCGCGACCGCGTCGCCGAGCAGGCCGCCGAGCTGTCCCGGGCGCTGGAGAACGCGCACGGCGAGCTGTCGCAGCTGCGCGCCAAGGTCACCGACGCCGAGATGACCGCGCAGAACCTTCAGCACGCCGTCGTCGGCGCAGGCAACGAGGCCGAGGAGTCCCGCCGCCGCGCCGAGGTCGCCGAGCGCCGCGCGCAGGAGATCGACCGCCGCGCCCAGGACGCCGAGCGCCGGGCGCAGGACGCCGAGCGCCGCGTGCAGGAGGCCGCCTCCCGCGCCGACGCCGCCGAGTCCGAGCGCCAGCAGGCCCTCGACACGGCCGCGCAGTCCCTGGACGCCGCCAAGAAGGCCGAGCGGGAGCGCGACGGCAACGCCAGGTCCAGGGAGGCCGCCGAGCGGACCCGCGAGGCCGCCGTCCAGGCCCAGGCCCGCGCCGAGTCGGAGCTGACCCTCGCGCGTGGCAGCGCCGACCAGGCCGGCCGCGAGCGCGACAAGGCGGTGACCGGGATGCGGCAGATGGCCGCCGAGCGCGACGCCGTCGCCGAGAAGCTCGCCGAGCGCGACCAGTGGGTCGACCAGCTCGCCCAGGCCGTCACCGAGCAGCGCGCCCAGATCGCCGAGCTCTCCCAGGAGCGCGACGCCGCCCGCCAGGCCGCCGACCAGGCCCGCTCCCTGATCGACGAACTGACCCGCCAGCTCCGCACCATCATGCCCAGCGCCGCAACCCCCCGCCTGTAGGCCCTCTCGTCCGCGGCGGCGTCCCGGCCCGGGCCGGGCCGGGACGTCCCGCGGCCCGGCGGGGCCCGCGGTTCTGCAGGGTGGCGCCCGTCCAGGTCGGGATCCTTGTTATTCTGGTGGCCCGTGGACGGTGAGACTCGTCCGCCTCATCACGACCACGGGAGCGCCTTCTTGCCTTCGGCAGCCATTGGCAGGTCACGTCCTACCAAGCATCTCTTCGTCACCGGCGGTGTCGCCTCCAGCCTCGGCAAGGGACTGACGGCGTCCAGCCTCGGGCGGCTTCTCACGCTTCGCGGCCTCCGGGTCACCATGCAGAAGCTCGACCCCTACCTCAACGTCGACCCCGGCACGATGAACCCGTTCCAGCACGGCGAGGTGTTCGTCACCGACGACGGCGCCGAGACCGACCTGGACATCGGGCACTACGAGCGGTTCCTCGACACCGAGCTGCACGGGTCGGCGAACGTCACCACGGGCCAGGTCTACTCCAACGTGATCGCCAAGGAGCGGCGCGGGGAGTACCTCGGCGACACCGTGCAGGTGATCCCGCACATCACCAACGAGATCAAGGACCGGATCCGCGGGATGGCGGACGACACCGAGGTCGACGTCGTCATCACCGAGGTGGGCGGGACGGTCGGCGACATCGAGTCGCTGCCGTTCCTGGAGTCGGTCCGGCAGATCCGGCACGAGATCGGCCGGGAGAACTGCTTCTTCCTGCACGTGTCGCTGCTGCCCTACATCGGGCCGTCCGGGGAGCTGAAGACCAAGCCGACGCAGCACTCGGTGGCCGCGCTGCGCTCGATCGGCATCCAGCCCGACGCGATCGTGTGCCGGTCCGACCGGCCGATCACCGACGGGCTCAAGCACAAGATCAGCCTGATGTGCGACGTGGACCGCGAGGCCGTGGTGTCGGCCGTGGACGCGGCGTCCATCTACGACATCCCGAAGGTGCTGCACTCCGAGGGCCTGGACGCCTACGTGGTGCGGCGGCTCGACCTGCCGTTCCGCGACGTGGACTGGGGGGCGTGGGACGAGCTGCTGCGGCGCGTCCACAAGCCCGCGCGCGAGGTGGTGATCGCGCTGGTCGGCAAGTACATCGACCTGCCGGACGCCTACCTGTCGGTCACCGAGGCGCTGCGGCACGGCGGGTTCGGCAACGACGCCAAGGTGCACATCCGCTGGGTGAAGAGCGACGACTGCGAGACCCCCGAGGGCGCCAAGGAGCAGCTGGACGGCGTCGACGGCGTGCTCGTCCCCGGCGGGTTCGGGGTGCGCGGCATCGAGGGCAAGCTCGGCGCCGTCCGGCACGCCCGGGAGAACCGGGTCCCGCTGCTCGGCATCTGCCTCGGCCTGCAGTGCATGGTCATCGAGGCGGCGCGGACGCTCGGCGGGCTCGCCGACGCGGGCAGCGCCGAGTTCGACGCCACCACCGCCCACCCGGTCGTCGCGACGATGTCGGACCAGCTCGACGTCGTCGCCGGGGAGCGCGACATGGGCGGGACGATGCGGCTCGGCCTGTACCCGGCCGACCTCGCCGACGGCTCCATCGTGCGGGAGCTGTACGGGGAGGCGAAGGTGTC
Organism: Actinomadura sp. BRA 177; assembly: GCF_013372625.1. Lineage (GTDB taxonomy): Bacteria > Actinomycetota > Actinomycetes > Streptosporangiales > Streptosporangiaceae > Spirillospora. The sequence goes on from NZ_JABXFD010000532.1 coordinate 17,858, forward strand.
CGAGCGGCACCGGCACCGCTACGAGGTCAGCAACGCCTACCGCGACCGGCTGGAGGAGGCGGGGCTGCGGTTCTCCGGCCTGTCCCCGGACGGCCGGCTCGTCGAGTACGTGGAGCTGCCCCGCGAGCGGCACCCGTTCTTCGTCGGCACGCAGGCGCACCCGAGTTCCGGTCCCGTCTCTTTTACACAGCTGACGCGCCCGCCGAAGAGGAACAAGTACGAACACTACGCCG
>NZ_JABXFD010000146.1 GCF_013372625.1 Actinomadura sp. BRA 177
TTGGTGGTGTGTGTGTGCCCTCGGACATCTCCCCTGCCCCCTGCGGCGGCGGCGCCAGATGGGTATAGGCGTCCGGCCCGCGCCGCAGCGCCCGCAACGCCGGGACGGCGGTCAGCAGGTCCCCGAGCCCCAGCGCGCGCAGGACGAGCACCCGGTGGGCCACTACGGCCACGACGGTTCCTCGGAGGGGCAGACGACGAGTTCGCGCACCTCGCAGCCGGCCGGCTGGGCGAGCGCGAACGCGACGGTCGCCGCCACGTCCTCGGGCCGGTTCAGCTTGGCGTCCGCGCCCGGCCTGTACTGGTCGGGGCGGTCGTCGAAGAACGCGGTGTCCATCCCGCCGGGCACGATCATCGTGACGCCGACCTTCCCGGCCATCTCGGCCGCCAGCGCCCGGGTGAACCCGACGACGCCGAACTTGGACGCGCAGTACGCGGTCGCGTCGCTCAGCGCGCGGAACCCGAGCGTGGACGCGACGGTCACGATCCGCCCGTGCGGCTCGTTCTCCAGGTAGGGGAGCGCGGCGCGGACGACGGCGGCGGTGCCGAGCAGGTTCACCTGGATGACCCGCTCCCAGTCCTCGGCGGGCACGTCGCAGAGCGTCCCGCACGCGTCGATGCCGGCGGCGGTGACGACGGCGTTCAGCCCGCCGGCCGCCCGCGCCAGGCCGTGCACGGCGCGTTCGGCGCACCGCCGGTCGGCCAGGTCGGCCTGCATGTGCTCGAAGTCGTCCTTCGGCGGGTGCCGGTCGAGGATGAGAGGCCGTCCGCCGTCGTCGGCGACCCTCCGCGCGACGGCCGCGCCGAGTCCGGAGGCGCCGCCGGTGATGAGGACGTTCATGACGCGTTTCCCTTCGTGGTGGACAGCAGGCGCGTGGTGGAGCGCCCTTCCAGCAGGGGCAGCAGGACGATCTCGCCGTCGTGGGCGCGGACCGTCTCCGCCTCGGGCAGCGTGGTCCCGGCGTAGTCGGCGCCCTTCACCCACACGTCCGGGCGCAGCCGCTCCAGCAGCGGCGCCGGGGTGTCGTCGTCGAACACCACCGCGGCGTCGACGTCGCTGAGCGCCTCCAGCACCCGGACCCGGTCGGCGGCCGGCGTCAGCGGGCGCGTCGGCCCCTTGCGGCGCCGGACGGACGCGTCGGAGTTGACGCACACGATCAGGCAGTCGCCGAGCCGCCGCGCCTGCTGCAGCAGGCTGACGTGCCCGGCGTGCAGCAGGTCGAAGCAGCCGCCGGTCGCCACCACCGTCCCGCCCGCGCGCCGGGTCCGCTCCACGATGTCCCAGGCGTCCTCGCCGCGCTCGGGCACGAGCCGGGCGGTGCCGGTCTCGGCGAGCTGCGCCGACAGCGCCGCGGCGGCCCCCGCCCGGACGAACTCCGAGGCGTCGCGGACGCCCTCGGTGACCGCCGCGGTGAGCGCCGCGCCGACGGCCCCAGCGGCGAAGCTGTCGCCCGCGCCGCACGAGTCGCCCCGCGCCGGCCTGGCGGGCGC
>NZ_JABXFD010000371.1 GCF_013372625.1 Actinomadura sp. BRA 177
CCGCCGCACCGCCGCCGCAGCCCGCACCGCAGCCCGCGCCGCCGGCCGCACCGCCGGCCGCTCCCGCCGAACCCCCGGAGGAGGGCGAGCTGCCCAAGCGCAGGCGCCAGACCCACCTGGCGCCCCAGCTCAGGGAACGGGTGGACGCGCACCTCGCCGCCCAGGGCCAGGAGCCGCCGGCCCCGCCCCCGGAGCCGCCGGCGGAACCCGCGCCCGAACCGGCCGGGATGCCGCTCGCCGCGCCCGTCCCCATGGACGAGCACCCGCCGCCCGGCGGCGGGACCGCGCCCGCGGACGACGACGAGGCCCGCTCGGCCGAGACGATGCGATCGATGCTTTCCGCCATGCAGGCCGGCTGGCAGCGTGGCAGGCAGGACGCGGCCGCCGACGAGGCCGCGCGCAATCCAGGCGACCAGGAGGACGACACCCGATGACACATGCCCAGCACTCCGGCGCGGAGGTTCCGGGCGGAGCCGGAGGTGACCTGAACTGGCTGCTGGACAGCCTCGTCCAGCGGGTCGCCCCGGTGCGCAACGCGGTGGTGCTGTCCAGCGACGGGCTGAAGATCGCCGCGTCCAGCGGGCTGGCCCCCGAGGAGTCCGACCACATGGCCGCGGTGGCCGCCAGCTTCCAGAGCCTCGCGCGCGGGGCCGGGGAGTCGTTCGGCGGCGGACCCGTCCGGCAGACCATCGTGGAGATGGAGTCGTCGTTCCTGTTCGTGACCGCCGCCGGGCGCGGCGCGTGCCTGGCGGTGCTGGCCGCCGCCGACGCCGACCTCGGGATCATCGCCTACGAGATGGCGATGCTGGTCACCCGGGTCGGGCAGCACCTGTCCGCGGACCCGCGGACGGCCGCGGCTGAACCCGGCGGGCGGTGACATGGGCGGCACGGCCTGGTACGACGACGCCGCGGGACCGGTGGTCCGCCCGTACGCGCTCACCGGGGGCCGGACGCACTACGACGGCGACGACTTCGACCTCGTCGCGCTGATCGCCGTCGCGGACCCGCCGGAGCCCGCTGAGGAGGCACTTCCCGCGACGCCGTGGGCGCCGGAGCCGGAACATGACATGATCCTGGAGCTTTGCCGCACCCCGTTGTCGGTCGCCGAGATAGCGTCGGATCTGGAACTCCCCCTCGGGGTGGTCCGTGTCCTGCTCGGTGATCTGCTCGACCACTCGCTGATACAGGTCCGGCGCCCGGCGCCGGTGGCGCAGTTCCCCAGCGAGCGCGTACTCAAGGAAGTGATCGATGGAATCCGTGCGCTCTGACGCGGGCGCCCAGCAGGGCGACTCCGCGCTGACGGTGAAGATCCTCGTGGCCGGTGGTTTCGGCGTCGGAAAGACCACCCTGGTGAGCGCGGTCAGCGAGATCCGTCCGCTGCGCACCGAGGAGGCACTGACCGAGAAGAGCATCGGGATCGACGACACCACCGCCGTCGCGAACAAGACGACGACGACCGTCGCGATGGACTTCGGCCGCATCACGCTGCCGAACGGCCTCGTCCTGTTCGTCTTCGGCACCCCCGGCCAGGACCGCTTCTGGTTCATGTGGGACGAGCTGGCCAAGGGCGCCCTCGGCGCCGTCGTCCTGGTCGACACCCGCCGACTGGCCGACTGCTTCGCCTCGGTCGACTACTTCGAACGGCGCGGCGTCCCGTTCATCATCGGCGTCAACCAGTTCGACGGCGCCGGCCACCACTCCCACCAGCAGGTCCGCGACGCCCTCGACCTCCCCGCCGACGTCCCCGTCATCGACTGCGACGTCCGCGACCGCGAGGACGCCAAGCGAGTCCTGATCACCCTGGTCGAACACATCATGCGAACGATGAGCGGCCGCCAGCCGGTCAGCTACTGACCCATCCGCGCGTCGGCCCGTCCCCCGGCGGATGCGTTGAGACCTCCCGCCGTGGAGGAAGTGTTCTACCAACGGCCCGTGCCCGCCGCGCTCAGCGCGGCGGGCACGGGCCGTTGCTTGTTCGTAGCTTTGTCCTCTGAGTGGAGAAAGTTTGGATGATCTAGGGAAAAGGTCTTCTCAACGCGGCGAAAGCGGGTTACGGTCTCGGGCATGAGAGCGGGGTCACACGGCCCCGGGGATCCCGAGAGGACGGCGTGATGCGCATGTCGGCTCGTCCGCAGAACGTGCACCAGGCACGACTGCTGCGGCTGCTGCGGGACGAGGGGCCGCGGTCGCGGGCCGAGCTGGGGGACGTCGTCAAGCTGTCGCGCTCGAAGCTCGCGGTGGAGCTGGACCGGCTCGTCGAGCTGGGACTCGTCGAGGGGGCCGGGCTCGCGGCGTCGCGGGGCGGCCGGCGGTCCGGGATCGTCCGGCTGTCGCCGAGCCTGCGGTTCGTCGCGTTCGACATCGGCGCCACCTCGATCGACGTCGCGGTGACCGACGGCGGCCTGGAGGTGCTCGGCCACGTGAGCGACCAGTGCGACGTCCGGCAGGGCGCGACGGTCGTGCTGGAGCGGGCGCTGGACCTGCTCGGCAAGCTGCGCGACGAGGGCCTCATCCCGCAGGTGCACGGTACGGGCATCGGGGTGCCGGGCCCGGTCAGCTTCCGGGACGGCATGCCGGTCGTCCCGCCGATCATGCCGGGCTGGGACCGGTTCCCGGTGCGGGACGCGATCGGCCAGGAGCTGGGCTGCCCGGTGCTGGTCGACAACGACGTGAACCTGATGGCGCTCGGCGAGCTGCACGCGGGGCTCGCGCGGTCGGTGGACGACTTCCTGCTCGTCAAGATCGGCACCGGCATCGGCTGCGGGATCGTGGTCGACGGGGCCATCTACCGGGGCGTGTCCGGCAGCGCGGGCGACATCGGCCACATCAGGGTCGATGACGACGGGCCGATCTGCGCCTGCGGCAACGCGGGGTGCCTGGAGGCGTTCTTCGGCGGCGCCGCCCTCGCGCGGGACGCGGAGGCGGCGGCGCGGTCGGGGGAGTCGCCCGCACTCGCGGCGCTGCTGGAGATGCACGGGGCGCTGTCCGCCGAGCACGTCGGCGAGGCGGCGGCTGCGGGCGACCCGGCCGCCGTGCGCATCATCCGGGAGGGCGGCCGGCATGTCGGGCAGGTGCTCGCCGGGCTGGTCAGCTTCTTCAACCCGGGGCTCGTCATCATCGCGGGCGGCGTCGCGGGGCTCGGGCACGCGCTGCTCGCCGAGATCCGCAGCGTCGTCTACCGCCGGTCCGCGCCGCTCGCGACCGGCAACCTGCCGATCGTGCTGTCCGAACTCGCCGGCGCGGCCGGTGTGGTCGGCGGCGCCCGGCTCATCAGCGACCACGTCTTCTCCGCGTCCTGAGGAGGCCCCGATGGAACCCCTGCTGCTGATGCGCGGCATCGTCAAGCAGTTCCCCGGCGTCCGCGCGCTGGACGGCGTCGACCTCGACGTCCGTCCGGGCGAGGTGCACTGCCTGCTCGGGCAGAACGGCGCCGGCAAGTCCACGCTCATCAAGGTGCTCGCCGGCGCGCACCAGCCGGACGAGGGCGAGATCGTCTTCGCCGGGGAACCGGTGCGGCTCGCCGGGCCGACCGCCGCGATGCGGGCCGGCATCGCCACCATCTACCAGGAACTCGACCTCGTGGACGGCCTGTCGGTCGCCGAGAACATCTTCCTCGGGCACGAGAAGGCGCGGCTCGGGTTCATGCGGCGGGGCGAGGCCGAAGGGGCGGCGCGCGAGCTGCTCGGGCGGCTCGGGCACGGCGAGATCCCGCCGCGCCGCGAGGTCGGGCGGCTGCCGGCGGCGGGCAAGCAGGTCGTCAGCATGGCCCGCGCCCTGTCGCACGACGCCCGGCTGATCGTGATGGACGAGCCGTCCGCCGCGCTCGCGCACGACGAGGTCGGCAACCTGTTCCGCATCATCCGCGAGCTGACCGCCGCCGGCGTCGCGGTCGTCTACATCTCGCACCGGCTGGAGGAGATCCGCGAGATCGGCGACCGGGTGACCGTCCTCAAGGACGGCCGGGCGGTCGCGGGCGGCCTGCCGGCGAAGACCAGCTCCACCGACCGGATCGTGTCGCTGATGACCGGGCGCAACGTGGAGTACGTGTTCCCCGAGCGGCCCGAGGCGGGCGACGACCGGGCCGAGGTGCTGCGGGTCGAGAAGCTGACGCTGCCCGGCGCGTTCGAGGACGTGTCATTGACCGTCCACGCGGGCGAGATCGTCGGGCTGGCCGGCCTCGTCGGGTCGGGGCGCTCGGAGATCCTGGAGACGATCTACGGCGCGCGGCGCCCGTCCGGCGGGCGGGTGCTCGTGGACGGCCGCCCCGTCCGTCCCGGCGACACCGGTGCGGCGGTGCGGCGCGGCATGGGCATGGCGCCGGAGGAGCGCAAGAGCCAGGCGCTGCTGATGAACGAGACCGTCGCCGGGAACGTCAGCGTCGCCGGGCTGTCCCGGTACGCGCGGTTCGGCTGGCTCGACCGGCGGCGCGAGCTGGCGGACGTGCGCCGCCAGATCGAGGCGCTCGACATCCGGCCGCCCGACCCGCGGCGCCCCGTCGTGACGCTGTCGGGCGGCAACCAGCAGAAGGTCGTCCTCGCCCGGTGGCTGCTCGACTCGGCCGCGCTGCGGCTGCTGATCCTGGACGAGCCGACCCGCGGCGTGGACGTCGGCGCCCGCGCCGAGCTGTACGCGGTGATCCGCGAGCTGGCCGGCCGCGGGATCGGGGTGCTGCTGGTGTCGAGCGAGGTCCCCGAGGTGCTGGGGCTCGCCGACCGGGTCCTCGTCGTCCGGGAGGGGCGCGTCGTGCACACCGGCGACGCCCGCGCCCTCGACGAGGCCACCGTGCTCAACATGATCATGGAAGGGAGTGCCCTGTGACCGACACGCGTCCCTCTGCGGGGGTGCTCGGCCCGCTGGCGAAGAAACCGGGCGGCGGGTCGTGGCGGCCGTTCGCGCGGAGCGGCGGGGCGGGCGGCCGCGAGGTCCACCATCTCGGGCTGGTCGCGGCGCTGGTGCTGCTCGCGATCGTCGGCCTGGTGACGCAGCCGGACAACTTCGCGACGTCCGGCAACGTGGTCGGCATCCTCGCGCTCGCCGCCACCATCGGCGTGATCACCGTCGGCCAGACCTTCGTGATCATCGGCGGCGGGATCGACCTGTCCGTCGGGTCGGTGATGGCGCTCGCCTCGGTGTGGGCGACGACGGTCGCGACGCAGTCCTACGGACCGGGCGTGATGGCGCTGTGCGCGATCCTCGTCGGGACCGGCACGGGCGTCGTGACCGGGCTGCTGATCTCCTACGGGCGGATGGTCCCGTTCATCGCGACCCTCGCGATGCTCGTCGCCGCGCGCGGCCTCGCGCAGCGGATGTCGGACCGCAAGACCCAGCTCGTCCGCCCGGAGAACGACGCCATCGTCTCGCTGTCCACCACGAAGGTGCTCGGGATCCCGCTGGTCGTGTACATCTTCGCGGCCGTCGCGGTCGCCGGATGGCTGCTGCTCAACCGCACCACGTTCGGCCGCCGGACGTTCGCGGTCGGCGGCAACCCGGAGGCGGCGCGGCTCGCCGGCATCGACGTCCGCCGGCACACCCTGCTGCTGTACGCGCTGTCCGGCTTCTGCTGCGGCATCGCGGCGCTCATCATCATGGCGCGCACCACCACCGGCTCCAGCACCCACGGAGACCTGTACGAGCTCGACGCGATCGCCGCCGTCATCATCGGCGGGACGCTGCTCACCGGCGGGCGCGGCACGGTCGTCGGGTCGATCCTCGGCGTGCTGATCTTCACCGTCATCACCAACCTGTTCATCCTGAACGGCCTGCAGACCAGCGACCAGCTCATCGCCAAGGGCGCGATCATCGGGATCGCCGTGCTGCTGCAGCGCCGCGGGCTCCGCGCGCCCACCTGACCTCACCCCCTCGCCCCACGTCCAGCGCCGCGCACCCCCGGGGAGGTGCGCGGCGGGGGACGACCCATCCCTTCATCAGGAGCACGTCATGCGTGATCAGAGCCCTCGTCCCAGCCGCAGAGGCGTCCTGTTCGGCGGCGCCGTCGTCGCCGCCGGCACGCTCGCCGCCGCCTGCACCAGCAACAGCGAGGACGACGCCGCGCCCGCCGCGCAGGCCGGGTCGCTCGCCGGCGACAACGACAAGCCCGGCATGCAGGTCACCCTCGGGTTCTCCGCGCCGGCCGCCGACCACGGCTGGATCGCGGCGATCGCCAAGAACGCCGAGGCGCAGGCCAAGAAGTACCAGGACGTCACGTTCAAGCCGGTCGAGCCGACCAACGACATCAACCAGCAGATCTCCGCCGTCGAGTCGCTGATCCGGGCGAAGGTCAACGTGCTGGTGATCCTGCCGAACGACGGCGAGCAGCTGAACCAGGTCGCCCGCAAGGCGATGGACGCCGGCATCCCGGTCGTCAACCTCGACCGCGTGTTCCCGGACAAACTGTCGTACCGGACGTGGGTCGGCGGCGACAACTACGGCATGGGCGTCTCCGCCGGCCACTACATCGGCAAGAAGCTGAAGGACAAGGGCGTCTCCGACCCGGTGATCGTGGAGATCCAGGGCATCGCGACGCTGCCGCTGACGCAGGACCGCAGCAAGGGCTTCGCGGACGCGCTGAAGTCCTACGGCTTCTCCGTCACCGCCAAGCAGGACGCGAAGTTCACCGTCGAGTCCGGCAACCAGGTCGCGACCAACCTGCTGCAGGCGCACAAGAAGATCGACGCGATGTGGAACCACGACGACGACCAGGGCGTCGGCGTGCTCGCCGCGATCAAGCAGTCCGGCCGGAAGGAGTTCTTCATGGTCGGCGGCGCCGGGTCCGCCAACGCCATGCGGGAGATCAAGTCGGGGAGCGGCGTGCTGGAGGCGACCGTCACCTACCCGCCGACGATGGCCGCGTCCGCGATCAAGCTGGGCCGGCTGATCGCGCAGGGCAAGGGCATGACGGACCTGGTGGAGCTGCAGGTGCCGCAGTCGATCACGCTGGCCTCGGAGACGGTCACCAAGGAGAACGTCGACAAGTACATGCCGCTCGGCTTCGAATCCTGAGCGACGGGGGCGTCGGCGCGCCCGTCTTCTTGCGGGGCGGGCGCGCCGGCCAGACAGAGAGGTGAGCTGAAACATGACGACCGTCGGAGTCGGGATGGTCGGGCACGCGTTCATGGGACGCGCCCACTCCCATGCGTGGCGCAGCGTCGGGCCGTTCTTCGGGCCGCCGCTGACGCCCGTCATGGCGGTCCTGGCCGGGCGTTCCGCCGACCGCGCCGGCGCCGCCGCCAAGGCGCTCGGCTGGGCGGCGGTGGAGACCGACTGGAAGGAGCTGCTCCGCCGCGACGACGTCCAGCTCGTCGACATCTGCACGCCGGGCGACAGCCACGCCGAGATCGCGGTCGCCGCGCTGGACGCGGGCAAGCACGTGCTGTGCGAGAAGCCGCTCGCCAACTCCGTCGCGGAGGCGGAGGCGATGGCCGCCGCCGCTGACCGGGCGCGGGAGCGCGGCGTCCGGTCGATGGTCGGGTTCAACTACCGGCGCGTTCCGGCGGTCACGCTGGCCCGCAAGCTGGTGGACGAGGGGCGCATCGGGACCGTCCGGCACATCCGGGCGCAGTACCTCCAGGACTGGCTGGCCGACCCGGAGGCGCCGTTCACCTGGCGGATGGACCGTGACAGGGCCGGGTCGGGGGCGCTCGGCGACATCGGCGCGCACATCATCGACACCGCGCAGTTCATCACCGGGCAGTCGCTCGTCGGGGTGTCGGCGCTGCTGGACACGTTCGTCCCGGAACGTCCGGTGCCGGACGGCGGCACGGCCCAGGTCACCGTGGACGACGCCGCCCTGTTCATCGGACGCACCGACGCCGGCGCGCTCGCCACCTTCGAGGCCACCCGGTTCGCCACGGGACGCAAGAACTCGCTGCGCATCGAGGTCAGCGGCTCGTCCGGCGCCCTGTCGTTCGACCTCGAAGCACTCAACGAACTCTGGTTCTACGACCGGAACGAGGACGACGAGACCGGCGGGTTCCGCCGCATCGTCGTCACCGAGCCCGTCCACCCGTACGCGGGGCACTGGTGGCCGCCCGGCCACATTCTCGGATACGAGCACACCTTCACCCACCAGATGGCCGACCTGCTCACCGCCATCGCGGACGGCGCCGACCCGCGCCCGTCGTTCGCCGACGGCCTGCAGGTGCAGCGCGTCCTCGCCGCGGTCGCGGACAGCGCGGCGGCCCGCCGCTGGGTCGACGTCGAAGGGAGTCACTGACATGGCACGACCGATCACCCTGTTCACCGGCCAGTGGGCGGACCTGCCGTTCGAGGAGGTCTGCCGGCTCGCGTCCGGCTGGGGCTACGAGGGCCTGGAGATCGCCTGCTGGGGTGACCACTTCGAGGTCGACAAGGCCCTCGCCGACGACTCCTACATCCCGCGCAAGCTGGAGACGCTCGCCAAGCACGACCTGAAGGTGTGGGCGATCTCCAACCACCTCGTCGGCCAGGCCGTCTGCGACATCCCGGACGAGCGGCACCAGGCGATCCTGCCCGAGCGGATCTGGGGCGACGGGGAGGCCGAGGGCGTCCGGCAGCGCGCCGCCGCCGAGATCAAGGACACCGCGCGCGCCGCCGCCAAGCTCGGCGTCGACACGGTCGTCGGGTTCACCGGCTCCTCGATCTGGCACACGGTCGCGATGTTCCCGCCGACCCCCGACGCGATGGTGGAGCGCGGCTACGCCGACTTCGCCGAGCGCTGGAACCCGATCCTGGACGTGTTCGACGAGGTCGGCGTCCGGTTCGCGCACGAGGTGCACCCGAGCGAGATCGCCTACGACTACTGGACGACCGTCCGCACGCTGGAGGCGATCGGGCACCGTCCCGCGTTCGGGCTGAACTTCGACCCGTCCCACTTCGTGTGGCAGGAACTCGACCCGGTGGGCTTCCTGTTCGACTTCCGCGACCGGATCTACCACGTCGACTGCAAGGACACGAAGGTCCGCACGGGCGACGGCCGGCGCGGGCGCCTCTCGTCCCACCTGCCGTGGGCGGACATGCGGCGCGGCTGGGACTTCATCTCCACCGGCCGCGGCGACGTCCCCTGGGAGGACGTGTTCCGCTCGCTGAACTCGATCGGCTACGACGGCCCGATCTCCATCGAATGGGAGGACGCCGGCATGGACCGCCTCCAGGGCGCCCCGGAGGCCCTGGAGTTCGTCCGCGCCCTCAACGCGATGACACCGCCCGAGGGCGCCTTCGACGCCGCCTTCTCCGCCGACTGACCTTGCGGTGCGCCGCTCCCGTGAGGCCACGCACGCGGGCGGCGCACCGCATCCTCAGGGCCGGGCGCGGAAGTCGGCGAAGTCGAAGCCGGGGGAGACGACGCAGCTGACGAGGACCTCCTCGTCCCCGGCGGGACGGGCGGCCTGCCAGACGCCGGGCGGCACGACGGCCTGGGGGACCTGCCCGTCCGCCAGGCCGTCGCCGAGCAGCACCGTCTCCGGGGTCGCGGACGGGTCTTCGTCGTCGCCGCCGAGCAGCAGCGCCAGCGGTCCGCCCCGGTGCCACAGCCACAGTTCGGCGGACCGCACGGCGTGCCACATCGACTCCTCGCCGGGTGGCAGCAAGAAGTAGATGCCGGTCGCGCTGGCCCGCTCGCCCGGGTAGCCGTCCGGCGTGAAGGACACGTCCGACCGCCACGTCTCCCGGTACCAGCCGCCCTCCGGATGCGGCAGGAGGTCGAGCGCCGCGGCGGTGGCGGGCCGGTCGAGCAGCGCCGTGTGCCGCCCGTCCGGGCCGCGCCGCAGGTAGCGGACGCGGGCCGCGGTCGTCTTGTCGATCGTCCCGCGGCCGGGTACCGCGCCGGGCTCGGGGTCCAGCGTGACGGCGACGACCTGGCCGTCCGCGAACACGTCGTCGGCGACGGCGAGCGCCGCCTCCTCCGGCGCCCACGCGGCCCCCGCGTCGGACAGGACGAACCGAGGGCCGGCCAGGGTCTCCCAGGCGTCGAGCGTCGTGAGCAGCAGCACGGGCTAGTCCATTTCGGAGAGGCGGGCCGGGTCGAAGGCGATCGGGTACGGGCGGTCGAGGGTGAGGGTCTCGCCGGAGCGTGCCCTGCCCGTCACCTCGTAGCGGTCGTCCTTCAGTTCGAGCAGGGTGATGGTGGGACGCGGCTCCAGGTCGATGAGCCAGTAGTGGGGGATGCCGGTCGCGGCGTACTCGTCGACCTTGCGGACGCGGTCGATCTGCTCGTTGACCGTGCGCGGCGTGACGACCTCGGCGACCAGGATGAGGTCGGGGCCGTAGTAGGTGCGGGTCTGGCGTTCCAGGGCCGCGCGGGCGACGTCGCGGGCCACGGCGAACACGTCGGGCTTGCGGATGCCGGACGGCGTCGTCACGTCCTGCGGGGCGCCGGCGATGTGGACGTCGGCGTCGGCCTGGCGGGCCGCCTCCTTCAGGACCGTCTTCAGCTGCTCGGCGGCGTGGTCGTGCCACAGGTCGCCCGGAAGCTCGTTCAGCCAGCCGTCGGCGAGCTCGTAGCGGCGGCCCTCCTCGGGGAGCGCGTCCAGGTCGTACAGCGTGTAGGGGCCGTGCGCGCGGCCGAGCGTCCCGCCCATGGATCGTCCCCCCTCACCGCTCGATCTACGGGCTGCTTCGAACCTAGCGGACGGACGTCCGAATGGCCGGTAAGCATGATCGCGCGTCGGGATGCGGCCGAATGTCTCGAAAGCCGAACGGCGACGGGTTAAGATGTATCGCGTCTTGACCCTCCAGGTGCTGGAGGGGGCAGGCTGCGGAGGTCGACCAGCCGCGAAGGAGAGATGCGATGAGCGTCGAGCAGCACCCCGCGCCCGCACTGCGCGCCTCGGACCGCGACCGCGACGAGATGCTCGTCCGGCTGCACACCGCCTTCGCCGAAGGGCGGCTGGACGAACCCGAGCTGGACGAGCGCATCGACCTCGTCCTCGCCGCGCGCACCCACGGCGAGCTGGGCGCCGTGGCCGCCGACCTCCCGTGCGGCCGGTCCGCCCCGGTGCGTCCCGGCAGCGGCCCCGTGGGGCGGTTCCAGGTCGCCTACAAGAGCTCGGTGACCCGGGCCGGACGGTGGCGGCTGCCCGAACGCTTCACGACGGTCGTCTACAAGGGCTCCGGGACGCTCGACCTCCGCTCGGCGGAGCTGGACGGCCCGGTCACGACCCTCCGGGTGCTCGCCTACAAGTCGAAAGTAGAGATCATCGTACCGCCGGGTATCCGCGTGGAAGCGGACGGTGTGGGGGTCTCCGCCGAGGTGCACGGGGACCCGCCGGCCGGCGCGCCGGTCGTCCATGTCCGGGGTTATGCGTACAAGGGAACGATCCGGGCGAAAGGTCTGATACCTCGGCTCTGAAGTGATAGAACGCTCCAGCGGCCCCATTGGCCGCCGTTCATGCGGATGTCGGTACAGGACGCCCCATGGCGCGATTTGATGGTGGTCCGACAGGACCGTGAAGGAGCGCGAGTGACGGCGAGGACCCCGGAGCAGGACGAGGCCCCGCGGACGGCCGAGGACGGACCGGCGGGCTCCCGCGAGGTCCGGCGGCGGCTGACGTTCGGCGTCGCCGGCGACGTCGCCGACCTGCCCGCCGCCCGGTCGCCCTGGCAGCGCGCCTACGAGGCCTGGCGGGCGGCCGGGCTGACCTGGGGGCACGGCGCCCCGCCCCGCGAGCGCGCGGAGAGCCGCAACGCGGTCCGGGCCGAGAGCCCGGTGGAGGAGCCGAAGCCCGCGCCGAAGCCGAAGGCGGCCAAGAAGCCGAAGCCCGCGCCCAAGAAGCCGAAGCCCGCCAAGCCCGTTCCCGGCGACGTCCTCGTCGCGGGTCCGCCGAAGCCCGCGCCGAAGTCCGCACCGAAGCCCGTGCAGCGGCCGGCGCTGTGGCGGCGGCTCCGCGCGCGTGCGACGGTCGGCGCCGGGCTCGTCGTGGTCGCCGCCGGGACGATCATCGTCGTGGCGCAGCGCGCGGACGCCCCGGCCGAGCCGGGCATCCGCGGCCCGATCGCGGCGGACGAGCTGTTCGCCCTCGACCCGGCCGCCACGACGGACGGCCTCGTCCAGGACCTCACCACCATCGCCTCCGCCGGCGGGACGATCGTCGCGGCCGGCACCGAGGGCGACGGCGCGCCGGGACGGCAGCGGGCCCGCTTCCTCGTCTCCGCCGACGCGGGGAGCACCTGGAAGCTCGCGGAGATCCGCACACCGGACGGCTCGACGCCCCCGCCCGGCGAGGCGCCGCAGTTCGTCTCCGGCTCGTCCGGCCACTGGGCGGCCCTCGGCCGGACGCCCGCGGGCGCCACCGTCGCGTGGACGAGCAAGGACGCCAAGACCTGGACGCGGCATCCCCTCGGCGCCGCCTTCACACCGTCCGACAAGGTCACCGACATGGCCCGCACCGGCCAGGGCTTCATCGCCGTCGGCGCCTCGAAGGGCCACGCCATCACCTGGAGCTCGGCGGACGGCCGGGCGTGGCAGCGCGGCGAGAGCATCAAGAGGATCATCGACTTCGACCGTGTGGCGGCGTCCGGGAACATCCTCGCGGCCCACGGCACGTACCCGAAGAAGGTCACTAAGAAGAAGGGCCGCAAGAAGGTCACGCGGACCACACGCACCGAGGGCCTCTGGCAGTCCGCCAACGGCGGCCGGACGTGGACCGGCGTGAAGGTGCCGCCGCAGGCGCAGGGCTCCTACGGGCCCATGAAGGGCCTGTCGGCCGGTCCCGGCGGGTTCGCGGCCGTCCGCGACGGCAAGCAGACGACCGGGCGCAAGAAGCACCGCAAGACCAAGCGGTTCGGTGTCCTGTTCACCTCGCCGGACGGCCTGAAGTGGCAGGTCGCGAGCCGGTTCGGCGGATCCGGCATCGAGCGTTTCGACGCGACCCCGTCCGGCCTCGCCGTCATCGTGGGCGGCGCGAAGGGCACCCACGCCATCCTGCGCAGCGCCGACGGCCGCACCTGGCAGCCGGGCGGAAGCGTCCCCGCGCCGGTCCAGTCCAGCGGCTTGACGGTCACCACCGGCGGCAAGCCCACCGTCTCCGGACAGCAGGGCGACGACGCCTACCTGCACGGCGTCGACCTGCGCACCGTGCCGGGCGCCGTCCACACCGAACGCTCGGTCCGGTCGCTCGCCGCGGCGCAGGGCCTCTCGGTCGCGGTGGGCAGCACCAACGGCGGCGCCGCGATCTGGACGGCCCCCGACGGCCTGCAGTGGACGCGGGCCCAGGTACCCGGCACCGCCGGACGGCTGTCGGACGCCGTGCACGGCGACGGCGGCTGGCTGGCCGTGGGCCGCGCGTCCGGCGCGTCGCCCGGCCCGCTCGCGGTGACCTCGCAGGACGGGCTGGCCTGGCAGAAGACCGCGTTCCCGGCCGGCCCGGCGCCGGTGGCCGCCGCCACGGGACCGTCCGGCTACGTCGCGGTCGGCCCCCGCACGTCCTGGGCCTCCACCGACCTCCGGACCTGGAAGCGCGCCGGTCTCGACGGCACCCCGGCCGACGTGACCGCGACGGCGGGCGAGTACATCGCGGTCGGCGCCCGCGACAAGGCGCCCGCCATCTGGACGTCCCCCGACGCCGCGAAGTGGACGGCCGCAAAGCTGCCGCCCGGCCTCACCGCACCGCTCACCCAGGTCGCCGCGCACGGCGACACCCTCGTGGCGATCGCCGCGAACGCCGTCGCGCTGGTCTCCACCGACGCCGGGGCGACGTGGACGCAGCGCAACCTCGGCCCCGGCCTGACCGCCACGGCCGTCACGGCGACCCCGCAGGGCTTCGTCGCGACCGCGAGCACGAACGAGGACGGCGCCGTCCTGACGTCCCCCGACGGGACGACCTGGCGCCGCCTCGACGTCGGCGGGCTCACCGGCCCCGGCGACCAGCGCCTCACCGCGCTGACCGCCATGGGCGCCACCGTCCTGGCCACGGGCACCGACAACGGAGCCCCGACCCTCTGGCGCGCCCCCGTCCCCAAGTAGGGAGACCATGCCCGAACTCGTCGAGCCCACCGCGTCCGTCCACCGCTCCTTCGTCGCGGCCATGGAGGAGTTCCGCACGGAGGGACGCGGCGGGCCCGGCGACAACTCGATGATCGGGCGGGAGCTCCGCGAGTACGGAGGCCGCTGGGAGGACCCGGACGTCTTCGCCGGATACGCCGCGCTACTGCGCGCGCAGGCCCACGAGGACGGTCCCCTCCCGGACGGCTTCGTCCCGCACACGACGCTCTGGCTGGTGGACGGCTCCGACTACTTCGGCAGGATCGCGATCCGGCACAGGCTCACTCCCGCGCTGCGGGAACTGGGCGGCCACATCGGCTACGACGTCCGGAAGTCGGCCCGCCGCCGCGGCCACGCCACGACTATGCTCGGAACGGCCCTTCCCATCGCGAACGCCTTGGGCATCGACCTGGCGTTGCTCACCTGCGACGAGGACAACACCGCCTCCCGCAAGATCATCGAGAAGCACGGCGGCGTCCTGGAGACCCGCCCCGGCCCCCGCCTCTACTACTGGCTTCCCACGAAGACCTAGAAGACGGGGGCGGTCCGGGGGTCAGCCGTTGCAGCCGCAGGAGCAGCCCTTCGGGCAGGAGCATCCGCCGCCGTGTCCGCAACTGCAGTCTTTTTTCGTCATGGGCGGAACGTAACCTTCGCGGCGCTGTGCGGTCTATGGCCGTGGCGCGATGTGCACCTGTCGTGGAGGACACGGGCCGTCCCGTGGCGGGGACTGGAGACGGCCCGTGCCCTGTCTGTGGGGGTCGGAGTCCGCGGGGGTCAGAAGTTGATGTGGAAGTCGACGCCGAGCAGGACGAGGACCCAGAGGAAGATGGCGAGCAGCGCGCTGATGATGCGCTCGACGAGGCCCTCGTCGATGTAGCCGCGGTCCCAGGCGATGAACACGCCGATGATCAGATATATGAGGGTGAGCAGGCTGATGTGCGGTCTATATCGCGTCGCCATGGAAGGCGTCTCCTCCGGATGGGGGGCGTGACGATCCGTCGCTGCCCGGCCATACCGGGAGAAAACACCGGAGGCATTCCGGGACGTGCCGTGACGATCTTTTTGGTTCTCCCAAACTCGGGGAGCGGCCTACTTCCCGGACATGTCGATGCGCACCACGGTCGGGTCGCGCTCGCCGGCCCGGTCGGCGAACTCCGCGTTGCGGTGCACGATGTCGATCTCGTGCTTGCGCTTGCCCAGCGACCGGCTGAGCAGAATGTGGTCGAGGTCCTCGGAGTTGCCGGACGTCACCGCCGTGTAGCGGTCGGCCGGGGGAAGCGACGCGGGCAGGTCGGTGAGCCAGGCGGTCGCCGTGAGGGTCTGCACGGGCACGGACGTTCCGCCGGTGTTGAGCTCGCCCGCGACGATCACGCCGGCGTCGGCGTCCACCTTCCGGACCGAGTTCACGAAGCCCGCCATCGCGCGGGCCTGCGCGTCGCGGCGCCACTCGGTGGGCCGGGCCGGCGGCTGGTGCCTGCCGAACAGCGGCTGGTCCTGGCCGGTGCGCGGGTACCAGCGGTTCGCGATGACGATGAGGCGGCGGCCCTTCCAGGTCAGCTCCCCGGCGAGCGGCTTGTGCGTGCCCGCCCAGGCGGCGGCGCCGGGCGCGATCCGGCCGGGGCTCAGCGTCAGCCCGGCGGTGCCGCCGCGCCGGACGGCCCGCACCGGGGTGCCGGCCGGGTCGGGCCGGTCGGGCGGCTCGTCCGGGACCGGCTCGCCCGGGGCGGGACGGTCCACGAACGCGAGCCCCCGGTCGGTGCGGAACAGGAACCCGGCGCGCTCGTTGGTGCCGTCCTTGCCGCCGTCGGCGTTGTCGCGCGGGTCCACCGACCGCCAGTCGTAGGCGGGGCCGCCCGCCGCGCTGATCGCGATGACGAGCTGCGCGACGGTCTGGTCGGTGGCGACGGTGCCGTCGTCGTCCGGGCCGCTGTTGTCGCCGACGCCGGTGACCGCGATGAGGTCGGGGGAGCGCAGGCCGCGCACGATGTCGTCGGCGAGCGCGGTGAAGCGGGCGGCCGGCGCGTCGGGGCTCAGGCCGTCCAGCGCGGCGGTGGCGACGGCCATCTCGCCGGGCCGCTGCGGGCGGGTCGCCTCCCGGGCCAGCGTGCCGGCGGCGCGCTTCGGGGTCGCGGTGAGCAGCAGCTTGTAGGCGCCGTAGGAGTAGTCGAGGACGCCGTGGTTCGCGCCGGGCAGCCGGTCGCCGACGTTCATGCCGGGCAGCGGCGCGAGCGCGTCGTCGAGGACGATCCGCTCGGGGTTCGGGTCGAGGTCGCGGAGCAGGATGCCGCCCCGCCTGGTCCGCGCCCCGGCGCCGGCGCCGTTCGCGGGCAGCACGGGCAGCTCGCCGTAGCGGGACGGCCCGACCGCCACGGCGTCGTCGATCCTGATCCGCATGCCTTCGAGCGCCTCGTAGAAGTCGATGCCGTCGCGGCGGGGATCGAACGTGCCGCCGCGTTCGACGTTCCCGTGCGCGCGGTCGATGACGCTCGTGGGCGCGCGGCGTCCGTGCCGTCCGCCGAGGACGACCGGCGGCGGCAGGGGCCGCCCGTGCGCGGTGACGGAGACCCCGGTGGCGTCGATCTCGGTGCGGGTCAGCCCGGCGGACGACCTGCCGCCCGGCCGGAACTCGCCGACCTTGCCGTTGACCCGGACCGCGTCGCCGGCGGCCGCGCCCGGCCGGCTCCCGGTGTAGACGAAGACGCCCTCGGACGTCGCGGCGCTCTTGTCCGGATACGGGTCCTGCATCCAGAACCCGTTGACGGTCACCGCCGTCACCACGCCGGGGACCTGGGAGACCTTGGCGCCGTTCAGCGGCGAGACGTGCGCCGCGCCCTGGACGTCGCGGATGCGGACGGGGCGGGAGGCGGCATGCGCGGGGGAGGCGATGGCGAGGGGCGCGGCGAGCGACGCCGCGGCCAGGACCGTCCCCAGACCGTGGATCACCCAAGGATGATACGGGCGGGACGGCCCCGGCCGCGCCAACCGGCCGGATTACTCGAAGAGCACGACCTGGCGGATGACTTCGCCGTCGTTGAGCGCGCGGACGGCGTCGTTGAGGTCCTCGAACCCGATCCGGCGGGTGATGAGGCCGTCGATGTCGAGCTTCCCTGCGCGCCACAGGCCGACGAACAGCGGGATGTCGCGCTTGAGGTCGCAGCCGCCGTACAGGGACGCCTTGAGGCTCTTGCCGTCGAACAGCAGCGCGAACGCCGTCTGGCTCCAGCTGTCGTCGGCGGCGCCCGCGCCGACCACGATGACGTCGCCGCCGCGCCGGGTCGCGTTCCACGCCGTGGTGATCGCGGCCGACTTGCCGACGGCCTCGAAGACGTAGTCGAAGCCCGCGCCGCCGGTGAGCAGCCCCTTGGCCTCGTCCAGGCTGTCCAGCGTGGCGGTGTGCGTGGCGCCGAGCTGCTTGGCGATGGGGTGCTTGGCCTCGTTCGGGTCGATCGCCAGGATCGTGGACGCGCCGGCGATCCGCGCGCCCTGGATCACCGACAGCCCGATGCCGCCCGTGCCGACGACCGCGACCTTGGAGCCCGGCGTGACCTTCGCCGTGTTCATCACCGCGCCGAGGCCGGTCGGGATGCCGCAGCCGAGCAGCGCCGCGTACTCGAACGGGATGTCCTCGGCGATCTTGACGACGCCGCGCCGGGGCAGCACGATCTCCTCGGACCACGTGCCGGTGCCCGCCATGCCGAACGCGGGGCTGCCGTCGCCGAGCTTGAAGCCCGGCTCGGTGAACGACTGCGCGAGATAGGTCATGCACAGGTACGGCTCGCCGCGCAGGCACTCCGCGCACTCGCCGCAGTCGGGCGTCCAGTTGACGACGACGTGGTCGCCCGGCCGCACGCCGGTCACCCGGTCGCCGACCTCCGCGACGACGCCGGCGCCCTCGTGCCCGATGACCGTGGGCAGCGCGGACGGCAGGACGCCGGTCATGGTCGACAGGTCGGAGTGGCAGACCCCGGTCGCCTTGATCTTGACCTTCACCTGGTCGGGACCCGGATCGACGGTCGTGACGTCGTCGCGCAGGTCGAGTTCCTTGTCGCCGACCGCATGCAGGACCGCGGCACGTGCCATGGCTGCCTCCACATTGAGGAGAGGAAGGGTGGGGTGAGAGGGGACGGGGGA